>NZ_SOFM01000006.1:0-71583 GCF_004402705.1 Cryobacterium mannosilyticum | reverse complement strand
CACAGCGCCCGATCGCCCGCGCCGACACCAGCCCATCGACATCCGACATGGGACTGAGCGCTGGCCTCGATCGCCAGCCTCCAATAATCAACACGCTCGGGCGCGGGCGCGCCCTGCCGAAACCGGCGCGGCGACGGTGGGCCAGTTCCGCGAGGCCCGTCGCGTTGACAGAAACGGCCGTGAACGGCGGGCGCTCAGGACAGCAGGTGGCGCACACGTTCGACGTCGTCGCGCATCTGCACGATCAACGGCTCGATGCCCGTGAAGGCGACCATGCCGCGAATCCGGTCCACGAACGACACGTCCACGACGTGGTCGTAGAGGTCGATCTCCCGGTCGAGCACATAGGCTTCGACCTGCTTCTGGGCCACACCGTCGAAGGTGGGGTTGTTGCCCACCGAGATCGCCGCCGGGTAGCGCACCCCGGCATCCGTCAGCCAGCCGGCGTAGACGCCGTCGGCCGGGATGAGCCCCTCGGACTCCGGTGACAGGTTCGCGGTCGGGAAGCCGAGTTCCCGCCCCCTGGCCGCGCCGTGCACGACCTCGCCGCGAACCGTCGGCACGTGACCGAGCAGACCGGTGGCGGCGAGCACGTCGCCGTGGGCGAGCAACTCCCGGATCCAGGTCGACGACACCCGGCGGATGCTGTCGGGCTTCACATCGTCGATGAGGCGCACGTCGAACCCGTCCGCGGCACCGAGACGCTGGAGCAGGTGCACGTCGCCGGCGGCGCGGGCGCCGAACCGGAAGTCCCGGCCGACGAGGACGTGCTTCGCGTGCAGGCCCTTGACCAGCACGGAGTCGATGAACTCCTCAGCCGGGAGGGCGGCGAGCGCCTCGTTGAACTCGAGCACGAGCACGGCGTCGACGCCGGTCTCGCCGAGGAGATTCAGTTTCTGCTCGGTGCTGATCAGGGCCTGCGGGCATTCAGGCGGCGCCAGCAGGGCGAGTGGATGCCGGTCGAAAGTGGCCACAACCGAGGCCAGCCCCTCGGCGTCGGCGAGGGCCTTCAACTCGGCGATGACGGCCCGGTGACCGGCGTGCACACCGTCGAACTTGCCGATGCTCACGGCGGAGGCCGGCCAGTCGGCCGGAATCCTGTTGAGCCCCCTGATGATCTTCATGCGCGGCCCGGAGCCCGACGGGCGAGCCACCACATGCCCAGCAGCGGAAGCACCAGGGGCACGAAGCCGTAGCCGCGCCCGAACACCGACCACACGGTCTTGTGCTGGAACAGCGCGGGTTCGACGAGGCTGAGCGTGCCGATCACGAGCACACCGAGCAGTTCGAAGCCGATCGTGACCCAGGCGACCCGGTACCAGCCGCGCCCGCTCCGGACGAGGGCGATCGTGGCGACGATGTAGACGACCGCGGCGAGGGCGGAGAGGGAGTACGACAGTGGAGCGTCCGCGAAACTCTCCGCGATCTGCACGAACGACCGGCCGGTGGCGGCGAGCGCCAGGAGACCGTACACGGCGATCAGCACCCGGCCGATGCCGGTCACCCGTCGGGTCGGGGCATCCACGGCGGTCTTCATGTCGGCTTCGTTCTGGGGTCCAGTCATGGCTTCGTAATTATCGCAGCATCCGATGGGCGCTTTCTCACAGGCCCTGCACCGTCCAGATCTGCAGCATCCGGTAGAGCATGACGGCGACGGCCAGGCAGGCTGCGCCGAGGATGACCGTGCTCCACCGGCTGCGCTCGATCAAGGCCCAGATCGCCGCGGCGACGGGCACCAGGAGCGCGCTGACCAGGTAGGTGTAGAACTCGAGCAGGCTCCCGCTGGCGGTGTTGCCCGTGAACGGGGCGACGATCGCCACGACGAGTTGCGCCAGGAGCAGCAGTTCGACGAGGGCGGCCGCTCCCATCGACAGGTCGGTGGGCTTACGGCCGAGCAGCCCGAGGCCGATGCAGAGCAGGCCGCCGCCGACGGCGATCGCGACCTGGACCCAGGCGAACCACTCGATCACGCGGCGCCATCCGTGCCGGGGAGGGCCGCAGCCGAGGCTGCGGGGGCCGATGCCTCGTCCGGCGGGAAGTTGACGATGGACTTGGCCTGTCCGCCGCGGAACTCGACCAGGCCGACCAGCCGCCCGTCGGGGGCGATGGCCGCGACCGGTCCGGCCTGGCTGGGGTCCGGGTCGGCGCCCACGTCGATGCGCTTGCCGTGGCCGAGGTCGATGGTCTGCTGCTCGGTGAGGTCGAGCCGGCCGAGGATGCGCGTTGCCGCCGCCGCCGGTCCGATCAGGGCCGTGGCCACGTCGAGTTCGGCCAGGGGGCCGGCCTCGTCGATCCGGAACGGGCCGATCCGGGTGCGGCGGAGGCTGGTGAGGTGGCCGCCGACGCCGAGATCGGCGCCGAGGTCGCGGGCGAGGGCACGGATGTAGGTGCCGGACGAGCATTCCACCCGCACGGTGAGGTCGAGGAAACCGTCGACGGGGGTCGCCTCGAACAGCTCGAACGCGCTCACGGTGACCGGGCGGGACGGGAGGTCGACGTCCTCACCGGCGCGCACGCGTGCGTAGGCACGGACTCCGTCGACCTTGATGGCGCTCACGGCGCTCGGCTGCTGGCTGATGTCGCCGGTGAGCGCCAGGATCCCGGCGGCGACGGCCTCGGTCGTGATCGCCGCGACGGCGGCGGCGGGGGCCCGGCCGAGCTCCTCGCCCTCGGCGTCGTCGGTCGTGGTGGCGGCGCCCAGCCTGATCGTGGCGAGGTATTCCTTGTCCAGGCCGACGACATAGGTGAGCAGCCGGGTCGAACTGTTGATGCCCAGGATGAGGAGGCCGGTGGCCATCGGGTCGAGCGTGCCGGCGTGGCCCACCTTGCGGGTGCCGGCGAGGCGGCGGGTGCGGGCGACGGCGTCGTGGCTGGTCCAGCCCTGCGGTTTGTCGATGAGCACCAGCCCGCTGGCGGAGCCGTTCATCCGCGGTGGCTTAGCCTGCGTTGGCCGAGCCCGCGGCCCGTTGCCTGGCTGCCCGGAATCGTCGCTCACCTAGTCATGGTAGCCGCCATTCCGGCGGCGCTCCGCCCACACGGCGCGACCTAGGCTGGGGCCATGAAGATCGCGGTAATCGGAACAGGCGCCCTCGGCGGCACCTTCGCCACTCTGCTGGCCCGGGCCGGTCATGACGTGACGGTGACGGCGCGCGGGGCCGGGCTGGCCGCCATCCGGGCAGACGGCATCCGTCTCACCGGCGGTTTCGGCGAGGCGCACGCCCGCCCGACGGCCCTGGAACGCCTCGTCGAAACGCCCGAGCTCACCCTGGTCTGCACCAAGGCGCAGGATGCGGCCGCCGCCATCGCAGGCAACGCGGCCGTTCTCGACGGCTCCCCCGTGATCGTCGTGCAGAACGGTCTCGACGGGGTGGCCACGGCGTCCCGGCTGCTGCCGCGCTCGGAATGCTTCGGCGCCCTGTCGATCATCGCCGCGAACTACAC
This sequence comes from Cryobacterium mannosilyticum, assembly GCF_004402705.1. Taxonomy (NCBI): domain Bacteria; kingdom Bacillati; phylum Actinomycetota; class Actinomycetes; order Micrococcales; family Microbacteriaceae; genus Cryobacterium; species Cryobacterium mannosilyticum. The sequence goes on along the minus strand of NZ_SOFM01000006.1, from coordinate 68,142 downwards.
GTCGCCCGGCCGGGTGACCATCACCACCCCGGCGCCGACCTACCTCGGCCGCGGCTCCGGCCCCGCCGACGCCCAGGCCGCCCGGTGGCGGGACGTGCTGGCCGAGGCCGTGCCCACGAGGGTGATCGACAACTTCGTCGGGGCGCAGTGGACGAAGCTCGTCGTGAACATGCTCAATTCGCTGCCGGCCATCACCGGCCTCAGCGTGCAGGAGGTCGTCGACCATTCCGGCCTCCGCCGGGTGCTGACGGCCAGCATGCGCGAGACCGTGCGGGTGGGAATGAGGCGCGGGGTGCGGTTCGGGGCGCTGCAGGGACTCGGCGACGCCAGGCTGCGCCTGTTCTCCCGGCTGCCGCTGGCGCTGGGACAGGCGCTGCCCAGGATGATGCGGGCGCGGATGGGCGACGTGCCGAACCTGGGCTCCACCCTGCAGAGCCTGAGGCGCGGCCAGCGCACCGAGATCGACTTCCTGAACGGCGCCGTCGTGCGAGAGGCCGGGCTGGCCGGGCTGGCCTCGCCGGTGAACGTGCTGCTCACAGCCCTGGTGCATGAGGTCGAGACCTCGGGCAGCGCTCTCACGCCGGCCGAGGTCTGTGCGCGCTTCGCTACCCTCTCGTTGCGCTGACCGGCGTCTCGCGCTGACCGGCGTCTACGCACTGACCCGCGTCTCGCGCTGACCCGCGCCGAGCCCGGTGCGTCCGCATCAGCAGCTGTCGAAGAACCTGCGCTGCGGCCGGGCCGGGTCGGTGAGGTCGACGACGGCGGCGGCCCGGCTGCGCGGTCGCACCTCGGTGCGGTAGAGCCGGTCGGCCTGGGCCTGCTCGGCGGCGCGATCTTCCGAACCGTGCACCTTGCCGGCGTCATCGACCGGGACGACGCTGAGGGTGTCGACGGCCTCGTCCGCCGTTTCGACGAGCACGCTGTACTGCCAGAGGTCGCGCAGCTCCGACCGGTTCAGGTAGTCGCCGTCGATGACCAGGGTGGCGTCCGGCGGCCCGGTCAGCCAGGTCGGTTCGATCCAGGTGTCCCGGTCCGGGTCGAACGCCCGGGTCACGAACCCGGTGCTTCCGCCCATCCGGAACGGGTCGAGGAGCACCCGGCGCAGCAGCGAGAAGTCGTAGAGGTGCCGGAAGAGCCGTTCCGGGGACTCGGGGCCGAAGCGTTCCTGCTCGACCCGTGAGCGCCGGAAGTTGGCCAGCGACGCACGGAATGCCGGGTGCTCGCGCTCGATCAGCACGGCGGCCAGGTCATCGGCGAACGCCGTGCGGGCCGCGTCGTCCGTGCCGTCCACGGCCACGACGGTGCGTCCCCGCCCGTAGAGGCCGAGGATCTCTGAGGCAAGGTCGCGGAGGAATTCGGTGCGGGGTGTGGAGACAAGCTTCATGGATCGACCCTAGGTTAGAAAGCGTGAAGGTCACAGCCCAGGCGAGACGCATCGTCCCCGCGATCACGGCCTGGTTCAGGGCCAACGGCCGGGACCTCCCATGGCGACGCGACGGCTTCACGGCCTGGGGCACCCTGGTCAGCGAGTTCATGCTGCAGCAAACCCCGGTCAGCCGGGTCATCCCCCGGCTGGAGGACTGGCTCGAACGCTGGCCGACACCGGCCGATCTCGCCGCCGTGCCGCCCGGCGAGGCCGTGCGCGCCTGGGCGAGCCTCGGCTACCCGCGGCGCGCCCTCTGGCTGCACGCCGCGGCGGTGGAGATCACCCGGCGCCACGACGGCGTCGTACCCGAGGACGTCGACGCCCTGCTGGCACTCACCGGGGTCGGCGACTACACCGCGCGTGCCGTTGCCGCCTTCGCCTACGGCCACCGGCATCCGGTCGTCGACACCAACACCCGCCGGGTGATCGCCCGTGCGGTCGCCGGCCAGGCCGAGCCCGCACCGCCCTCCCGCACCCGCGACCTCGACGCGATGAGCGCGCTGCTGCCGGCGGACCGCGCCGAGGCCGCCGCGTTCAACGCCGCGATCATGGAACTCGGCGCCGTGGTCTGCACGGCCAGGAATCCCCGGTGCGACGCCTGCCCGATCCGGGAGGACTGCGCGTGGGTGGGCGCCGGATCCCCCGCCTACGACGGGCCGCGCAAGGCCGTGCAGAAGAAGTTCGCGGGCAGCGACCGCCAGGTGCGCGGCCTGGTGATGGCCGAGCTCCGGGCCACCCACCGACCCGTGACCGACGCCGAGATCGATGGACTGTGGCCGGATGCGCCCCAGCGCCGGCGCGCACTGGCCGGCCTGCTCTCCGACGGACTCGCGGTGCGGCACGGCGACGACGGCTACACCCTGCCGCACCAGTGACGGCCCGGCCGGAATCCGCGCGCGCATCGACCGCGCCGGCGTGCGGCGAATTCGCCGGGAAGACCGTACGATCGTAGCGATGACTGCTTCGATCCCGACTCCGTATGAAGACCTCCTCCGCGACACGCTCGCCAACGGGACGGCCAAGGCCGACCGCACCGGCACGGGCACCAGGAGCGTCTTCGGCCGCCAGCTGCGCTTCGACCTGGCCGCCGGTTTCCCTCTGGTCACGACGAAGCGGGTTCACTTCCCGTCGATCGCCTACGAGCTGCTCTGGTTCCTTCGCGGCGACGGCAACGTGAACTGGCTCCGCGACCACGGCGTGACCATCTGGAACGAGTGGGCCGACGCGAACGGCGACCTCGGACCGGTCTACGGCGTGCAGTGGCGATCCTGGCCGACGGCATCCGGGGAGAGCATCGACCAGCTCGCCCAGGTCATCGACACGCTCCGCACCGACCCCGACTCCCGCCGGATGATCGTCTCGGCCTGGAACGTCGCGGACATCCCGAGAATGGCCCTGGCACCCTGCCACGCCCTGTTCCAGTTCTACGTCGCCGACGGCAAGCTCTCCTGCCAGTTGTACCAGCGCAGCGCCGACCTGTTCCTCGGCGTGCCATTCAACATCGCCAGCTACGCGCTGCTCACCCAGCTCGTCGCGGCCCAGGCCGGGCTGGAGCTTGGAGAGTTCGTCTGGACCGGCGGCGACTGCCACATCTACGACAACCACGTCGCCCAGGTCACCGAGCAGCTGACCCGCAGTGCCTTCCCCGCGCCGACCCTGCGCATCCAGACCCCGCGGGACAGCCTGTTCGATTACACCTTCGAGGACTTGGTCCTGGAGAACTACCAGCATCACCCGGCGATCAAGGGCCAGGTCGCGGTATGACCCTCGGGCTGATCTGGGCCGAGAGCAGCAACGGAGTCATCGGGTTCGACGGCGCGATGCCGTGGCACCTCCCCGAGGATCTCGCCCATTTCAAGGCGCTGACCAACGGAGGCGCCGTGCTGATGGGCCGGCGCACCTGGGATTCGCTTCCGCCCCGGTTCCGCCCCTTGCCCGGCCGCGCCAACATCGTGATCACCCGCCAGCCGGGATGGGCGGCGGAAGGCGCACTGGTGGCGCACTCCGTGGATGACGCCCTGGCGCTCGTGACCGGTGCCGACGCGTGGGTGATCGGCGGCCGGGAGATCTTCGCGCTCACGATCGGCGCAGCAGACGTACTCGAGGTCACCGAGATCAACGCCGACTACACCGGCGACACGGATGCGCCGGCCCTCCCGGCGGGCTGGCGGCGGGCCGCCGTCGACCCTGGGCAGGGCTGGCACACCTCGCGAACCGGCATCGAGTACCGGTTCGTGCGCTACCTGGCCGAGTAGGCCGGTTCGCCGCCGGTTCGCCGCTAGTTCGCCGGGTCCTCGGTGTGCGCGTGGGCGGCCGGAGCCTCGTCGTCGTCCTCGTCTTCGGCGTCGTCATCCTCGTCGTATTCGCGGGGCTTGACGTACGGGTCCTCGTCGCCGGCGTACTTGGCCGTGCGGGCGAGTTCGCCGACCTCGGTGTCGCGCTCGCGCGCCTCCCGGAGCAGGTCGTCGATCAACGCGGCGTTCTCGGGGATGGCGTCGGCGATGAATTCGAGGGAGGGGGTGAGCCTGGCCGTGATGTTCTTGCCGACCTCGCTGCGCAGCATCCCGGTCGCCGCCTTGAGGGCTGCGGCGCTGTCGGCGCGCTCCTCGGCGTTGCCGTAGACGGTGTAGAACACCGAGGCGTGCTGCAGGTCCCCGGTCACCTTCACATCCGTGATCGTCACGAAACCGAGCCGCGGGTCACGCAGTCCGCGTTCGAGCCGTTTGGCCACGATGACCTTGATGCGGTCGGCCATCTTCCTGGCGCGTGCCGGATCTGCCATGGTAACTACTCCTATTGTCGAAAAACTTCTGCCGCTCTTAGCTCTCCCCAACCATCGGACTGACGGTTCGGTATCTGCGGTACGCTGTCGCAGCTCGATCCCCCCAAAAAAGGGAATCGGGGTAGGGGTCCCCGCTCTCTTCCCTTTTTAGGGGGGATCGAGCGGAGACCCACCAGCGAAGGACTAGACCCGCGGCTTTTCCTTCATTTCGATCGTCTCGATCTCGTCACCGATCTGGATGTCGTTGAACTTGCCCAGGCCGATACCACACTCGAAGTCCGTGCGGACCTCGGTGACGTCGTCCTTGAACCGGCGCAGCGACTCGATGCCCAGGTTGTCTCCCACGACGATGCCGTTGCGGATGACCCGCGCCTTGGCGTTCCTCGTGATGACACCCGAGCGAACGATGACACCGGCGACGTTCCCGAACTTGGAGGAGCTGAACACCTCGCGGATCTCGGCGACACCACTCTGCACCTCTTCGAACTCGGGCTTGAGCATTCCCTTGAGGGAGTTCTCGATGTCCTCGAGTGCGTTGTAGATGACGGAGTAGAAGCGCACGTCCACACCTTCACGGGCGGCGCGTTCGCGTGCCTTCGTGTCGGGGCGAACGTTGAAGCCGATGATGATGGCGTTGTCGACGGTGGCGAGGTTGACGTCGCTCTCCGTGACCGCACCGACACCGCGGTGGATGATGCGCAGCTGAACCGAATCGTCGACCTCGATCTTGAGGAGCGACTCTTCCAGGGCTTCAACAGCACCGGACACGTCACCCTTGATGATGAGGTTGAGCGACTCGACCTTGCCCTCTTCGAGTGCACGGGTGAAGTCCTCGAGGCTGATCCGCTTGCGGGCCTTGGCCAGCAGGGCGTTGCGCTCGGCGGCTTCGCGCTTCTCGGCGATCTGACGGGCGGTGCGGTCCTCCTCGATCACGAGGAAGGTGTCACCGGCGCGCGGAACGCTGGAGAGGCCCTGAACCTGGACGGCCCTGGACGGGGTCGCGGCGAGCACGGGGACGCCGTTCTCGTCGGCCATCGCACGAACCCGGCCGTAGGCCGTTCCCGCCACGATGGAGTCTCCGACGTGCAGGGTTCCCGACTGGATGAGCACGGTTGCCACGGCACCGCGGCCCTTGTCGAGGCGAGCCTCGATGGCCACGCCGCGAGCGTCCTTGTCGGGGTTGGCGCGCAGGTCGAGGCCGGCGTCTGCGGTGAGCAGAACGGCGTTCAGGATTTCCTGGATGCCGATGCCCTGCTTGGCCGACACGTCGACGAACATGACGTCTCCGCCGTATTCCTCGGCGACGAGTCCGAATTCGGTGAGCTGCTGGCGCACCTTCTGCGGGTTGGCGCCTGGCTTGTCGATCTTGTTCACTGCGACCACGATCGGCACGTTGGCGGCCTGGGCGTGGTTGAGCGCCTCAATCGTCTGCGGCATGATGCCGTCGTCCGCCGCGACCACGAGGATCGCGATGTCGGTGACCTGCGCACCACGGGCACGCATGGCGGTGAACGCCTCGTGGCCAGGTGTGTCGATGAAGGTGATGGCGCGTTCGATGCCCTCGTGCTCGGTGACGACCTGGTACGCACCGATGTGCTGGGTGATTCCGCCGGCTTCGCCCGCGGCCACCTTCGCGTTGCGGATGGCGTCGAGGAGCGCGGTCTTACCGTGGTCGACGTGACCCATGACCGTGACGACGGGAGGCCGAGCGAAGAGTTCTTCGTCGGTCTCGTCTTCGAGCTCCTGGTCGATGTCGATGTCAAAGGCAAGCAGAAGCTCACGGTCCTCGTCATCGGGCGAGACCATCTGAATCTTGTAGCCGAGCTCGCTGCCGAGCACGTCGAAGGTCGCCTCGTCGAGGGACTCCGTCGCCGTCGCCATTTCACCGAGGTGGAACAGCACGGTCACCAGGTTTCCGGGGCTCGCGTCGATCTTGTCGGCGAAGTCCGTGATCGACGCGCCGCGGCGCAGACGCACCACGGTTCCGCCGTCGCCACGGGGAACGCTCACGCCACCCAGCGACGGGGCCTCGCGCAGCTCGAACTCTGCCCTCTTCGTCCGCTTGGACTTGCGAGCCTTGTTCTTGCCGCCACCGCGACCGAACGCACCAGCGGTTCCGCCGCCGGGGCCGCGGCCACGGCCACCTGCACCGCCACCACCTGCCGGACGGGGCGGGCCGAAACCGGGGGCACCGGCCGGCGCGCCACCGGGGCGCTGGAAGCCGGGACGTGCGCCGCCGGCGCCGCCCGGTGCTCCGCCGGGACGCTGGAAGGCGCCCGGACGCTGGCCGAAGCCGGTCGGACGCGCCGCCTGGCCGGGTCCACCCGGACGGGGCGCACCGGGGCGCGGCGCCGCCGGGCGCGGGATGTTGCTCGGGGACGTGGTCGAGGCCGGGCGCTGGCCCATGCCCTGTGCGCTGGCGAACGGGTTGTTGCCGGGGCGCGGGCTCGGGGTCTTGCCCATGCCCTGGTTGCTGGCGAAGGGGTTGTTGCCGGGGCGCGCGGACGGCGGCTTCGGAACGGAGACGCCGGGCTTGGCTGCGACCGGGGTCGCGCCGTCCGTGCCGGGTGCCTGGGCATCCGTCACGGGCGCAGCCTCAGCAGCGGCTGCTGCTGCCTTGTCGGCCGCTGCAGCCTTCTCGGCGGCGGCGGCCTTCTCTGCGGCCTGGGCCTGGCGCTCGGCGACCGTCAGCGGAGCGGACGGCATCGGCGGTGCGTCAGCGGCGGGAACCTCGACGGCGACCTCCGCGACCGGGCGCGCGCCCGGCTTGACGGCGAGCTTGGCCGGCGACGGACGTGCGCCGCCCGGCTTCGCGGGTGAAGCGGCGACCGGCGCAGTGCCGGCGGGAGCCGCTGAAGTGGTGGATGCCGCGGTGCCGGTCACACCGTCGGCCTGAAGCGCGGCGCGCAAACGGCGCGCGACGGGGGGTTCAACGCTACTGGACGGTCCTTTGACGAACTCGCCCATCTCTTTCAGTTTCGCAAGGGCTACCTTGCTGTCGACACCGAGCTCAGTTGCGATCTCGTGTACGCGTGGTTTCGCAGCCACAATTCTCCTGTTCCGGGCCTGCACCCGGAAAGGGGCAGACCGTTAGTAACGGACGGGTCTCATTTCGAGCCGCTCATTAGTTATCCATTAGCCAGTTCAGCCTGTTCTCTAGTTGTTTCGCGCCCAAAGACCTGGTCACGCGAAGGGCACGCCCGAAAGCGTGTCGCCGCAGTGCGTCCTGGAAGCACGCGGCGGTGGGATGCAACCACGCACCTCGCCCCGGCAGAGTGGCGGTTTCATCCACCACGAGTTCCGATTCCCGGGCTACAACCCTCAGAAGTGAGGATCGAGGGGCGCGCGAACGGCATCCAATGCACGTTCTAACGGGTTCCATCGTACCCCCTATTCGGTGTCCTCCAGAATGCTGTCCGGCTGGATGTCGATTTTCGCACCCGTGAGCTTGGCCGCGAGGCGGGCATTCTGGCCTTCCTTGCCGATCGCCAGCGAAAGCTGGTAGTCGGGAACGAGGGCGCGGACGGCCTTGATGGACTCGTCGATGACGTAGGCACTGGTGACCTTGGCGGGAGACAGCGCGCTCGCGACGAAGGTGGCCAGGTCGGGCGAGTAGTCGACGATGTCGATCTTCTCGTTGTTGAGCTCGGCGGTGACGGCGCGCACGCGCTGGCCGAGTTCGCCGATGCAGGCACCCTTGGCGTTGACGCCGGGCTCGGTGGCGCGGACCGCCATCTTGGTGCGGTGGCCGGCCTCACGGGCGAGCGACACGATCTCGACGACTCCGCTGGCGATCTCGGGAACCTCGAGCGCGAACAGGCGACGCACCAGCGACGGATGCGTGCGCGAGACCGTGATCTGCGGGCCCTTGAGTCCCTTGCCGACCGCCGTCACGTAGACGCGGATGCGGGAGCCGTGTACGTAGCTCTCGCCGGGCACCTGCTCCTCGGGCGGCAGGATCGCTTCGATCGTGCCCAGGTCGACGTGGATCATGCGCGGGTTGGGTCCCTGCTGGATGATCCCGGCGACGATCTCGCCCTCACGACCCTTGAACTCGCCGAGCACTGCGTCGTCGGCCAGGTCCCGCAGACGCTGGTTGATGACCTGCTTGGCGGCGTAGGCCGCAATCCGGCCGAAGTCGGTGGGGTTGTCGACGGCTTCGCCGATGACGTTGCCCTCTTCGTCGTGTTCGGGCACAAAAATGTCGACGTGTCCGGACTTGCGGTCGAGTACGACACGCGCTTCCGGCACTTCCTCGACGGCCTTGGAAGCTTCACCCTGGTGGGTGTGCTTCTGATAGGCCGTGAGAATTGCTTGCTCAATAATCTGCACGAGCTCCTCGAAGGGAATCTCTTTCTCGCGCTCCATTTGCCGCAACACGCTGAGGTCGATGTCCATGGCCGGCCTCCTCTGTTCAGATCTTGCCGCCGCGAAACTGCGCAGCGGGCTCCCCTCTACGGTACCCGACTCCACGGCCTCGCGGCACACGGTGTGGAAGCGGGCGCACGGTGGAACATGCGCCCGCTTCCCGGAACTGAGCCGCGAACCTAGCCGAAGCTGGCGGCGACATCCGCGACGGCGACCTGGGTGCGCTCGCCCGTGCGACGGTCCCAGAGTTCGACGATGCCGTCCGCGGCCCCGCGGCCGACGATGACGATGCTCGGCACGCCGATCAGTTCGGCGTCGCCGAATTTGACGCCGGGCGACACCTTGCGGCGGTCGTCGTAGAGCACCTCACGGCCGGTGGCCTCGATCGCCGCGACCACGGCCTCCGAGGTGTCGAAGACGACCTCGTCCCGCCCGGTGGCGATCACATGCACGTCGAACGGCGCCACGGTTTCGGGCCAGATCAGGCCCTTCGCGTCGTTGTTGAGCTCGGCGATGATCGCGAGGATGCGGGTGACGCCGATGCCGTAAGACCCCATCGTGACGGTGACGAGCTTGCCGTTCTCGTCGAGCACCTTGAGTCCGAGCGCCTCCGCGTACTTGCGGCCGAGCTGGAACACGTGGCCGATCTCCATCCCGCGGGTGAGCTCGACCGGGCCGGAGCCGTCCGGTGCCGGGTCGCCGGCCCGGACATCGGCGGCCTCGACCGTGCCGTCGACCTGGAAGTCGCGGCCGGCGACCAGCCCGAAGACGTGGCGGCCCTGTTCGTTGGCGCCGGTGATCCACTCGGTACCGTCGACCACGCGGGGGTCGACCAGGTAGCGGATGCCGGTGACCGACTTTTCGCCGAGCACCGCGCCGCTCTTCGACCACGGGCCGATGTAGCCCTTGACGAGTCCGGGGTGCCTGGCCAGGTCGGCTTCGTTGGCGGCCTCGGCCTCGGCCGGGGCGAACGCGACCTCGACCCGCTTGAGGTCGACCTCGCGGTCGCCGGGCAGGCCGATGATGACCAGCTTGCGGGAGCCGTCGGGGTGGGTGAGCGCGAGCACGACGTTCTTGAGCGTGTCGGCCGCGGTCCACTCCCGGCCGTCCGGGCGGGGGTGGGCGTCGTTGGCCCGGTCGACGAGGGTCTGGATCGTCGGAGTGTCGGGGGTGTCGTGCACCTCGGCGGCCGGGATCGGCGCCCAGTCGATGGCGGGAGGGGCCAGCGTGGTGAACGCCTCGACGTTGGCTGCGTAGCCGCCGGCCGAGCGCACGAAGGTGTCTTCGCCGACGGCGGTGGGGTGCAGGAACTCCTCGCTGCGGGATCCGCCCATCGCGCCGGCATCCGCCTTGACGATGACGTACTCGAGGCCGAGCCGGGTGAAGATGCGCTCGTAGGCGTCGCGCTGGGCCTGGTAGCTCACGTCGAGGCCGGCATCCGTGTAGTCGAAGGAGTAGGCGTCCTTCATGGTGAACTCGCGGCCGCGGAGGAGTCCGGCCCTCGGCCGGGCCTCGTCGCGGTACTTGTCCTGGATCTGGTAGATCGACAGGGGCAGGTCCTTGTAGCTGTTGTAGAGGTCCTTCACGAGCAGGGTGAAGACCTCCTCGTGGGTGGGGGCGAGGAGCAGGTCGCTGCCCTTGCGATCCTGGAGGCGGAACAGGCCGTCGCCGTATTCGTCCCAGCGCCCGGTGACCTCGTAGGGCTCGCGTGGCAGGAGGGCAGGGAAATGCACCTCGAAGGCGCCGGCCGCGGCCATCTCCTCGCGCACGATCGTCTCGATCTTGTTCTTCACCCGCAGGCCGAGCGGCAGCCAGGCGAAGATGCCCGGGGCCTGGCGGCGGATGTAGCCGGCCCGCACGAGCAGGCGGTGGCTGGTGACCTCGGCGTCCGAGGGGTCTTCGCGGAGGGTTCGGAGGAAGTAGTTGGACATACGAATAGGCACCCCCCTACTTTACGGCGGCTCAGTTACGGAGAAAGCACCCTCGTCGCGCGAGGGTGCCTTCTCCGCAACTCAACGCGCGGGAAGGGTGCGTCGGGGCGGGAGGGGGCTACTTCGAGACGGTGACTACCGGGGCGCCGAGGGAATCCTCGCCCGCAGGCATCTCCGCGGCCAGGCGGTTGGCCTCTTCGATCAGGGTGGCGACGATCTCGTCCTCCGGCACGGTCTTGATGACCTCGCCGCGCACGAAGATCTGCCCCTTGCCGTTGCCGGATGCCACGCCCAGGTCGGCCTCGCGGGCCTCGCCCGGTCCGTTGACGACGCAGCCCATCACGGCAACGCGCAACGGCACGGTCATGCCCTCGAGCCCGGCGGTGACGTCGTTGGCGAGCTTGTAGACATCCACCTGGGCCCGGCCGCAGCTCGGGCAGGAGACGATCTCGAGCTTGCGCTCGCGCAGATTGAGCGACTGCAGGATCTGCAGGCCGACCTTGACTTCCTCGGCCGGGGGCGCGCTGAGCGAGACCCGGATGGTGTCGCCGATGCCCTCGCCGAGCAGGATGCCGAACGCCGTCGCGCTCTTGATGGTGCCCTGGAACGACGGGCCGGCCTCGGTGACGCCGAGGTGCAGGGGCCAGTCGCCGCGCTCGGCGAGCAGCCGGTAGGCCTTGACCATGATCACCGGGTCGTTGTGCTTGACCGAGATCTTGAAGTCGTGGAAGTCGTGCTCCTCGAACAGGCTCGCCTCCCAGACCGCGCTCTCGACGAGCGCCTCGGGGGTGGCCTTGCCGTACTTCTGCATCAGGCTCGGCTCGAGGGATCCGGCGTTGACGCCGATCCGGATCGAGACGCCGGCGGCCTTCGCGGCGGCGGCGATCTTGCCGACCTGGTCGTCGAACTTGCGGATGTTGCCCGGGTTGACCCGCACGGCGGCACAGCCGGCGTCGATCGCGGCGAAGACGTAGCTGGGCTGGAAGTGGATGTCCGCGATGACGGGGATCTGGCTCTTCTTCGCGATGATCGAGAGCACTTCGGCGTCGTCACGGGTCGGCACGGCGACGCGCACGATGTCGCAGCCGGATGCCGTGAGTTCGGCGATCTGCTGGAGCGTCGCGTTGATGTTCGTCGTGGGCGTCGTCGTCATCGACTGGACGCTGACTTGAGCGTCACCGCCGACGAGGACCTTGCCGACCTTGATCTGGCGACTCTTACGTCGCGGAGCGAGAACCTCGGGTACTTTGGGCATTCCCAAATTGATAGCAGCCACGGCCATATCCTAAGTCAGGCAACTGGGAGATGATCCGATTCGGCGGCAGGGACACGCCTCGGCCGTGACCTGGCGCCCGGGCGGCACGGCTACGCTCGGTGGACGACGCATGCCACGGTCCCACGAGGACGGCGCGCGAACACGGTTACACGAAGACGAAGGAGTCATCATGAGCTCGATCGAAGTGGTCATCCTGGCCGGGTCCCGCACTCCGCAGGGGCGGGTGAACGGCCAGTTGGCCGGCCTGAGCGCCGTGCAACTGGGCAGCGCCGCCATCACAGGCGCACTCGACCGTGCCGGGGTGTCCCCCGGCCAGGTCGACTCGGTGCTGATGGGGCAGGTGCTGCAGGCCGGCTGCGGCCAGAATCCGGCCAGGCAGAGTGCGATCGCGGCCGGCATCCCGTGGAACGTGCCCGCGATGACGCTCAACAAGGTCTGCCTCTCCGGCCTGGCCGCCGTCGTCGACGCGGCCAGGCTCATCCGTCTGGGCGAGGTCGACGTGGTCATCGCCGGCGGCCAGGAGTCCATGTCCCAGGCCCCGCACCTGCTCCCCGGGTCCCGCCAGGGCTGGCCGTACGGCAGCGTCACCGCGCTGGACCACGCGGCGCACGACGGGCTGACGGATGCCTTCGACGGGCTCTCGATGGGACTCTCCACCGAGCAGGTGAACGGCAGGCTCGGGATCGACCGGCCCGAGCAGGACGCCATCGCGGCCGCCTCGCACCAGCGCGCGGCAGCAGCCGCCCGCGGCGGCCTCTTCGACGACGAGATCACGCCGCTGAGCGTGCCGCAGCGCCGCGGGGACCCACTCCTGGTCACGGCCGACGAGGGCGTGCGCGGCGACAGCACCACCGAGACGCTCGGCCGGCTGCGCCCGGCGTTCACGGCGGACGGCACCATCACCGCCGGGAACTCCTCGCCGCTCAGCGACGGCGCGAGCGCGCTGGTGCTCTGCAGCCGGACCTGGGCGGAGGAACGGGGGCTGGACTGGCTCGCCGTGGTGAAGGCATCCGGCCATGTCGCCGGACCGGACAACTCGCTGCACTCCCAGCCGGCGAACGCGATCAAGCACGCGCTCGACCGGGAGGGCTGGGCCGCCGGTGAACTCGACCTGGTCGAGATCAACGAGGCGTTCGCGGCGGTCTCGCTCGAATCGACCAGGGAACTCGGGCTCTCGCCCGAGCTGGTCAACATCCACGGCGGCGCCATCGCGATCGGCCATCCGATCGGCGCCTCGGGTTCGAGGCTGGCGCTGCACGCGGCGCTCGAACTCGCCCGTCGCGGCAGCGGGAAGGCGGCCGTGGCGCTCTGCGGCGGCGGCGGCCAGGGCGAGGCTCTGCTGCTCTCGCGCTGACCTGCCGGCGCCCGGTTCGCAGCGCTATTGCGGCGGCGCGGCCGCGTCGTCGGCGCGGTTGGCCCGGAGCACCTCGAGCCTGGCCCGGTACTCGACCTCGTCGATGTCCCCCTGGGCGAACCGCTCGGCGAGGGTCTTCTCCGCGCTGCGGGTGTCCCCGCCGGCCTGCCAGTGCGACGGGCCGCCGGGGAAGCCCGGCCCGCCCGGGTATCCGGGGCCGGCCATTCCGCGCCGCCAGCGGCGGCCGAGCAGTGCGAAGAGGAGTGCGAAGAGCCCGAGGCCGAACAGCGGGATCAGGACCAGCAACCAGATCAGCCCGCCGCCCCAGCCGTGGCCGGGCCCGGGGCCCGGGTAGGCGGCGAGCCCGGTGAGTACCGCAGTCGAAAGCATGATGTGTCCATTCTGTGGAGAGGCCCGGTGCGCTGTTGCCCGGCGGAAGGTCCGCCCTGACCGGTATTCCTAGTCTCGCGAGCCGCCCCAGCCGCCGAATCCGCCCCGCGGCGACACTTCGGGTACTCCCCCGGGTGCAGTGCGCCCGCCCTACCAGCCTCCGACGAGGCCTTCCTCGTAGGCGATGATGACCAGCTGCACCCGGTCGCGAGCGCCGAGCTTGCTCATGATCCGCGACACGTGGGTCTTCGCGGTCAGCGGGCTGAGGAACAGCCGCACCGCAATCTCCGTGTTGGTCATTCCGCGGCCGACCAGGCCGAGAACCTCGCGCTCCCGTGCTGTCAGCGGCTCGAGCGAGGTGTGACCCTGCGGGGCCCGGAGCCCGGACTCCAGCCGTTCGAGCAGGCGCCGGGTGACGCCGGGCGAGAGCAGCGCGTCCCCGGCCGCGGCGACCCGCACCGCCCGGATCAGTTCGGTCGGTTCGGTGTCTTTGACCAGGAAGCCGCTGGCCCCGGCCCGGATCGCCTGGGCGACGTAGTCGTCGAGCTCGAAGGTCGTCACGATCACGATGCGGGTGCCGGCGAGCGCCGCATCCGCTGCGATCCGCTCGGTCGCCCACAGGCCGTCACCGCCGGGCATCCGGATGTCCATCAGCACCACGTCCGGCCGGTGCCGGGTGACCTGGTCAACGGCCTCCGCCCCCGTCGCAGCCTCCGCGACCACGTCGAAGTCGGGTTCCGACTCCAACAGGGCGCGAAACCCGGCCCGGATCAGCTGCTGGTCGTCGGCGATGACGACGCGGATCATCGGGGCCTCCGCAGCGGAAGGCGAGCCTCGACCAGGAACCCGCCGGCCGGCATCCGCTCGACCCGCAGGCTGCCGCCGAGCAGTTCGGCCCGCTCCCGCATCCCCAGCAGGCCGCCGCCGGGCATGATCGAGGCATCACCCGGGCGCGTCGTGCCGTCGTCGGTCACGGTCAGCCGTACCTCTGCGCCGTCGACGGCCAGGTGCACGGATGCCGCGCGAGCCCCCGAATGCCGCAACACGTTCGTGAGCGCCTCCTGGCAAATCCGGTACAGGGCGAGCTGGGTGGCGGCCGGCGCTGAGGTCCCCTCCGGGCCGAGCTCGTTCACCAGCTCGACCCGCAGGCCCTGGGCGCTGAACGACTCGACCAGGGCAGGCAGCCCCGCCAGGTCCGGCTGGGGCGTGCGGGGGGCGTCATCGTCTGCGCCGGATGCGCCGGATGCGCCGGATGCACCGGATACGCCCGATACGCCCGACGGGTCGACGTCGGAGCGCAGGATCCCGAGCACCGTGCGCACCTCGTCGAGGGCGTTCTTGCTCGTGGCCTTAATGCTGGCCAGGGCCTCAGCGGCCTTGCCCGGCTGGCTGTCGATCAGGTGCAGCCCGACGCCGGCCTGCACGTTGATCTGGGACAGCGAATGGGCGAGCACGTCGTGCAGTTCCCGGGCGATCCGCACCCGCTCGCGCTGCTCGGCGGACTGCCGCCGCGCATCCGCCCGGCGACGCAGGTCGTGGATCTGCTCCCGCCGGGTGCGGATCGCCTCGCCGAAACCCATCAGCAGGGCCAGGCCCAGGGTGGTGAGTGCGATCCGGCCCGGCTGCAACGGGATGCCGTAGAGCCCGGCGAGGCCGATAGTGGCCACCCAGACGGCGGCGACCGAGGCATACACCCAGACCCGGGCGCCGCGCACGATGCCGAGCACGATCGCGAAACCGACCGCGACGTAGGGCAGCCCGATGTCGGGCCGCAGCAGCACGAGCGCGCCCGCGGCCGCGGCGGCGACGGTCACGACGGGGCCAGGGTAACGGCGGGCGCCGATCAGGGCGAGCGGACCGATGAGGGCGAGCACCACGGCGAGGTACCAGCCGGGCCGGAGCCCGCCGTGCACGAGTTCCCGGCCGAACACCCGGCCGATCTCCCGGCCGGCGTCTGGGCCGAACTCACGGCCGGAACGGGCGAGGACCGCGACCGCGGGGACCTGCACGAGGAAGGACACGACCACCGGGATCCACAACCGGGCCGCAGCCGGGATCCGGGCGCCGTAGCCTCCGCCGGGGCGGCCGCGGTCGTGGTCGTACCACGGAGCGTCCGAATCCCAGTGCGGTGGCATGTTCTGATGCTACGACCCGGGCGGGGACGCGGCATCCGCCCGGGGGCCGTCTCCGGCTACTCCCCCGGGAGTAGGCGCGGGAAGCCGGGTCAGCCGAACAAGCTGATCGGCTTGACGATGTCGGCGTAGATCAGCAGCAGGCTCATCCCGCCGAGCACGATCACGACGGCGAAGGTGAGCGGCATCAGGCTGGCGGTGTCGACGGGGCCCGGGTCGGGGCGCTTGAACAGCCGGGCGATCCAGCGTCGCAGGCCTTCCCAGAGCGCCCCGGCGACGTGACCGCCGTCGAGCGGCATCAGCGGGATCAGGTTGAACACGAACAGGGCGATGTTGAGCGAGGCGAGCAGCCCGAGCATGCTGGCGATCTTGCTGTTCACCGGGATGCTGTCGATGCTCGCGATCTCGCCGGCGACGCGGCCGACGCCGACCACGCTGATCGGGCCGTTGGGGTCGCGCTCGCCGGGGCCGAAGGCGGCGTTCGCGATGTCGACCATCCGCTGCGGCAGGTTGGCGATCATGTGCACCACGGCGCCGATGTTGTCGCCGACGGCCGGGAGGACCGCCGTGGCCGGCTGTTGCACGAGTTCGCCTGCCGGGCCGATGCCGACGAAGCCGACCTCCTGGGTGAGCGCCTTGCCGGACTGGTCCTTCTCGACCTTGCCCGCGGCATCCATCACATACCGCTCGGTGAGCTTGGGCGTGATCGTGAGGGTCTGCTTCGCGCCGTCGCGCTCGACGACGACGGTGAGCGGGATGCCGGGCGAGTTACGGATCAGGTCGGTGGACTGGGCCCAGCTGTCGATGGCCGTGCCGTTGATGCTGATGAGCCGGTCACCGGGCTTCAGACCGGCCGCGGCGCCGGGAGCCTTCTCGTCGGACGCCTCGCAGGACTGCCGGGCGCTGGTGGCCGGCAGCACGCAGGCTGAGACGCTGCCGACGGTGGTGCTCGCCTGCGCGGTGCCGAAACCCATCAGCAGCACGGCGAACAGCACGAGCGCGATGAGCAGGTTCATGGTCGGCCCGCCGAGCATGATGATGATGCGCTTCCAGACCGGGAGCCGGTAGAACGCGCGGTGGTCCTCACCCTCACCGATGGTGTCGGCGCTGGACTGGCGCGCGTCGTCGACCAGGGTGGCCAGGGCGTTCGGTTTCTTCTCCGGTGCGCCCTCCTGAACGAGCTGGTTGAAGAAGCCGGTGCTGGAGACCTGGACCTTGCCACCCTTCTTCGCCGGCGGGAACATCCCGATCATCGAGATGTAACCGCCCAGGGGGATGGCCTTGACGCCGTATTCGGTCTCGCCCTTGCGGCGAGACCACAGTGTCGGACCGAATCCGATCATGTACTGGGTGACCTTCACCCCGAACGCTTTGGCCGGCAGAAGGTGGCCGATTTCGTGCAGGCCGATGGACAGGGCGAGCCCGATGACGACGATGACGACGCCCAGGAGATACAGCAGCACGGTTTCCACAGTCGTAGATTACCCACTTCAAGCTGCGAAGGCGCTGGCCGTTCCCGGCCCAGGGTGTGGTTTGCTTAACCGTTGGACCTACTAGGAGGACCCCTCTGTCTGAGCCTCGCATTCCCAGCCCGATCGGCGTTCGACTCGCCGACCGGTTCCGCATCGACCGTTTGATCGGAACGGGCGGCATGGCAGTCGTCTACGAGGCGACGGATGTCGTGCTCGGGCGGACCGTGGCGGTCAAGCTTTTCCGCATGGACACCGCCGACGACGCCGGCCCTGAGCGCCAGAGCGGCGAGGTCGCCGTGCTGGCGAGCCTGAACCACTTCGCCCTGGTCACCCTGTTCGACGCCGGAACCGCCGTCATCGAGGGCGTCCCCCGCACCTTCATCGTGATGGAGTTCGTCAACGGGCGCGACCTTCGCAGCCGGATCAACGACGGCCCGGTGCTGCCGGCGGAGGTCGCCGAGATCGGCGCCGACCTGGGCGAGGCCCTGCATTACGTGCACTCTCAGGGAATCATCCACCGCGACATCAAACCGGCCAACGTGCTGCTCGCGCCGTCCGGTTTCCCCGGCCGGGGCATGCACGCCAAACTCGCCGACTTCGGCATCGCCCGGCTGTTCGACGCCACCCACCTCACGAAAACGGGGGCGCTGCTCGGCACCGCCGGCTACCTCAGCCCCGAGCAGGCGTTGGGCGAACCGATCGGACCGCCCAGCGACGTCTACTCGCTCGGCCTCGTCCTGCTCGAGTGTCTGACCGGCGAGCGGGCCTTCCCCGGCCCGGCGATCGAATCCGCGATGGCCAGACTGGCGCGTGACCCCGTCATCCCCGAATTCCTCGGCAGCGGCTGGGCCGAAGTGCTCGGCGGCATGACCAACCGGGTCGTCGAGGAGCGGTTCACCGCCGAGCAGGCCGCCGTGCGCCTGCGGGCACTCGTGGCCGAGCCCGGACCGGCCGCGGACGCGGCGCACTCAGTGCTCGACGACGCCGACGGGACCGCACTCCTCGAACCCACGGCAGCAACCGTGCTGCTGGAGAAGACCGCGGCCCTCGACAAGACCGCCCTTCTGGAGAAGACCGCCCTTCTCGAACAGACCGCCGGGCTGGAGAAGACCGCCCTTCTCGAACAGACCGCCGGGCTGGAGAAGACGGCCCTGCTGCCGACACCGTCCTCCGCGACCTCTGACGCCTCCGCGGAGGATTCCAGGGCCGTGCGGGCGGACGCGCCGACCGAGTTCCTTCCCGCCCGCGGACGAACCGGCCTGACCCGCCCCTCCCCCGCTGCCTCGCCGTCGACCTCGACTTCGAGCCGGAGACCTACCCGCCGCACGATGGGGGTCGTCGCCGTCGCCGTGGTGCTGGTCGCCCTGGCCGCGATCCTGTTCGCCCCCCGTCTCGCCGCCCCGGCGGCCACGCCCGCGAGCTACCCGGCCGTCGACGGCACCCTCGGCACCCACCTCCGGCAACTCCAGGAAAGCCTCAGACCATGACCATCCGCTCCCGCCTCTCCGCCGGCGTTGTCGCCGCGCTCCTCGTCGCCGCCACCCTGACCGCCTGCTCCAGTGCATCGCCGGACCTGGCGACCCCGACGGCCGACAAACTGCAGTCCGGCGTGCTCGCTGTCAGCACCGCCGCGGCAGCCGGCGACTTCTCCGGAGCGCAGTCCGCCCTCACCGCCGTGCAGGCCGACCTGCTGACCGCCGCCGCGGCCGGGCAGGTTTCGGCCGCGCGGTCCGCCGAGATCCAGTCCGCGATCAACCTCGTGACCGGCGACCTCACTGACGCGATCGAGGCCAGCCGTCCCACCCCGACGCCCACTCCGACCGAGGACTCACCGTCGGTTGACAAGGACGGCAACAAGGACAACGGTAAGTGCAAGAAGAACGACGATTGCGGCGACTGACCGCGTGGAGGATGCCATGACCGCCCAACTCGTCGTCGGTGCCGGTCTGATCGGGCGTCCTCTGGCCGAGCGCCTCGCCGCGCGCGGCGACCGGGTCACCATTGGCACCCGGTCCGGCTCCGCGGCCGCGGGGGCCACGGCGATCGTACTGAACGCCGGCGACCGGGAGGCGTTCACCCGTGCCGCCGCCGGTGCTGCGACGATCTTCCTCTGCACGAATCCGCCGTACACCGACTGGGCCACCCAGTGGCCGCCGATGATCGACGCGGCGATCCACGCGGCATCCGCCACCGGCGCGGCCCTGGTCGTGATGGGGAACCTGTATCCCTACGGCTCGCCGACCGGCCCGATGACCGAGCACTCACCGGAGACGACCACGGAGGCCAAAGGCCTCGTGCGGAAGGAGGGCTGGCGGAAGGTGCGCGAGGCCCACGGACGCGGCGAGCTGCGCGGCGTCGAGGTGCGCGCGAGTGACTATTTCGGTCCGGGAGCCACCGGCACGGCCCACCTGGGCGAAACCTTCTTCACCTCGATCCTCGCGTCGAAGACCGCCCGCGTCGTCGGCAGGCCCGGCCTCCCGCACAGCTGGAGCTACCTGCCCGATATCGTCAGCACACTGATCGCCGCCGCCGACCACGACGGGGAGTGGGGCCGGCTGTGGCACGTTCCCAGCGCCGCCGCCAGCCGGATCGAGATCGCGGACCAGGTCAACCGGCGGTTCGGAACGCACGGCAAGGTGGCCGCGTATCCGCAGTGGCTGCTTCGTTCCCTCGGCATGGTGAACCCGATGATGCACGAGATCTGGGCGTCGAGCTACCAGTTCACGGTGCCGTACCTGATCGACTCCACCGAGACCCAGCGCGAGCTCGGGGTGTCGGCCACTGTCTGGGCGGATGCCCTCGCCACCAGCGCGGAGAGCTACCGCCGCTGAGGTCCTCCCACTCTCCCGCCGGCGGGGCGGGTCAGCGGGCGAGGAGCTTGTCCGCCGCAGCGCGGGCCCAGTCCTCGGCGGCGGAGAGCGACTCACGGGTGAGCGGGCCGTCCTGCTCGTGCGCCTCGACGACCCGCTGGATGGTGTCGACAATGGCCAGGAAGCCGATGGCGCCGGCGTGGAATGCCGCGACGGCCTGCTCGTTCGCCGCGTTGAAGACGGCCGGGTAGGTTCCGCCGGCCCGGCCGACGTGCTTGGCCAGGTTGACAGCGGGGAACGCCGAATCGTCGAGGGGTTCGAAGGTCCAGTTCTGCGGGACGGTCCAGTCGATCGGGGCCCCGACCGCGGCCACCCGGTTCGGCCAGTCCAGGCCGAGCGAGATCGGCAGGCGCATGTCGGGCGGGGATGCCTGGGCGATCGTCGACCCGTCGATGAACTCGACCATCGAGTGCACGACCGACTGCGGGTGCACGACCACGTCGATGCGTTCGTAGTCCACGTCGAAGAGCAGGTGCGCCTCGATCACCTCGAGGCCCTTGTTCACGAGCGTGGCAGAGTTCGTGGTCACCACCGGCCCCATGTTCCAGGTCGGGTGGGCGAGCGCCTGCGCGGGCGTGACATCCGCCAGCTGGCCGCGGCGACGGCCGCGGAACGGCCCGCCGGATGCCGTCAGCACCAGGCGCCGCACCTCGCCGGCGGTGCCGGAGCGCAGCGCCTGCGCGATGGCCGAGTGCTCGGAGTCGACCGGCACGATCTGGCCGGGTGCCGCCAGCGACTTCACCAGGTCACCGCCGACGATGAGCGACTCCTTGTTGGCCAGGGCGAGGGTGCGGCCGGCGGACAGCGCCGCGAGGGTGGGGCCGAGGCCCACCGAACCGGTGATGCCGTTGAGCACGACGTCGGCGTCGACATCCCGCACCAGCTGTTCGGCCTCGTCGGCGCCGAGGGCGGTCGCGTCGACCTCGAACTCCGCGGCCTGGCGCTCGAGCAGCGCCCGGTTGCTGCCCGCGGAGAGCCCGACCACCTCGAACCTGGTCGGGTTCGCCTTGATGACATCGAGGGCCTGGGTTCCGATCGAGCCGGTGGACCCGAGAATTACTACTCGTCTTCGCACCCTCCCATGCTAGGTGCACGGTCGGGGATCGGCCGGACTTCCCGCTCACCGTCCACTCGATTCGCGGGCGTTGCGGGTGCGTCCTTTCGGCGTGCGGCGCCGCTGGCGGTAGTGTCGACGGGTGACCGGTGCCAAAGTCGAACCCCAGGACGAACCCCTCGCCGACCCGTCGGAGGCGACGCCGGAGCCCACGAAACGCCCCGGCTTCGTCTATTTCCTCGGCTACGGCATCATGGCGCCGATCGCCCGCCTGGTCTTCCGGCCGACCATCACCGGTCGCGAGAACATCCCGCGCCAGGGGCGGGTCATCCTCGCCAGCAATCATCTCTCCTTCATCGACAGCATCGTGATCCCGCTGTCCGCGCCGCGCCGGGTGCAGTTCCTGGCCAAGTCCACCTACTTCACCGGCACCGGGATCACGGGTTTCGTCTCCCGCACCTTCTTCACCTCGATCGGCGCGGTCGGGGTCGAACGCGGCGCCGGGCAGGCCGCTCAGGACGCCCTCGACGCCGGGCGGAACATCCTGGAGTCCGACAGCGCCTTCGCCATCTACCCTGAGGGCACCCGCTCGCTTGACGGCCGGCTCTACAAGGGCCGCACCGGCGTCGCCTGGCTCGCGCTTACCACCGGGGCGGTCGTCGTACCGGTCGGGCTGGTCGGCACCCAGGAGATCCAGCCCGTCGGGGCGAAGTTCCCGCGCATCCGCAAGGTCACCGTCACCTTCGGCACACCGATCGACCTGAGCCGTCACGGCTCGGCGGAATCCGGCAAGGCCAGGCGCGGCGCCACCGACGAGATCATGGCCGCGATCCACGCGTTGTCCGGGCAGGAGCTGGCCGGGAAGTACAACGAATCGCCGCCTTCAGGAACCCTGCAGAAACTGGCCGATCGCGTGTTCCCGCGCGAACGCGTCTAGCTCGTCCAGCGCGTGCGGGGCATCCGAAACACGGCGGAAACCGGCGCAACCTAAGCTGGGGGCATGTCTGCCCAGTATTCGGTCCCCCAAGAACGCAAACTCGTCACCGCCCTCCCGGGCCCCAAATCGATCGAGCTGCAGGAACGTCGCCTGCGCTCGGTGTCCCGCGGCGCGGGCACCCTCGCCAATATCTACATGGACCACGGGGCCGGCGCGATCCTCGTCGACGTCGACGGCAACCAGATCATCGACCTGGGTTGCGGCATCGGCGTGACGACCATCGGCCACGCCAACACCGAGGTGGCCGCCGCGGCCGCCGCCCAGGCCGCGAAGCTCACCCACACCCTGTTCACCGTCACCCCGTACGAGAACTACGTCGCCGTCGCCGAGAAGCTCGCCGAGATCACCCCCGGCGACTTCGAGAAACGCTCCGTGCTGGTGAACACCGGTGCCGAGGCCGTCGAGAACGCGGTCAAGATCGCCCGCAAGTTCACCGGCCGCCGCGCGATCGTCGCCCTCGACCACGCCTTCCATGGCCGCACCAACCTGACCATGGCGATGACCTACCGCCCCTGGCCGGAGCGCGCCGGGATGGGCCCCTTCCCCGGTGAGATCTACAGCGTGCCCACGAGCTACCCGTACCGCGACGGACTGACCGGCGAGGAAGCCGCCGAGAAGACCATCGACTACATCACGACCCACATCGGCGCCACCGAGATCGCCGCGTTCTTCGTGGAGCCGATCCAGGGCGACGGCGGCATCGTCATCCCCGCTCCCGGCTACTTCAAGCGGATCCGCGAGTTCTGCACCGACAACGGGATCGTGCTCGTCGCCGATGAGATCCAGGCCGGAATCGCCCGCACGGGAACCTGGTACTCGATCGAGCACCACGACGTCATCCCCGACCTGGTCACCACCGCCAAGGGGATCGCGGGCGGTTTCCCGCTCGCCGCGGTCACCGGCCGCGCCGACATCATGGACTCCGTGCAGCCCGGCGGCATCGGCGGCACCTTCGGCGGCAACCCCGTCTCCACCGCCGCCGCCCTGGCCGTGTTCGACCTGATCGAGCGCGATGACCTGCTCGGCGAGGCGAAGCGCGTCGAGAAGGCCCTCTGGGCCCGCATCGGCGACTGGACCGAAAGGTTCCCGGTCGTCGGCGACGTGCGCGGAAAGGGCGCCATGTTCGGCGTCGAGCTCGTGCACCCCGGCACGACCACGCCGTACCCCGAGGCGCTCACCGCGATCATCAAGCACGCGACCACCAACGGCGTGATCGTGCTGGATGCCGGCAGCTGGGACTCCGTGCTGCGCATCATGCCGTCGGTCGTCATCTCCGAGGCGCTCATCGACGACGCGATGAGCGTCATCGAGGAGACCCTCACGGCCCTCTCGGGCTCCTAACGCGGCAGGTCTCGGCGCGGCGTCGGGGCGCGGCACCCGGGGTGCGGCGTCGGGGCGCGGCACCCGGAACTGCGCCGTGAGCAGGCGCCGCGGACGGTGGTCGAGCCTGTCGAGACCGCGGACGGTGATCTCGACTGGCCCGATCACCGTGAGGCGGCGACGGCCTGCGGGGCGTGGCGGACCGGGAAGTTGACGGATGCCGCGATGAAACAGAGACTCGCCGCCTCCGCGTGCAGGCTCTGGGCCAGGTCGATCTGGCCGGGGTCCCGCACGGTCACCCTGGGGCGGAGGACGGCCTCGGTGAAGTGACCACCGCCATCCTTCGTCTGCACCATGGTGCCGGTCGCGTCGTCGGTGTAGCCGACCACGACGACCCCGTGCCGCACGGCGACGTGCAGGTAGGACATCAGGTGGCATTCGCTGAGCGCCGCCAGCAGCAGTTCCTCCGGGTTCCACCGGTCGGCGTTGCCGTGGAAGCTGCGATCGGCGGATGCCTCGATCGGCACCTTGCCGGTCGCGGTGATCGTGTGTTCCCGGCCGTACTCCCGGTAGTCGCTGGTGCCGGTGCCCCGGTTCCCGGTCCAGGCGACCGTCACGGCATAGCGGTGCTCACCATTCATGGCATCTCCTTCGGGTCCGCGGCTGCAGGAACCGATTCTCGCAGCAAATCGCCGCCGCGCGCGCCGGGCTGGTCGGTAAACTGGTTGCATCATGACTGACACGCTGACGCCCTCGACTACCCCGTCCACTTCCGCCGCACCGGTCTACACGGTGACGCAGGAACGCAAGATCGTGACCGCGATTCCCGGGCCGCGCTCCACCGAACTGCAGCAGCGACGCCTGGCCACCGTGTCGGGCGGCGTGAGCAGCGCGCTCCCCGTCTACATCGCCAAGGCGAACGGGGCGATCATCGTCGACGTCGACGGCAACCAGTTCATCGACCTCGGCGCCGGCATCGGCGTGACCACGATCGGCCACACCGAGACGAGCGTCGTCGCGGCCGCCGTCGCCCAGACCCAGGACTTCATCCACACCCTGTTCACGATCACGCCCTACGAGGAGTACGTCCGCGTCTGCGAACTGCTCGCCGCGCACACCCCCGGCGATTTCCCGAAGAAGTCGGTGCTGATCAACTCCGGCGCCGAGGCCGTGGAGAACGGCGTGAAGATCGCCCGCAAGTACACCGGCCGACGCGCCGTCGCCGTGCTCGACCACGCGTACCACGGCCGCACCGTGCTCACCATGGCGATGAACTACAAGGCGATGCCCTACGCGACCGGCTACGGCCCGCTCGCCAGCGACGTCTACCACGCACCCAGTTCCTACCCGTACCACGACGGCCTCAGCGGCGCGGATGCCGCCAACCGCACGATCACCTACCTCGAGAAGGTCGTCGGCCCGACCGACCTGGCCTGCCTCGTGGTCGAGCCGATCCAGGGCGAGGGTGGCTTCATGGTCCCGGCCGACGGCTATTTCACCGCCCTGCAGGAATGGTGCACGAAGAACGGTGTCGTCATGATCGCCGACGAGATCCAGAGCGGCATGGCCCGCACGGGCAGGTACTACGCCAGTGAGCACTTCGGCTGGACCCCCGACCTCGTGCTCACCGCCAAGGGCATCGCCGGCGGCATGCCGCTGGCCGCCGTCACCGGTCGCGCCGAGATCATGGATGCGTCCCAGCCCGGCGGCCTCGGCGGAACGTTCGGCGGCAACCCTGTCTCCTGCGCCGCGGCCATCGCGGTCTTCGAGTCGATCGAGAACAACGACCTGCTCGCCGAGGGCGCCCGGATCGAGAAGACGCTGCGTGCGGGTCTCGGCGCGCTCCAGGAGAAGTACGACATCATCGGCGACATCCGCGGACGCGGCGCCATGATCGCGATCGAGCTCGTTCAGCCCGGCACCGGGGACACCAGCAAGGAGCCCAACGCGGCCGCTGTCGCCTCGATCGCCGCCTACGCCGCGCAGCACGGCGTGCTGCTGCTCACCGCCGGCACCTACGGCAACGTGCTCCGTTTCCTGCCGAGCCTCGCCGTGACCGACGCCCTGCTCGCCGATGCCCTCTCGGTCATCGACGACGCGATCGCCGCACTGTAGTCCCGCCTGACCCCGTGACCTCTCCCTACACAGCCGCGACCCTGCACGGTCCGCACACGTTCACGGTCGCCGATGCGGTCGAACTCGCCGTCGTCGAGCGCAGCGGCTTCATCGAGTCCAGGCACGCGGGTTCCGCGGTCGTGCTCACCAGCGAGGGCGCGGTCCTCCGCGCCCTCGGCGACGTGACGACCCCTATCTTCCCCAGGTCGTCGATGAAGCCGTTCCAGGCCATCGCCGTGATGGCCAGCGGCGTCACCCTGCGCGGTGAGGACGCGGCGATCGCCACGGCCAGCCACAGTGGCACCCAGCGCCACGCCGACCTCGTGCGGGGCCTGCTGTTCCGGGCCGGGATCCCCGAGACGGCTCTCGCCTGCCCCGCCGCGTGGCCCGACGACTCCGCCACCCGCGATGCGCTGGTGCGGCTGGGAGCCGGCAAGGCCCCGGTCTACATGAACTGCTCGGGCAAGCACGCCGCGATGCTCGTCGCCTGCAAGCAGAACGGCTGGCCGCTGAACGGCTACCTGGACCCGGAGCATCCGCTGCAGAAACGCATCCTCGACGTCGTCGAGCGGTTCACCGGCGAACGGCCGTCCGCGACCGGGATCGACGGCTGCGGCGCGCCCGTGCACGCCCTCTCGCTGACGGCCCTGGCCCGCGGCATCGCCCGGATCGCCACGTCCAAGTCGAACTCGCCGTTCGCGATCTACCGCGAAGCCGGGTTCCTCGCCGAGGCGGTGCGGCAGAACGGCTGGGTCATCGCCGGCCCCGGGCTGCCCGACACCATCGTGATCGAACGGCTCGGCCTGTTCATCAAGACCGGCGCGGAGGGCATCATGGTCGCCTCGGCCGCGAACGGGATCACCGTGGCCCTGAAGATCCTCGACGGCAACCTGCGGGCGGCCACCATCGTGGCCCTGCGCCTGCTGGCGGATGCGGGCGCGATCGCGCACACCGACGTCGAGGCGCTGCTCCCCGACCTGGGCCTCGCCGTCTACGGCGGCGGACGCCAGGTCGGCCAGATCCACGCCAGCTACGTCTGACCCTCTCCGATCAACCCGACTTCGCGAGCCGTTTCGCCCGAGCCGCGGCTGACACCTGAGCGCTGACCACGATCACCAACGCCAGGATGAACACGGCGGAGGCCACCACGTTCGCCTCCGCCGGGATGCCGCGCGACGCCGAGATGTAGATGTACTTCGGGAACGTCGTCACCGCCCCCGAGTTGAAGTTCGTGATGATGAAGTCGTCGAAGCTGAGCGCGAAGGAGAGCAGCGCGGCGGCGAGGATCCCCGGCAGCAGCAGGGGGAACGTGATCCGCAGGAAGACCTGTCCCGGCGAACCGTACAGGTCGCGGCCCGCCTCCTCCAGGGCCGGGTCGAGGCCGGCCACCCTGGCCTTGACCGTGACCACGACGAAGCTGATGCAGAACATGGTGTGCGCCAGGATGATCGTCACCATGTCCTTGGGCACGCCCACGGACAGGAACTGGGCGGCCAGACCCGCGCCGAGCACCACCTCCGGCGTGGCCATCGGCAGGAACAGGAGCAGGCTCACCCCGGAGCGGAACCGGAACCGATACCGCACGATGGCGATCGCGATCATGGTGCCGAGCGCGGTCGCGGCCACGGTGGCGACCGCGCCGATGATGAGGCTGTTGCCGAACGCCTCGCAGACGGCGCCGTTCTGAACATTGCAGACGTTGAGCCACTTGTCGAGGGTGAAGCCGCGCCAGGTGATGTTCGACTTCTGCGAGTCGTTGAACGAGAAGATGAAGGTGTAAACGATCGGTACCATCAGGAAGAGCAGGGCGAGCACGGCGTAGACCGGCAGCAGCCACCGCCCGAGGGAGAATTTCACAGCAGCTCCTCCGTTCCGGCCCGCTTGACGTAGACGCTCACGATGACGAGGATCACGCTCATCAGGATGATCGAGAGCGCCGCGGCGGCCGGGTAGTTCTGCAGCACCAGGAAGTTGGCCTCGATCACGTTTCCGATCATCTGGCTGTCCGGCCCGCCGAGGAAGTCCCGGCTGGCGTTCACGTAGTCGCCGGCGGCGGGGATGAAGGTCAGCAGGGTGCCGGCCACGATCCCAGGCATCGACAGCGGGATGGTCACCTTGCGGAACACCTCGACCGGGTGCGCGTACAGGTCTCTGGCCGCCTCGAGGTAGCGCAGGTCGAGGCGTTCGAGGGTCGTGTACAGCGGGAGGGTCATGAACGGGATGAAGTTGTAGGTCAGACCGAAGATGACGGCTGCGGGCGTTCCGGTGAAGTGGGCATCCGGCGCCATCAGGGCCACCGCCTTCAGCGAGGTGATGATGAACGATTCATCGGAGAGGATCTGCTTCCAGGCGAGGGTGCGTAGCAGGAAGCTGATGAAGAACGGCGCGATGACGAGCACGAGCATGAGGCTCTGCGCCAGCGGCCAGCGCCTGGCCGTCACACCGATGAAGTAGGCGAGCGGGTAGCTGAAGACCAGCGCGAGCACGGTCGCGATCAGCGCGAAACCGAACGAGCGCAGGATGTGCGGCAGATAGTCGGTGACGACCTGCACGTAGTTCTCCCACCGGAACGCGTAGGTGTACTGGCCGATGTCCCCGAACTCGGACGGGGCCTGGAACGACGTCAACAGCAGGGAGACGAGCGGGGTGAGGAAGAACAGCACCAGGTAGAGGATGCCGGGAAGCAACAGCAGGAGCGCGACCGGGCTCTTGCGCCGCGGCACCTGCTCGGCCTCGCTGGTGGTCGTGGCGAACGCGGCGAACGCCATCGTCAGACCTCCTCGAGCTCCGTGATCAGGGACGCCCGCCTCTGCGCCGCGATGCTCCTCGTGGTGGTGTCCGCCTCGAACCGTGGCGTGTCGGCGGGCTCGTCCTCCAGGCCGAAGCCGTGCGTGATGTCCCAGCTGACCCAGACCTCCCCGCCCTCCTCAGCGACGGGCCCGAAGGCCATGTTCTGGGCGAAAACGATGAGGGTCCCCACCTGCGGGACGGTGATCAGATATTGCGTGCTCACCCCGCTGAAGGAGACGTCGATCACCCGGCCGGGGCCCATGGTGTTGCGGGCCGGGTCGTCGGCGGGGGCCGACAGGTGCAGGCTGAGCTTCTCGGGGCGGATCCCGATGGTGACCTCGCCGGCGTGGCGATGGGCCCGGGCGGCCGGCACCACGATCCTCTGCCCGGCGACCGCCACCGCGATGGCGTCGCTGGTGCTGCCGACGACAGGGCCGGTGAAGAGGTTCGACTGGCCGAGGAAGTTCGCCACGAACGCGGTCCTGGGCAGTTCGTACAGTTCCTCCGGGGCCCCCATCTGCTCGATCCGGCCCTTGTTCATCACCGCGACGGTGTCGGCCATGGTCATGGCCTCCTCCTGGTCGTGGGTCACGTGCAGGAACGTCAGGCCCACCTCTTCCTGGATGGTCTTGAGCTCGAGCTGCATCTGCCGGCGCAGCTTGAGGTCCAGGGCGCCGAGCGGCTCATCGAGCAGGAGCAGGGCCGGCCGGTTCACGATCGCCCGGGCCAGCGCCACCCGCTGCTGCTGTCCGCCGGAGAGCTGCTGGGGTTTGCGGGCTGCGAGGTGGTCGAGTTCGACCAGGCGCAGCGCCTCGTGCGCCTTGGCGACCGGTTCGTCGATCCGGCGCCGGCGCAGCCCGAACGCCACGTTCTCGAGCACGGTCATGTGCGGGAAGAGCGCGTAGCTCTGGAAGACCGTATTCACCGGCCTCTGGTAGGACTTCTGCCCGGTGATGTCCTTGCCGCCGATCAGGATGCGACCCGCAGTGGGTTCCTCGAGTCCGGCGACCAGGCGCAGGGTGGTGGTCTTGCCGCATCCGGACGGCCCGAGCAGGGCGAAGAACGACCCGGCCGGGATCTTCAGGTCCAGGTGTTCGATTGCCGTGAAACCGGGGAACCGCTTCTGAATGCCGACCAGTTCCAGGTCGGCCCCCTGCGCCGCGAACGCGCTCGTCGTCATGGCTCAGGACCCGAGCAGGATGCTCTGGAACGCCGCGTCATACTTCTGTTCTTCCGCCCCGGTCAGGGTGCGGAAGACCCGCGCCTTGGCCAGGGTGGCGTCGTCGGGGAAGATGAGCTGGTTGCTCGCGAGTTCCGGGTCGATCGCCATGGCCGCTTCCCTGGCCCCGACGACCGGTGTGATGTAGTTCACGTAGGCCGCGACCTCGGCCGCGACGGCCGGGTCGTAGTAGTAGTTGATCAGCTCTTCGACGTTCTTCTTGTGGGTCGAACCGATCGGCACGACGAAGTTGTCGTTCCACAGGGTGCCGCCCTTCTCCGGCACGACGAACTCCCATTTGTCGCCGTTCTCCGCGTTGAGCTGCACGATGTCACCCGACCAGACGATCGCCGCAAGGGTGTCCCCGTTGATCAGGTCCTCCTTGTAGGAGTTGCCCTTGATGTTGCGAACCTGGCCGTCGGAGACCTGCTTCTTGAGCACGTCGATCGCGGCGTTGAACTCGTCGTCGCCCCAGTCCCCGGAGATGTCCACGCCCGCGTCCAGCATGATCAGGCCCATGGTGTCGCGCATCTCCGACAGCACACCGACCCGGCCCTTGAGCTTGGGGTCCCAGAGTTCCTCGACCGAGGCGATCCCGTTCGGGAGCTTCTCCTTGTTCCAACAGATGCCGGCGAAGCCGCCCTGCCATGGCACCGACATCTTGCGACCCTTGTCGAAGCCGACGTCCTTCAACGACGGCTGCAGGTTGGCGAGGTTCGGGATGTTGGCGTGGTCGAGTTCCTGGGTGTAGCCGAACCGGATCAGCCGGCCCACCATCCAGTCGGTCAGGCAGACGGTGTCGGCGCCGATGTCCTTGCCGAGGGCCAGCTGGTCCTTCACCTTGCCGTAGTAGGTGTTGTTGTCGTCGACGGCCTCGGTGTACTTGACCTTGATCCCGGTCTTCGTGGTGTACGCGTCGAGCGTGGGGTAGTCACCGGCGTCGTCCACGTCGATGTAGAGCGCCCAGTTGTCCCAGCGGATGCTCTTCTCCGCGGCGGACTTGTCAGCCGCAGCCTTCGGCTTGGCGGCACCCCCGGTCGAACAGGCGGCAAGGGCCAGCGCGGCCGCTCCGGCACCCGCGCCGGTGAGGAGGGTGCGGCGACCCAGTTGGGCACGCTGGGCCTGACGAATGAGCTGCTGGATCATCGGGTCTGCGGGCAACGGCCTGGGCTTCATCTGTGGGGTCTCCTTGCGTCTTTCAGCGGGTGAACTCTCACGCGCAACAGTGCGGGTGGGTAGATACTCGCACAGCAGAGCGGTTTTGCCACCGAAGAGTGGCCAAATCGTTAATTGTGGATGGCTTAACTCGCGAAATCCGCGCTTTACGGCGTCATCCGCACTCGAAATCGGTGCTGGAGCCCCGCTAGAATCGCGTCCAGGGGCGGAACGGCCCCGTGCCGGTCGAAGGTCCCATGCCAGTCGAAGGAGCGCCATGAAGGTCGCAATCCCGTCAGAGGTCAAGAACAACGAGTTCAGGGTCGCGATCACCCCGGCGGGCGTGCACGACCTGGTGGCCCAGGGCCACCAGGTGCTGATCGAGACCGGCGCCGGGGCAGGCTCGTCGATCACGGACGAGGCATATGCCGTGGCCGGCGCCAGGATCATGCCCGATGCGGCATCCACCTGGTCGGAGGCGGACCTGCTGCTCAAGGTGAAAGAGCCGATCGACAGCGAGTACGGCTTCTTCCGGCCCGACCTTCTGTTGTTCACCTACCTCCACCTCGCCGCGGAGCCTGCCCTGACCCGTGCCCTGCTCTCTAGCGGCGTCACCGCCATCGCGTATGAGACCGTTCAGCTTCCCTCCCGCGCGCTGCCGTTGCTGGCACCGATGAGCGAAGTCGCCGGCCGCCTGGCGCCGATCGTCGGCGCCAACGCCATGCTCAAGCCGAACGGCGGGCCCGGTCTCCTGGTCCCGGGTGTTCCCGGCACCCACCCTGCCCGGGTCACCGTGCTCGGCGGCGGTGTGGCCGGCACGGCCGCGATGCAGGTCGCCCTGGGGCTCGGCGCCCAGGTGACCGTGCTCGACACCAACCTGTTCCGGCTGCGGGAGCTCGACGCCCTGCACTACGGCCGGGTACAGACGATCGCCTCCAACAGCTACGAGATCGACCGCGCCCTGG
The DNA here is from genome assembly GCF_004402705.1 of Cryobacterium mannosilyticum. Classification (NCBI taxonomy): domain Bacteria; kingdom Bacillati; phylum Actinomycetota; class Actinomycetes; order Micrococcales; family Microbacteriaceae; genus Cryobacterium; species Cryobacterium mannosilyticum. The sequence continues at coordinate 36,526 of NZ_SOFM01000006.1, read as the reverse complement.
TCGAGTCCGACCTGGTCATCGGGTCGGTGCTGATCCCGGGCGCCAGGGCCCCCAAGCTGGTCAGCAATGAGCTGGTCTCCCGGATGAAGCCGGGCAGCGTGCTCGTGGACATCGCGGTCGACCAGGGGGGCTGTTTCGCGGATTCGCATCCGACAACCCACGCCGACCCCACGTTCGTCGTGCACCGGTCGCTGTTCTACTGCGTCGCGAATATGCCGGGCGCCGTGCCGAACACGTCGACATACGCCCTCACCAACGCCACACTGCCGTACGTTCGGCTGCTCGCAAACCGGGGCTGGAAGGACGCCGTGCGGGCGGATGCCGCGCTGGCGCTCGGCCTGTCCACGGCCGGCGGCCTGGTCACCAGCGCGCCGGTCGCGACCGCCCACGGTCTTCCGCTGGCCGAGATCGCCGACGTCCTCGCCTGAGTCCGGCACCGGTCAGCCAGGCGCCGGGAGCGTCGCCCGCACGACGGCGCCGTCGGGGCGCAGCACCCAGACCCGGCACCGGCCGGGGGCGAGCGGCGGTGGCAGGTCCCGGCGACGGCTGATGGCGCGGAAATCGGCCAGGCCGCAGCCGTCGAACACGATCGCCGTATGCGGGCGCAGCAGCCCGAGCAGCGACCAGTGTGCCTGCCAGGTGTCGGTGTCGCCGACCAGGACGGCACCGTCGTCGGCCAGCACCCTGAGCCGGCCGGCCTCCGCGCTTACGTTGGCGGAGAGGTCGATGATCTCCCCGGCACGGGCTGAGGTGAGAGCCGCGATGGTGCGGGCCGGCGAGGCTGCCACGACGAGCAGGGAGCGGTGCCCGGCGAGGGTGTCCCCCGCGGCGGCGTGCCCCACAGCGGTGTCCCCTGCGGCGGCGGCGGGGCCCCTTCCGGGTGAGGAACGAACGGCACCCGGCTCCGGCTGGAGCAGCTGGATGCGTGCGCCGTTCCAGCAACCGCCGCCCGGGGGCACGGCCGCGTCGAACAGGGCTGGATCCGCTCCGGCGGCGACGTGGGCGCCGGCATCCGGCATCCGCAGCACCAGCCGGCTCTGACAGAACGAAGGCAGCGCCTGCAGAGCGCCGGAGAGGTGTTGCACGGCGACGACGATGACCAGTCCGGCGGCCGGCCCGTCGCGGAGCAGACTGGTGAGCCGTTCGAGCGCGGCCGCCCGGTGTTCATCGCCCCACCGGGCGTACACCGAATCGAAGTCGTCCAGCAGGACGAGCCGGGCCTCCCGGGAGCCGGCGTCGAGGCAGGCTCGCGCCTGGGCGAGGGTGTCCCAGACCGATTCGACGTCAGGCGGAGGAGCCAGGACCGCGGCCATGCCGGAATGGGAATACTGGGCTGCGACGGATGCCAGCACTGTGCTCTTGCCGGCGTGCCCGGCCCCGACGACGAGGAGGTGGCCGTCGCGCTCCGGATCGTAGCGGGCGACCCGGTAGCGTTGGTGCTCCGGTTCGTCGAGCAGCCCGAGGAGAACGCCGGTGGCCGGTCCTCCTGGTTCCCTGGTCGTGGTCGTGGTCGTGGCCGCCGTCTCGACGCGGGCCAGGTCGTTCCGCGTCACCCGGCGGGGCAGCGGGTCGAGCCAGGGCCGGCGCGGGTTCGGCTCCGCACCGCGGCGATTCTCGCCGCACCGACCGACGATCGCCCTGAGGTCGGCTTCGGTGGTCGTGGCCACCTGGCAGAGCAGAGGGTCTCCTTCGAGCGCCGAGATGAGGCAACGCCCCGGCACGGCGGCCGGGAGCGCGGCGGCGGCATCCGTTCCCAGCACGGCCTGGCTGTCGGCGCGGTTGTTCACCCGCAGGGAGACCCTCAGGTTGCAGTTCGCGAGCAGGGCGTCGCGCACGACGCCGTTGGGGCGCTGCGTGCAGAGGATCAGGTGTACTCCGAGCGAGCGACCGCGCGCCGCGATGTCGAGGAAGAGCGCGTGCAGCTCGGGGAAGGCCGTGAGCATGGTGGCGAATTCGTCCACCACGATCACGAGGCGCGGGAGCGGATTCGACCGGGGACCTGCGCTGTTCAGTTCGGTGATGTCGCGGGCGCCGGCGGCGCGCATGGCCCGCTCCCGGTGCCGCAGCTCCGCGGCCAGGCTGGCCAGGGCGCGGGCGGCCTGCCGCCCGTCGAGGTCGGTGATGAGACCCACGCAGTGGGGCAGGGCGACCAGGGGGCGGAATGCGGCGCCGCCCTTGAAATCGATCAGCAGGAAGGTCACCGCGTCGTGCGGATGGGCCGCGGCCATCGCCGCGACCCAGGTCACCAGGAGTTCGCTCTTGCCGCTGCCCGTGGTGCCTCCGACGACGGCGTGCGGGCCGGCCGCGACGAGGTCCAGCGTCACCCTGCCTTGTTCGCCGATGCCGATCACACCGGCGAGGCCCGGCGGGCGTGACGATCCCGCCGCGGTCCCCGGCGACCGAGGCAGGACGGCCGCCGGGTCGGCTTCGGCCAGCTCCGCCAGGGTCACCGAGGCGGGAACGGGACCGTACCGGCCGATCAGCCCGGCCGTACGAGCTCTCTCGCCCAGCCGCACGGCGAAGCCGGCGGCCTGGTCACGGGTCACCAGCTCCGGGCGGAAGCGGAGTCCGGCGGGATGCACGGGCGACCGCACGATTTCGGCGCGCGTCGGCCCGTGCGCGCGCACGATGGTGTCGCAGCCGGTGGGGAGTTCCTCCAGGCAGCGGCCAAGCGCGATGAGCGGCCGGGATCCGGTCGGGACGCCGGCGGGCGTCTCGCTGTCGCAGACGGTGATCAGCCGGTCCGGCGACCGGGCCGCGGCGTGCGGGAGGGACGTCGCCCAGGCCCAGTGGCCGGGCGGCAGCGCGGCGAGGCCGACCGGGCCAGGGGGCAGGACCGCGGCCGCCTGCACCAGCAGCCCCCTGGCCATCGCCCGGCCCAGGGCCGGTGCCGCCACGATGCCGACGCCGTCGTGCAGGTCCGCGGTGATCGGCGCGCCGGTCAGGGTGGCCGCCAGCGCGCGGATTCCCGGTTCGTCGTCGGGGTCGGCACCCTCCAACCGCAGCCCGCTGGTCACGTCGCCGCTGCCCAGGCTGACCAGCACCGGCGCGGCCGGTCTCGCGCTCCAGTGCACGGTGCCGCCGGGATCCTGGAGGATGCCGGCCGCCGACGGGGTGCGACCCCAGGCGGCCCGGACCAGGGCGGTCCTGCGCTGTTCGACTTTCACGCGGAGCGCCGCCAGAGCGGCCCGGTGGGTCTCGTCCGCTCGGATCCGGGTGCGGCGCCGGGTGCGGCGGCCGTCGACCATGCTGCCCACTGCGATGACGGGGCCGAGGACGGCGAAGAGGAGCACGAAGGCCGAGCCGGTGAACATCCAGATCGCGACAGCGACCACCACCGGGGCGGCGCTGGCGATCAGCGGAAACCCGGGCGAGGGCGGATCGACCGGCCGCGCCGGCAGGATCAATGGGTCTTCGGGCCGGAACACCGGTCAAGGAGACCACGGGAGCGCCCGCGCCGGGACACCGGGCGGGCATCCGCGCAGCACCCAGGGAAGGCCGCGGTGGGGAGGGGAAGCTAGTTCACCATGAAGAACTGGTCGGCGATCTCGACCCGTGACCCCCGCGGCACGAGGTAGCGGCGGCCGGGCTCGCACCGCACGGACGTCGAGTCGGGGCGCCGGATGATGGTGCCGTTGCCCGAGAAGCGGTCACTGACCCAGAATTCGCCGTCATGCTGCCCGAATTCGAGGTGGCTCTTCGACACGGACATGCCCAGGTCGCTGACCTGCACCAGGATGTCGAAACGCTCGGTCGGTTGCGGAAGGGGCCGCCGGCCGACCAGCCCGGTGCCCTGGGCGGAGACCGTCTCGCCCGTGCTGAACTGAAGGACGAAGAGCGACGTGCGCGGCGCCGCGACAGGTGGCTGCAGCGCGGGAGGCTGCAGCGCGGGAGACGGCGGGGCAGCGGGGATGACGGCCGCGACCGGCGCCGATTCCGGTGCCACGGGCACTGCACCGTGCTTCGGGGTGGGCTCGGGTTGCTCTGCGGCCTCCGGCGCTGCGGCGGGAGGTAGCTGCACCCGGCCGTCGGCGCCGAGCGGGATTGAGATGACCACAGGCTGGCGCGGAAGCGGCTGGATGATCGTGGTGTCGCTGGGGCGCGGGTCGGGGCGTTTGCGGGTCTTCGGTGTGGCGGTGCTCGAGCTGCCGCATTCGCCGCAGAACATGGCGCCGGCCGGGAGCGCGGCACCGCAGATCAGGCAGTTCACGTCGCCGATCCTCCCTTGCCCCGCACCGCGCTGAGAACGGATGTCCCTCCAGCGTAGCGACCCAGCGACCGGAGCGAGACGAGCGCCGCAAGCCTCGTCCGGCGCGTCTTCCCTGCCGACAACCCGGCCCGCAACTGGGCGACGGACGCCCAGACCGTGTCAGCCTCCACCGTGCCCGGCCGGTCGGGTGCGAACACCGCACGGTCGACGACCGAAGCGAAGGCCATCGGCGCGGGGCCGCCCACAGTCTCGGCCACCTCGATCCTGGTTGCGCCGGCGGGCACGTCGATGCCGTAGTCCAGCGCATTGTCGGCGAATTCCCGCCAGCCGCCGCGGATCCGGTCCAGCGGCGCCGTGAGGCTTCGGCGGAGCCTCCGCCGCCGGGCCTTGGCGGCGATGATGAGCAGGAACGGCGCGGCCAGCACCGCAAGTCCGAGCAGGGTCCAGCCGGCCACCGTGGCCGCGGCGAGCAGGAAGGCGAGCAGCGGGTCGAGGGCCGCCGGGAGGTCGTCGATGGATCTTTCCGGCGGTGCCGCGTCGCGCTGTTCCGCGGTGTCGGGGACTGCAGGGGGTACGACCGACTGGGGGCGGGACACCACCGCGGGCTTGTCCGGCTGCTTCGCGGGGATGTCCCGCACTGCCGGGTTCGGGTCGATGGTGACCCACCGCCCGTCGGCCGACTGCACTTCGATCCAGGCCGAGATGTCGGCGCCGGTGACGGTCACGGAACCGGACCCGCCGGAAGCCGCGGGTACGAACCCGACCACGACCCTGGCCGGGAATCCCAGCCTTCGGGCGAGGAGGGCTGCCGCCACGGAGTATTGCTCGGCGTCGCCCAACATGGGCCGGTCGGTGAACAGCTGGCTGATCCGGTCTGCTCCGTGGCCCGAGCGGCTCACGGGCTCGTCGGCGCCGACCCCGTGACTGATGTAGCCATCCGTCTTCAGGCCGGCCAGCATGGCCTGGAGCTGGACTCCCGGCGGGTCCCCCGGCCGCACGTAGCGGGCGAGGACCTGGTCCAGATCGTCGGGGACCACGTCGAGGACCGGCAGAATGGCCGCACCCGGTTGCAGGGCGGCCAGGGCGGCCGGTTCCCGCGGCATCACGGCGACGCTTGTGTAGCGGTCCCCCCTGGTCAGTCCGGTCAGCACAGCGGCGGTGCCGATGTTGTCGTTGTAGAAGAACGCGTCGGAGCGGGCGAGGGCCGTCGGCCCGGAGAAGGTGATTCTTTCGAGCGCTCCGGAACCGGGAACCCAGATGCCGTTGTAACCGTCGACGGTCACCGCGAGGCTGACCTGTTCCCCGCCGGCCCCCGACTGGTCGAGCCGGTCGGGCAGCCTCGTGAAGGAGCCGGATACGCTGGTGGCGGCGGCGCTGCCCACCGAGTAGACGATGCCGTCGTAGCTGTCGAGGGCCGCGATTCGAATGCGCCCTCCCGTGGGGAGACCGCGCACCTCGAGCAGGGCCTCGTCGGCGGCGCCCGGTTCCAGGTAGCCGCGGAATGCGCTGAGCGGGCTGGGGTAGGACCGTGGATCGAACGGCTGCTGCACCCGCGCACGCAGCACGTCGCGGGGAACGCTCGCCGGGAGCGCGATCGCCGCGACCGTGCCTGCCGCGATGGCCACGGCGATGACCAGCGCGGCGCTGACCAGTCCCCTGGCCGCGCCGAGGCGGCGGTCGGCGGCGGACTCGATCGTCCGGCGGGATTGCTGTGCGACGAGGCGCACGATCGCGTGCCGGCGCACCCAGCGCAGCCACAGAAGCCAGAAGAGCAGCACCACGAAGAGTCCGAGGGCGGATTCGATCGGGGTGGCCGCCCTCGTCGGCCCCAGTCCGATCCCGGCGATGAAGAGCACCGCGGGCGGAAGTGCCGCGAGTTCGCCGATCCGGGTGCGAAGCGCAATCGACAGTCCCGCAACGGTGCTGAGCAGCACCAGGATCAGCGCCGGCACGAGCAGCGCCTGGTACGAGCCGACCGGCAGCACGATCGTGACGAGCTGCTTCCAGCTCAGGGCCGTGGCCCTGAGCAGGTCGAGCAGGCCCTGAACGGACGGAAAGACCCGGTTGATGGCTTCACCGGGGATGGCCAGGGGCACCCCTGCCAGCAGGAAGACGGCGATCGTGACGAGGCCGACGACCCATGCCGGCCAGCGGAAGATCGCGCCGGGCACGGCGACAAGCGCACCCAGGGCGAATGCGACGACGACGAGCACGACGAACTCGGTGCTCCGGTAGATCGGCCAAAGCGAGGTGGCGGCGACGAAGATGGCCGTCATCAGGCCGAGGGTGTTGCCGAGGATGAAGCCCCAGTCGGTGCGCGGCCGGCGGGCCGGCCTGGTCGCCCTGCGCGCGCTCATACGGCGGCCGCCCTGGCCAGGCTGTGCTGCAGGTCGTCCAGGAAGCCGATGGTGAGGACGCTGAGCTCGGCAACCCTCCGGAGGCTGGGGATGTTCTCCGGGTCGCAGACCACCGCGACCACCTCGACCCCGGCCGGGAAACGATGTGCGGCGGCGCGCAGTTCGGTCAGGCTGGTGGACGACCCCGTGACCAGGAACGCCACCGAGATGCCGGCGACCTTGTCGGCCGCCGCCTTGGCCAACTCACTGACAGGCAGCGCCGCAGCGGACAGTTCCACCCTGCTGAGGTCGTCGAGCAGACGCGTGCGGGTGAGCGTGCTCAGGCTGCGAACCACGGACGCCCGCCGCCGGGCACTGCCCGGAACCACCTCGCTGGCCACGACCGACACCGTTCGAGCATCACGGATGGCCCGCACACCGAGCGACCCGGCCACGCTGACCGCCATCTCGAACTCGTCCTCGGTCGCGAAATCGGACTCCGCCAGGCTCAGGGCCACCATCAGGTGGCTGCGGCGCGACTCCTCATACTGCCGAACCATGTAGCGGCCGGTTTTGGCCGTGCTCTTCCAGTGGATGCTGCGACGCTCGTCACCGGGCACGTATTCGCGCAGCGCGTGGAAGGACATATCGCTGTTGGTCAGGTCGCGGGTGGGATTGCCTTCGAGGTCGCGGATGAACCCGGTGCTCATGCTCGGGATCGGGATGGTGCGCGGATGCACGAAGAGTTCGACGCGCTCGGCCCAGACGATTTCCCGGCGCAGCAACCCGACCGGGTCACCGCGCACCGTGCGCACCGGTCCGATCGGGATGACACCCCGGCGGGTGGCCGGAACGATGAAGACGTCTTCGAAGCTGCCCCCGCGGGCAAGCCCCGGCATGGCGAATTCGGCCAGCCCGGCGCCGACCGGGACCTCCACGGCGACCCCGGGGAGCCGCTGCCTGGTCGGGTTCAGCACCGTCACCTCACCGGGCACCTTCGCCCCGACGACCACCCGGTCGACCGGAAGGGACAGGTGGATCTCATAGGCGTTGCGCCCGAGCAGGAAGCAGAACGCCGCCAGGACCAGGACGGACCCGGACCAGGCGATCGCAACGAGTTCGGTCCAGCCGAGGCCGTAACCGAAGAGGAAGGAGAAGAACACCACGACGAGGAGACACCAGCCGAGCGGAGTGACCACTGAGGCGACGAAGCCGCCGATGGTGGAGCCGAGCTCGGCCAGCGCCCGCCAGGCCCGAACCGTGGCGGTGATGGCGTCGGCCAGCCTGCCGTCCCGAACGGGCGCGTCCGGCCGGCCCGGCGCACCCGCCGGCACCTGAAGTGCGGTATCCGTTCGGCCGGTGCCACCGGGGAGGTCAGCGGTGCCCCGGGTCACCCCGCTGCCGGTGAGTTTGACCTGGCTCACACAGTCAGCCTGTCGCTGGGCGGCGGGGTCTCGATCAGGATCCGGGCGATCACGCTGGACGGTGTGACCCCGTCGAATTCGGCCTCGGGGTCGAGGAGAAGCCGGTGGGCGAGCACGGTTTCCGCGAGTTCCTTCACGTCGTCTGGGATCACGTAGTGGCGGCCGTTGGCAGCGGCCAGAGTCTTGGCGGTGCGGACGAGGGCCAGGGCGCCGCGCACGCTCACGCCCAGTCGAACCTCGGTGCTCGTGCGGGTGGCGTCGATCAGCCGGGCCACGTAGTCGTTGATGGTGGCGTCGACGAAGACCGTGCGGGCGAGGGCCGCCAGCTCGACCACGGTCTCGGAGGACACGATCGGCGGCACCACCGTCTCGTGCGCGCGCAGCCCGGCGCCCTCGAGGATGCGCACCGTGGAGGAATGGTCCGGGTAGCCGATCGAGGCCTTCATGATGAACCGGTCGAGCTGGGCCTCCGGCAACCGGTAGGTGCCCGCCTGCTCGATCGGGTTCTGGGTGGCGATCACCATGAACGGCGCCGCCACGGGATGGGTCACGCCGTCCGCGGTGATCTGCTCTTCCTCCATCACTTCGAGCAGGGCCGACTGGGTCTTCGGGCTGGCCCGGTTGATCTCGTCGGCGAGGACGATGTTGGCGAAGATCGGACCCCGGTGGAACTCGAAGGCGCCGCTGCGCTGGTCGTAGATGCTCACGCCGGTGATGTCTCCCGGCAGGAGGTCGGGAGTGAACTGCACACGGTTGCTCGAGCCGCGGACACTCTGCGCAATGGCGCGGGCGAGCGAGGTCTTGCCCGTTCCCGGCACGTCTTCGAGCAGAAGGTGCCCGCCGCTGAGCAGGGCGGTGAACGACATCCGGATCACGTGGTGCTTGCCGAGCAGCACCTGTTCCACCCCGGTCACGAGTCGGTCGAACACCTCGGCGAACTGGGTTGCCTGCTCCGCGGTCATCGTCATGGGGTGGTCACTTTCGTTCGGGGCATGGGCTCAGGCTCGGTGCGAGGCTCATTCTGCGTGGCTCATTTGTCATAGGAGAAGGCACGTCCGTTCACCGTCACGGTGAGCCGCACCGTGCCGGCCGGCTGCGGCGAGGAAAGGGTGCACGTGTTCGCCAGGCCGGCAACCGGGGTCACGGACGAGTCGCCCGGCACGAGGCACTCGTAGGTCGCGCTGAGCCCGTTGTTGTCGGGGCCGTTCGTCCAGGAGAACACGCCGGTCTCTGGAGTGTAGACCAGCCCCTGCACGGCGAAGCTCACGGATGCCTCCGCCGACGCCGGGTAGGTCCCGGACCAGGTCCCGCAGGAGCCCCAGACCGTGCAGGCCTGCACCTGGAAGCGAACCACCTGCCCGAACCGGAATCCGAGCGGCGCCCGCGGCCAGGTCGTCGCCGGGAAGGTGACATCGGTCCACGGCATCGGGTTGCCCGAACCGTCGACGGCACGGATGTTGTAGTGGTCGACGCCGGCGCTCGGGCGCACGCCGTCGATGCGAAGGTCCCAGGAATCGCCGTTCATCGCCATCGGGCTGTTCACGGAGGTGATGGCGCCCGGCGCCGGCCGCACGAGCACGGTCGCCACCGCGGTCGGGGCGCAGCCGGCCCGATTGTAGCCCCAGACGACGAACGAGTAGTGCCCGTTGTCGGCGAGGAGGTTGTCGAAGACGACGGAGGTGGTGCCGGCGGCGACCGTCTTCTGTTCGGCGACGATTCCGCCCTGGGTCGGCGCGACCAGCGTTCCGGGGGCCGGGCTGGTCACCGAGCAGGACTGGGCGCCGGTGGGCACCTGATCGGCGCTCACCCGCTGCACGAAGTAACCCGCGATGCCGTCTCCGCGGCCGTCGAATGCGTCCCAGCTCACCGTGACGGAGCCGCTCGAGTCGACCGAGTTCGCGCTGATCGCGCCGGCCCGGGCCGGGCCGAACGGCCGCCCGTTTCCGGTCGACGTGTTCCAGGTGGACAGCGCCGGGTAGGCGTCATTCCGCGCGCTGACCGTGAACGCGACATCCGTGCCGTTGACGAGTCCGCCGACGTCGATGGTGCAGGAGCCGGCGCTGCAGGACGGCCCGGATGCGCTCACCTCGCTTTGCGGAGTGCCGGCGACCGTGACGACGTAGCCGCGCATGGCGGTGCCTCCGCCGACCGGGTCGACCGTGTTCCAGTGCAGGCGCAGCCCGGAGTCGAGCGGCTCGGCCGTCAGCCCGTCCGGGGCCGGCGGGACGACGTCGGACCAGACCCGGTCGGCGAGCACGGTGGCCGCGGACAGGCCGATCCCGTTGCGGGCGGCGACGGCGACTCGCACCGCATTGCCCTGGCCATTGCCGGGGGTGGAGAGCTCGCAGGCCGTGGCCTGGCAGAGCGTGCTGCCGACGACGGCGCCCGTCGCTTCGCTGGTCAGGGTGATCTCGAAGCCGGAGACGGCGGAGTTGTTCGACGCTCCCGCGTTGAACGACACCGAAATCCGGCGGTCGGCGAATGAGGTCACCCGGAGGCTCGACACCGGGTCGGGTTTGTCCTGCACCGAGATGCGCACCGTGCCCCAGGCGAACCGGTCAGGGTCGCCGGTCGCGTCGGCCACCTGATATTGCAGGTTCGTGTCGGCGGGCGCGGCCTCCGGCGCGACCTTGACGGTGAGGCGGCTGTTGTCGGCGCTGGGGGTGATGCTCACACCCGCGGGCACCCCGGCTCCGTCGACGCCGCGCACCGCCACGACCCGCAGCGGCACGGCCGGGAACGGGTTGGTGGCGCCGTCGTTCGCGAGCACATCGACGACGGTGCTCTGGCCGCGCGGGGCGATCACGGCGTCGGCGGCGGGCACGGCCAGCGGCCGGGTCGACGCGACCACGCCCATCTCGATCCGGCCGGCCTTCCCGGCGTTGATGCCGTCGCGCACGCCGATCGTGATCGTTCCGCGGCCGCCCTTGGGAGTCGACTCGGAGGCGTGCAGGGTCAGCTGCTGGCCGTCGAGGGAGTAGCTGAAGCCGACGGGTCGAGGCTCGAGCACCGTGTAGGCCAGTTCGGCCTGGTCCTTCGGGTACGGGTAGGAGGTGAGCCGGGTCAGGTCGATGACCTTCGTCTGGTCAGGCTCGAAATCGAGCACTGCGCCGTCGAAGCCGGGCGGCTGGTTCTCGCGCGGGGTGACGTCGATCGGCAAGACGATCGTCGCCGTGCGACCGTCCGGGTCGCCTGCCCGGGTGCCGTCCGTCACCTCGAAGGAGATCGAGGCCGGTCCGTAGTACTGGTCGCCGCTGGTGAACACGAGACGAGTGTCGGAGGAGACCAGGTCGGCTCCGTCGGAACGGGTGGCCTGCACGAGGCTGCGATCGGTGAGGCGCACACGCCGGCCGCCGACGGCGACGACGTAGTCGTTGATGTCGATCGTGAGGGTCGATTCGCTCTGGACCTTGAGCGGAGACATCCCCTTCCGTAGTTGCGGCAGGGCGTCGTTCGAACCGGGAACCCAGATGAACGCATAGGAGACGATGCTCGCGTCGTCCGGGTTCGCCACCTCGAACGGGATGATCCGGCTGCTCTCACCGATGCTCACCTGCACGCGGTGCTTGCCGGTCACCTCGGCGACACTCGAGAAGCGGGCCGGGACGGACAGGTCCAGGCTGCCGGCGGGCCCGTCGGCGAAGAACACGTTGGCGAGCACGTCGACGTCTATGGTGCGCCGGTCGAGCACGTCGGAGAGCGCCAGGTGCGTGTCGCGGGCGTCGGGCCGGGAGCGCGGGGCATCCGCCCGCACGACAACGGTGAGGAAGGTGGAACTCGAGCCGCCGCGATCGTTCTGGATGTCGTAGATGAATCCGTAGCGTCCCTCCCTGGCCGGCGCGTGCACGGAGACGGCGTCGCCGACGACGACGGCCTTGCCCCGAGAGTCGGCGGTGCCGGTAGGTTCGACGCCGGTGATGGTCAGCACGCCGCCGTCGGGGTCCGAGTCGTTTCCGAGCACGCGCACCCTGACCGTGGAACCCGGGCGCACGATGACCTCATCCGGCGCGGCGACCGGGTTGCGGGCGCCGTCCAGCCGCGGGCTGATTCCGACCCGCACGGTGCCGACGGCGCGGGCGCCGAGGGCGTCGACGACCGAGTAGGTGAAGGTGTCCGTGCCGGCCGAGTAGTCCCCCGCGGTGTAGTCGATCGAGTCGGAGCTTCCGATCGTCACCGAGCCCTTGCCGGGGTTGGTTTCCTGGCCGACCAGTTGCACAGAGTCGCCGTCGGGGTCGATTCCCGACAGCGGGATGGGGATGCGCACCGTGTCGCCGGCAAGCACTCGGGCGGTCACCGTCTTCGGCACGGGCGGATTGTTCGAGTTGGGGTCGGCTTCCCGCACCGAGATGCGCACCTCGGCGTTGGCGAACTGGCCGTCCGGCGCGTTCACCCGGTAGACCGCGGTGAAGTTGCCGGTCGTGTTCGGGGCAAGGTAGCGCAGCACGGTGCCCGACGCGAAGAGCAGGCCTGCTTCGGCCGGGAGCCCGGTGGCGAGGGTGGGATCGAGCGTGAGGATGTCGCCATCGGGATGTTCGTCGTTCGCCAGCACGGGCACATCGATGGCATCGCCGACCCGCACGGAGACCGTGTCCGGCACGGCGAGGGGTGCCTGCTTCCGGGCCGGTGGCGGGATCTCGATCACCGTCACCATCCCCTCGGCCTCGGCCAGTCCATTGCTGATCCGGTAGCCGAACGCGACCGAGCCGTTCTCGAGTGGCTTGGTGAGGGTGACCCTGATGATGCGCTGGTCGAGGATCTCGACGCGCAGCCCGCTCACGGGCGGCACGTTCATCGTGCCGGTGACCAGCAGCACGCCACCGGCCGGGTCGATGTCGGTCGCCAGCACGTCCACCAGGGTGGCTTGCTGGCCGCGCACGAACGCGGTGTGCGGAACGGTGATGGGGGTGCTGTTGGCGTCGGGTGCCGCGGAAACGTTGACGCGGATGCGACCGGTCGCGGTGAGCGCGCCGTCCGTCACCGCGTATTCGATCTCGTGCACACCGATCGCGCTGCTGGCGAAGCGGAAGCTTCCGCCGTCGTAGTCCGGGGTGATGGTCACATCCGGCTTCGCCGGCACGCTGCTCAGGCGGAGGGGCGCCGATCCGCCGCGGACGTGCTCGAGCGGAGACACCGTCACCTCGACGCCGGCGGTGGCGAGCACGACGAAGGCTTCGGCGACTATCGGCACCGATCCGGAGGGACGGACCGTCACCTGGAGCGTCCCGGTGCCCGTCGCCCGGCCGTCGGACACGGTGAGGCCGATCGACTTCGCGTCGGAACTGCTGCCGGCATCCGTGTAGACGACGGCGCCGCCCGGGGTGAAGCTGATCTGGTCCGGCGCCACGGCGGTCGCCTCGGTCAGGTAGATCGGATCGCCGTCCGGGTCGACCCAGTCGCCGAGCACCTGGCTGGTCACCCGGCCGCCGGCCCTCACCGTCGTGTGGGTGCCCCGCGCCTGCGCCGGGGCCGAGTTCTCCTCCGGGCCCCGGATGGTGACCGTGACCGTGGCCGAGGCTTTGCCGCCCCGGCCGTCATTGACGGTGTAGCCGAAGCTCACCGCTCCCGTCGCGGTCGGTTCCAGCGTCAACTGAACCTGCTGGGTGTTCCCGACCAGGTCGAGTCTCCCCGTCTCGGGTCGGAGGGTGGTGAGCGAGTCGATCACCAGGACGTCGCCGTTCGGGTCGAAGTCGTTCAGCAGCACGGGCAGGATGACGGTTCGCCCTGGCCGCGCCCCGAACGCGTCGTCGACGGCGACCGGCGGGACCTGCGCCTTCTCGAACTCCGGCGGGGTGTCGTCGTTGTTCTCCACGACCCTCTGCTGGTCCTGGTTGGTGTCGATCAGCTCGGCCCAGTTGTCGATGAGCTCGTTCCCGTGCTGCACCGCCCACGCTGCCCCATTGAGAGCGTCGTTGAGCACCATCCCCGTGCCGTTGCGGCGGAAGGCGAGCCGGGCGTCGCCCGCGAGGCCGGTGAGGGTCTCGGTCCTTCCGTTCGCCGGGTCGCCCGCACAGTCGCGCCACACGGTGCCGTCTCCCCAGGCGGCATATGAGCAGCTGTCGTCCGAGGCTGGGGCGACGGTCTGCCCGGATCGTCCGCTGACCACGGTCGACGCGGTCCCGCCGGCCAGGGGAACCGCCTCGAGCCCACCGCCGTGCGCGACCAGTACCCGGTCGCCGTGAACGCCGGGCTCCTGCAGCTTCGGTCTGTCGCCGGCTCGGATGTCCCGGGAGAGGTCGGTCTCGCCGCCGGGAAGGAACAGTCGCAGGGTCGTCGCGTTGAAGAGCGCCCACTGGCCGGCGACGCTGGTCAGCTGGTAGCTGTCTTCCGGGGCGCCGGCGGCCACCGCCACGGTTGAGGCGATCGCGTCCGGACGGGCCGGTTCGACGAGCGACAGGGAGCCGGTCGCCGGTGTGAAGGCGTACAGCATCCCGTCGGCGTCCGCGCTGACCACGGACCCGGCGCCGAAGGAGAGCCCCGGCTCTGCCGTGCTGTCGAAGCCGGCGAGCCGGTCGGCCGCCAGATTCCAGACGTCGCCGTTCGAGACGACGACGGCACGATCACCGGCGAGGAAGATGCCCGGCGCCTTGGGCGGCAGCGCCACGCTCTCGGTGACCTTCGCCGTTGCCGGGTCGACGATGTCGACGGAGTTGTTGCCGCGGTCGAGCACCAGGACGGTGGCTCCCTGCTGCACGACATCGAGCCGGGAGCTGCCGGCTTCGACAACGGTGTTGAGCTCGAACACGGCCGTGTTGGCTCGTCCGACGACCTGGCGGGCCTCGTTCGTCACCCAGACGGCGGCATCGCCGAGATCGAGCCGCTGGGCGGTGTAGCCGCCCGACACAATCGCCACGGTGGCAATGACCGCCACGATGACGGTGCCGCTCAGCATCGTGGTGAACAGCGACCGGTGGGCGGAGAGCCACCGGCGGATCATGGGCCGTCACCAGCGGTGTCGACGCACTTCTCCCCACTGGGCGTCCCGCCCTTGCCGTCGCGGTTGACGGTCACGGTCACGCAGACCCGGGGCTGGCCCTTGGGGTCGACGCTGAATTCGGTTCCGCGCTGGATGCTGCTCTCCCCGGTACGCAGCGCCACGACGTAGCTGTCACCGTCCCTCACCCCCGGGTCGGCCCAGCTGAACTGCACCGTGCCGTTCCGGAGCTCCCCCGACACGTCGCTGACCGTGGGGATGCCGGAGCCGACCTGGCGAACGAGGACCGTCGCTGCGGTGGCGGCGAGGCCGACGATGATCACCGCTGCCGCAATGAACGCCCAGAGGGTCAGGGTCCGCCGCCCGGGTCGGTGCGCGGTCGTCACGGACTCGCCGCCGGTGAGGCTGGGCGGCCGGGTCGCCGAACGGGCCAGGCTCGTCGCCGCCTCCGGCCTGCGGCGGCGGCGCCGGCCGGCGTAGGCGTCGACCGAGTTGACGGCGGTGATCCGGGTCTTGTCCGACTGGTCGGCGACGGTGTCCGTGGCCCAGCCATCCATCACGACTTCGAGCGGGGTCTGCGGCAGACCCAGTTCCGCCTCCACCGATTGCAGCTCGCGGATGAGCTCGAGCACACTGCGCTGCCGCAGCTCCGGGCGCCGGGACATGGTCTTCGCCAGGATGAATTCGAGCCGGGCCGGCACATCCGCCCGGTCCAGGGCCGGGATCCTGGCCTTGTTGATCCTGGCCATGATCCGGGCCGAGCTGTTCTCCTCGCCCGGCAGCTCGAACGGGGACCGTCCGGCCAGCAGCGAGTACAGGGTCGCACCCAGCGACCACACCTCGGAGGCGATCGAGCCGGAAATCTCGTCGAGGAGCACCTCGGGGGCCGACCAGGGTATCGACAGCCCGATCGCTTCGGAGTTCTCCACCTCGCCGAGGGTGGCCGCGATCCCGAAGTCGGACAGGACCGGATGACCATAGGCCGTGACCAGGATGTTCGACGGTTTGAGGTCGCGGTGCAGCACCCCGCTCTGGTGGGCGGTCTCCACCGCGCTGGCGATCTTGATGCCGATCCGCAGCACCTCGGGCACCGACAGAGCTTCGACCCGATACCGCTGGCTGAGCGTGGAGGAACAGTACTCCATCACCAGGTACGGCCGCCCGTCGGCGGACACACTGGCTTGGAAGACCGTCAGGATCGACGGGTGCGAGCTGAGCTGTGCCATCAGGTTGGCTTCGGCCTGGAACAGCTGGCGCACATGGTCGTTCACGATTTCGGCCAGTAGCACCTTGACGGCAACCTGGCGCCTGGGCATGTTCTGCTCATACAGGAACACGTCGGCGAAGCCGCCTGATCCGAGCACCCTCAGGTAGGAGAAGCCCGGGAGATTCGGGGGCGTCGAGGGCAATCGCCGAGCCATGTTCGCCTCCCCGTGTAACGGTGCGTGTCGAGCGTGCTGTGAACGCTCGTCGAACGGGTAAAACGAACGAGCGTCTGATAAGTCTAGGCAACGGTCGAGCCGCACAGCCTGAAGCGACTACCCCAACTCTGGGGGTACGGCTGAGGTTAGACCTCGCCGACATCGATCACGTCGAGCACGATCACGGTGACATTGTCGCGTCCGCCGTTCTCGAGTGCGGCGTCGACAAGCGACTTCGCCGCGTCGGCTGCCCGCGGGTTCGAGATCAGGAAATGACGGATGCCGTAGGCCGTGAGTTCCTTGGTGAGGCCGTCTGAGCAGATCAGCAGTCGCATCCCCGGCTGGATCGGAAGCACCCGGTAGTCGGGGACCGGCGGCTCGTGGAATCCGACGGCCCGGGTGATGATATTGCCGTGGGGGTGCACATCCGCTTCATCGCGGGTGATGCGCCCGGCGTCGACGAGTTCCTGCACCACGGAGTGGTCGGTGGTGACCTGTTCGAGAACGCCGGAGGTCAACTGGTACACGCGTGAATCACCGATGTTGAAGACGATCCACTGGGGCACCCCGGAGACGACAGCGATGGCGACCCCGGTCACCGTCGTCCCGGTTCCGAGGTCCGTGACGCCTTCGCCCGTTGCCATGTCGGAGACGGCGAGACTGAGCGCCCCGTTGATCGCGTCGGGTTCGAGGTGATCGCGCCCGGCGAATTCGGCCAGCCGGGTGACCACCGCGGCACTGGCGACGTCGCCGGCCGAGTGCCCGCCCATGCCGTCGGCGACGGCGAAGATCGGCGGCTCGGAAAGAAGGCTGTCCTCGTTGACCTCGCGGCGGTGCCCGGTGTCGGTCAGCGCCGCCCAGGCCAGTGTGACGGTCTTATGCAGCGACGGAAGCTCGATCCTGATGCCGGTTGAGCTCTGACCAATCTGGGTCACGATTGTGCCTTCCAAAATTGGCGCGTGGACACGGAGCCGGCTAGTCGCCGTTCGTGGGGAGGATCTCGATGATATTACCGTCCCCGATGTCCAGTCTCGTACCGGGGAGCACGGCGAGGGACTGCCCGGAGACCAGCCGTTGCGGGCGTCGCCGGGGAAGCGTGACGACGGTGCCGTTCGTGGAGCCGAGATCTGTCACCACCACCGAGTCGCCGACCTGGCGGATGTCGAGGTGGGTTCCCGACACGGCCGAGGTCGGCGAAGCCACCTCGAACAGCCGCGGCGGCGGCACTTCGGCCACCCGGGCCGGACGCGGGTGCCGACCCAGCCGGCAGGCCGTATCGAGCCGCAGCTCCGTTCCGTCGGGCAGGCGCAGTCCATAGAGCACGCGGTCGGAAGCGGCCGGCCGGGCCTCCTGTCCCGCCTGTCGCCCCTGTCCCGCCTGACCCGCCGGGGCGACGACGTCGGCCGGAACGGACCCATGCCGCCGTCCCCGGGAACCCGGCGGCGGCAGGATCACCGTGTCCTCCTGCACCCTCGGCACGCGGAGCACCGTGTCCGCGTCGACGGCCGGCGGGCGCGGGGCGCGGATGATCGTCGCCTCCATGCTCTCGGGCTGATCCACGAGCGTCCAGAACAGCCGGCTCGCCGAGACCGTGCCGCCGAGGAAGAGTCGTCCGGAGTCGAGCAGCCCGGCCGGCACGACTGCGCGCCCCGGGCCGCCGATCACGAGGCCGGTCACGGCCCGGAAATCGGCGAGCAGCCACGGACGGATGTCTCCGGCCACGAATCGCCGTGACCCACCCACCGAGAACACGTCGACCGCGATCTCGCCGCGCACTATCACCGACACCGGCACGCCGTCCTCGTCGGTGGGATCCCGCTGCACGATCACCGCGAAGCTGGCGACCGCCTGGTCGCCGCGTAGCGGCAGCAGCGCGACCAGCGCCTCCGCCTCCACCGTCTGCTCGCCGGACAGGGCGTCCAGCGCGGCCACGACCGCGGTCGGCGTCGCCGCCGGGAGGGCGGCCAGGAATGCGCGCCCGACGACGAAGGACCACTCGGCCTCTTCCCCCGGCGCCACCAGGTACCCAACGCGTGCCATAGAACCGGCCTTCCGCTCAGTGTCCGACCCGACCCATTGTCCGGCACGACACATTGTCCGGCACGACTCATTGTCCGCACATCCCGCCGGCGACGAAAGGGCGACCAGTAATCCAGTCATAGCTCTGGATTCCGCAGTTTTGCACCCTTTTGGCTACGGAATCCCTTGCCGAATGGCAATCTCACTGACATAATCGCTGGATGAGCGCAAATGGACGTGGTGCGGCAGCGAAGCCCGCCCAGCTGGACGAGGTATCCAAGAAGATCATCGAACAGCTGCAGGTCGACGGGCGGCGTTCCTATGCCGAGATCGGCAAGGCCGTGGGCCTCAGCGAAGCAGCGGTGCGGCAGCGGGTGCAGAAGCTCACCGAGTCCGGCGTCATGCAAGTGGTCGCCGTGACCGATCCGATGCAGCTCGGCTTCTACCGCCAGGCCATGATCGGCATCCGCGCCAGCGGCGACACCCGGATCCTGGCCGACAAGCTCGCCGCCATCCCGGCCGTCGACTATGTCGTGCTCACCGCTGGATCGTTCGACATCCTCGCTGAGGTCGTCTGCGAAGACGACGACGAGCTCATCGCTCTGCTCAACTCGCAGATCCGCAGCCTCGAGGGAGTCAACTCCACCGAGACCTTCGTCTATCTCAAACTCCACAAACAGCTCTACAACTGGGGAACACGGTAAAAAATGACAATCACTGCGCCTGAAACCACCGAAACAATCTCCGCCGAAGCATCGCCTCCCGTCTTCACCGACGCCGAGAACGCGGCGATGCAGCAGAAGGCGAAGGACCACCTCTGGATGCATTTCTCCCGCCAGTCCGTGCTGGAGTCCGGCGCCGGGGTACCGATCATCACCAAGGGCCTCGGTCATCACATCTGGGACTCGCACGGCAAGAAATACATCGACGGGCTCAGCGGCCTGTTCACCGTGAACGTCGGCCACGGGCGCAAACGCCTGGCCGAGGTGGCGGCCAGGCAGGCCGAGGAACTGGCCTTCTTCCCGATCTGGTCCTATGCGCACCCGAACGCGATCGAATTGGCCGACCGGCTGGCGTCCTACGCTCCCGGCGACCTGAACCGCGTCTTCTACTCCACCGGCGGCGGCGAAGCGGTCGAGACCGCCTTCAAGCTGGCCAAGTACTACTGGAAACTGCAGGGCCGGCCGACCAAGCACAAGGTGATCTCCCGCAACGTCGCCTACCACGGCACACCGCAGGGCGCCCTGGCGATCACCGGGATCCCGGCCATGAAGGAGATGTTCGAACCGGTCACGCCCGGCGGTTTCCGGGTTCCCAACACCAACTTCTACCGCGCGGACGAGATGGGCTCCGGCCTCGGCGACGACGTGGAGAAGTTCGGCCTGTGGGCCGCGAACCGGATCGAGGAGATGATCCAGTTCGAGGGCCCGGAGACGGTTGCCGCCGTGTTCCTGGAGCCCGTCCAGAACTCTGGCGGATGCTTCCCGCCGCCCCCCGGCTACTTCAAGCGGGTCCGCGAAATCTGCGACCAGTACGACGTGCTGCTCGTCGCGGACGAGGTCATCACCGCCTTCGGCCGGATCGGCAACATGTTCGCCTCCACCACCTTCGGGATCGAGCCGGACATGATCACCTGCGCGAAGGGCATGACGAGCGGCTACTCGCCGATCGGCGCGACCATCGTCAGCGACCGCATCTACGAACCGTTCAAGCACGGCGACACCACGTTCTACCACGGCTACACTTTCGGCGGCCACCCGGTGTCGTCGGCTGTGGCGCTGGCCAACCTCGACATTTTCGAGGAGGAGAAGCTCAACGAGAACGTGCGCGAGAATTCGCCTGTCTTCCGCGCCGAGCTCGAGAAGCTGCTCGACCTGCCGATCGTGGGCGATGTGCGCGGCGAGGGCTACTTCTTCGGCATCGAACTGGTCAAGGACAAGGCAACCAAGGAGACTTTCACCGACGCCGAGTCGGAGCGCCTGCTGCGCGGCTACCTGTCCAAGGCCTTGTTCGAGGCGGGCCTCTACTGCCGGGCCGACGACCGGGGCGACCCGGTGGTTCAGCTCGCTCCCCCGCTGACCATCGGACCGGCCGAGTTCCGCGAGATCGGCGAAATCCTGCACGGGGTGCTGTCGGAGGCGCCGAAGTACCTCTAGCCCGGGCCGGCAGACGGACCCTCACTTCAGGCCCCGGCCGGACTCGTCGTCTCCGGTGGCCGTTCTTCATCGAACGGCACCGCGAACGCCCAGTCCGGCAGGTGCCCTGAGGAGACGAGCGTGTCCAGCAGGTCCGCCATGCCGTAGCGAGGGTCGACGGCCAGCGCCCGGTCGACGAAGATGCCCGCCACCGAACCGCGGCCCATCGCCCAGGACAACCAGGCGAGCATGCAATACGGGGCAGGCCTGGCCCGGCGCGGGGCCAGGGCGACCACGGTCAACAGCAACCGCACCGCCCGTTCGATGCGGTCGGGGTCCGGCCGCACGGTCGTGAGACCGAGGATCAGGTCGCTCGTCCGTTTCGCGTCGGGTTCGTCGTCACCGTTCCGTTCCCGCTCGGCCCGCACGATGTCGTCCATGCTCTGCCCCGTGGCGCCCTGGATGGCCGCGTACCGCAGGTTCAGCGCGTGGGTGAGCGCGCCGACCGCCTCACCGAACGCGAACTGCAGCATCATCTGGTCACGGCAGGCAGGGCCCTGCAGCAGGAAGAGCAGCGCCGCCACGTCCGCGGGATCGAGGGCGCCCGGATCCCAGTCCAGGGCCGCCTCCGCTCTGGCGACCGGATCGAGGATGTCACCGACCATCGCGAGCAGCTCGGGAACGGTCTCCTCCTTTCCGCCGAGCCTCTGGTAGCGGGCCAGCCGGCGGCCGACCCGCTCCCGCGCGGCGAGGTCGACACGGGGCAGGTCGGCCCGGCTGCGCAGGCTGGCCAGGTCACGGCGGGCCTCGGCAGGGATGGCCCGCTGCACCTCCGATCCGGCGATGTCCGCCAGCGGATGCCCGCCGGCCGGGCAGGACGGGTCACGGTAGGACCCCCAGCCGTCCGGTGCGACGCAGAGCGCGTCCCGAACGAGGAAGCCGGACAGTTCCGCCCGCGCACACACGGTTTCGGCGAACCGCTCCGCCGGCAGCCCGGCCACCGACGCGAACGTCTCCTCCGTGTAGACCACCGGCACGACAGCGTCCACCCCGGGGATCCGGCACAGCGTGCCGACGAGGGTAGACGCGATTCTCCGCAACACTGTGCGGGATGCGCCGGCTGCCGGCAGGTTGAAGCGCATGGCCCCGCAGGTGCGGTTGCCTCGGAACGCCACGAGCACCATGCTCCGTTCCGGCTGGAATCCGACGAGTTGCGGCACGAGCGCGAGGAAGTCATGCGCTTCCCTGGTCTTGACGATTGTCCTGTTCATGCGGCAACCCTTGCCTTTCGGCCGAAGCTGCGACCGCCTCCGACGCAATCGGTGGACAACCGCACCTTCAGGCTGCCTGTGGATGACTCCCACGAATGATGCGATGGCGCGGCGGCACCGTACTCTTGAGCAAGAAATGCCGAGGGTGAACGCCGGGCACCGACGAAAGCGCAGGGTCCACGAATGCCAGGTTCAACGATTGTTGACATCCTCCTGGTCCTGCTGCTGGTGAGCTACCTCGCCTCGGGCTTCCGCAGCGGCCTGATCGGCAGCCTGAGCAGCATCGCCGGGCTCATCGCCGGTGGCGTCGCCGCCTACTTCCTCGTTCCCGTGGTCGGCACCTGGGTTCCCGCCGCCGAATGGCGCACGGCCGCCACCCTCGCAACGGCCGGGGTGCTCCTGGTCGGCGGCCTCTCACTCGGCAGCTCGATCGGCCGGTCCCTTCGCCCGCACAGCGCCCGCACCAAGCTGCGCCTGGCAGACCGGATGCTCGGCGCCGGAGCCGCGGTCGTCGCCTCCGCCCTCGTCGTGTCGATGCTCGCGTTCAGCATCGGCGGGCTGGGCGTGCCGTTGCTCTCTCCGGCCATCGCCTCCTCCGGCGTGATCCGGTCGATCGACACCCTGACCCCCGACCCGCTGAAGTCGTTCCTCGCCCAGCTGCGCTCCGTCGTCGTCAGCGAAGGGCTCCCCCGGGTGGTCGAGGCCTTCAACGGGCCGATGCCGACCATCCCGCCTGTCTCCGCCGACACCGACGCACTGCTCGCGGCCCGGCAATCCGTGATGAAGATCACCGGCACCGCCTACGCCTGCGGGCAGAACCAGTCGGGCAGCGGTTTCGTCATCGCCGAGGACCGCGTGCTCACCAACGCCCACGTCGTCGCCGGGGTGACCGAACCCGTCGTCGTCACGCCGGGCGGCAACGCCAGGCCAGGCCAGGTCGTCTACTTCGACCCGGTCGTCGACCTGGCCGTCATCGCCGTGAGCGGCCTCTCCGCCCCTGCGCTCGAACTCGGTCCCAACCTCGCCCCGGGCAGCCGGGCCGTCAGCGACGGCTACCCCTACGGCGGCCCGTTCGATTCCGGGCCGGCCCAGGTCGTCGCCGTGGCCCCGGCGCTCGTCGCCGACATCTACGGCCAGGAACCGGCGCAGCGGCAGCTCTACACGCTCGCTGCGGACGTGCAGCACGGCGAATCCGGGGGGCCGCTCCTGAGCGAGGCCGGCCAGGTGGCCGGAGTCATTTTCGCCAAGTCAACCGTCACGAACAACCTCGGCTACGCTCTCGCGATGGAGGAAGTCGACCCGGTGGCCGCCCAGGCGGCGGCGCTTTCGGCTCCGGTCTCCTCCGGGGACTGCATCAAGGGCTAGCCTCCGTTCCGGCGGCGAAAGGCCGCCGGGCCCTGGTGGGAGACCGCCAGCCGCAGTCGCTCGGCGTGGGTGTCCGGCAGCGCCGGGAGCGCGTCGAGGGGCCACCACGCCGCCGCCGTGTTCTCACCGTCGGCGGGGTGCGGCTCTCCGCTCACCCACCGACAGCGGAAGACGAGGTCGAGGTATTGCGCCTGGTCCCCGTTCGCGTAGCTGAGCGGCTCGCGGGTGAAGACGCCGACGAGGGCTTCCACCTCGGCGACGATACCGGCCTCCTCGAGGATTTCGCGGGCCGCAGCATCCGCGGGCTCTTCACCGGGATCGATGACGCCGGCCACGGACGACCAGTGGCCCGTGTCGACGCGGCGCACGAGGAGCACCTCGGCATCCCGCACGACGACAGCGGTGACGCCGCTCAGCCATAACGGGGCATGCCCGATGCTCTCGCGGAGTCCGAGGATGAAGTCGGGAGTGGCCATGAAAAGAGCCTAGCGGCGGGGTCGCGGTCGTCCCGGTGGCAAAATGGACAGGTCCCGGTTCACGGGACCAGACGAAAGGCCAGCAATGACCATCATCGCCGCCGCTGACGGCTCCGCGCTCGGCAATCCCGGTCCGGCCGGATGGGCGTGGTACGTCAACGACTTCTGCTGGGCTGCCGGCGGGTGGGAGCACGCCACGAACAACCAGGGCGAGCTCAAGGCCGTGCTGGAGCTGTTCCGGGCGACCGCGCACCTCGAGGACGACCTTCTCGTGCTCTGCGACAGCCAGTACGTGATCAACTCCGTGACGAAATGGATGCGCGGCTGGAAGGCCAAGGGCTGGCGCAAGGCCGACGGCAAGCCCGTGCTCAACCTCGAACTGCTGCAGGAGATCGACGCCGCGCTGGTCGGCCGCAGATACCGGTTCGAATGGGTCAAGGGGCACGCGAATCATCCGCTGAACGAGGCCGCGGACAGCCGCGCCCGCGCCGTCTCCGAGGCGTTCCAGCGCAAGGTCCCGTTCAAGCCCGGCCCGGGGTGGGTGCGAACCGGCGACCTCGTGCCGGCCCCCGACGCCTCAACCGCCGTCGTTCGCAGCACGCCGGCGCGGCGCGGTGCGGCGGAGCGGCCTGCCACCGCGCCACCGGCCTCGAAGCCCGCCGGCCGCTCGGCGCATCCCGAACTCTTCTCGTTCGATTCCGCCGGGCCGGAGGCGGCCGCCGCACCCGGCCGCACGATCTCGCTGACGCTTTCCGTCGACGAGCACGCGCGCCTCGCCGAGCGGGCCGGCCGCCTCGGGGTCAGCTCCGAGGAGCTGCTGCGCGGCCTGATCTAGGATCAGACCCTGACGGGCACCTTCTCCGCGGCGAGCCTCGCGGCGGCCTTCTTCGCCGCGTTCTTCGGCGGCAGCAGGGTGTTCGCCTCGTCGAGCGACATCCCGTTGGTCTCCGGGATCTTGGTCAGGACGAAGACGAAGGACAGTGCCGCGAACACCGCGTACATCCCGTAGGTCAACGGCAACGACAGCGCCGCCAGCGGTGGGAACGTGACGGCGACCAGGAAGTTGGCGACCCACTGCGCGGCGGCCGCGATTCCGAGGGCCTTCACTCGGATCGTGTTCGGGAAGATCTCCCCGAGCAGCACCCAGACCACCGGACCCCACGACGCACCGAAGAAGATCACGAACACGTTCGCCGCGACCAGGGCGATCGGACCCCAGGCGCCGGGCAGGCTGAGTTCACCGTTCACGGTCACCGCCTGGCTGAACGCGATCGCCATGGTGGCCAGCGACAGGGTCATCCCGATCGAACCGGTCATCAGGATCGGCCGCCGGCCGATCCGGTCGACGAGTGCGATGGCGACGAAGGTGACCAGGATGTTGGTGAGACCGGTGAACACGGAGATGGTCAGGGAACTGGACTCCTCGAAGCCCACCGCCTTCCACAACGTGGTCGAGTAGAAGAAGATCACGTTGATGCCGACGAACTGCTGGAAGACGGACAGGATGATCCCGACCCAGACGATCGGCCGGAGTCCCAGGGCCTTGCCCCGGAGCGAACCGGAGCGGGCAGCGCGCTTGTCGACCGCGATCGACGTCTTGATGTCGCGGATCTCACGGTCCACGTCGCCGTTCGGCCAGAGCTTCGCGAAGACGGCGCGGGCCTCGTCCTCGCGTTCCTTGAGCACGAGGAAGCGCGGCGATTCCGGCAGGAGCCTGGCGATGACGAAGTACACGGCGGCGGGCAGGGCGCAGGCGAGGAACATCCAGCGCCAGGCGTCGAGCCCGAACAGGGACGGTTCGCCGGCGCCGCCGGCGGTATTGGCGAAGACCGCGTCGGAGAGCAGCGCCGAGAAAATGCCGATGGTGATGGCGAGTTGCTGGAGCGATCCCAGCCGCCCACGCATCTGCCGGGGCGAGATCTCGGCGATGTACGCCGGAGCGACAACGGAGGCGAGTCCGATCCCGAGGCCACCGACAATGCGCCAGAGCACAAGGTCGAAGACGCCGAAGGCGAAGGCCGATCCAACCGAGCTAATAAAGAACATAATCGAGCCGAGCAGCATGACGGGGATGCGACCGAACCGGTCGCCCACGCTCCCGCCGAGATACGCACCGCCCGCGGCCCCGAGCAGCGCGCTCGCCACGGCCAGACCCGTCAGGGTGGCGTTGAGCGAGTACTCATCCTGAATGGCATTGACGGCGCCATTGATGACCGACGCATCGAACCCGAAGAGGAATCCTCCGAAGGCCCCGGCTACCGCGAGTGCGATGACCTTTCCGTTTGTCGACGGTTGTAGTTTTTGCTTCATTTTCGGCGACCTCAGTTCTGTGGGACAACCTTCCGAGGCTACGCCCGGCGGTCTCTGCCGGAAAAATCGGCCAAATTTTACCGGATGCCCTGGTGCAGGCGGAACGCCCACTTCGGGTGACAGGCGCGTGTGCTATCTATGACGCATGACGCGATTCCTCGGAGTTGATCTGGCCTGGGCCGAAGGCACGGCCACCAAACCGGCCAACGAAACCGGCCTGGCCTGCATCGACGAAGAGGGCCAGGTCCTCGGCGCCGGCTGGGCCAGGGGCACCGAGGCCGTGCTCGAGTGGATCGACTCGATGTGGGAGCCGGGCGCGGTGCTCGCGATCGACGCCCCGCTGGTGGTGAACAATCCTTCCGGGATGCGACTGTGCGAACGTGAGACCGGCAGCCGCTACGGCGGCTGGTTCGTCTCCGCGAACGCCTCCAACCTCGCCCGCCCGTGGCAGGGCGGCGTATCGATCCGTCGTCGGCTCGAGGCATCCGGCTGGACCTACACCGACGGCCTGTCGCCGGTGGACCCGGCCACCGCCAGTTTCTTCGAGTGCTACCCGTACACGACCCTGGTCGGCGCCGAGGAGTTCGGGTACGACGACAAACGGCCGCGCTACAAGCGGATGGGGTCGGCCCTCCCTCCCGACCAGCGTCGCGCCGCCCGGGCGTTCGTGTGCGACGACCTCATCCAGCGGCTATGGCGGCTGCATGCTGCGACGCCACCCCTGGACCTGTCCACCCACCCGGTGTCGGATGCCCTGGTCACCAGCCACTCGCCGCTGCTCGACCGGGCCTACAAACACCGGGAGGACCTGATCGACGCCCTGGTCAGCGCGTGGACCGCGTCGCTCTGGTGGCACCACGGCATCGAGCGTAGCCAGGTGCTCGGTGCGGACGACCAGCTCTCCCCCGATGGGCACCGGGCCACGATCATCGCGCCGGCCCGGCCGGAGCAGCGCCGGCCGCGCTGAAGCACGGTGGGCCCGGGCGCCTGAGCGCCGCCGGGCGGGTCAGCGCACCGGGAGCCAGCGACCTCTGATCCGTTCGGTCACCCGCCAGGACTGCGGATCGGCCACCCTGCCGGTGGCGACGAGCACGGCGTGCCCGATCCGGAGCGCGTCTGACGGGTCGTCTGCGCTGAACCGCACGGTCGCCCGGGCCGCACCGGCCACGACGGCCAGGTCGGAGGCCTCCACGGTGGTCAGCGCGGCGGCCGCGGCGGCTGCGGCGGGGAGCACGGACTGCGGGGCGACACCCGGTTTCACCGCGCCGATGGTCATTTCGATGCGGAACGAGGGCATACAGCCAGCGTAGGCTCAACCGGCCGGTGCCGGGTCGGCCTGCCCCTCGTCCGGGAACCGCACTTCGACCCTGGCGCGGTCGGCCAGCTCATCGCCGGCCGAGTCCCGGATCGCGATGATCACGACGCTCGGCGACCGGCCGAGCCGGTCCAGAACCTGGCCGATCTCGATCGCGGAGTATGGGTCGTCGATGTCGAGCACCTCCGGGCGCACGCCGAACAGGTCCTCGGCCTCGTCGATCAGCAGGACAGCCCCCCGGTGCTCGGCCTGCTCGAACAGCGCGGTGAGATTGTGCTCGGTTTCGTCCATGTCGCGGCTGACGATCGAGGCGAGCGGCACGGTCACGAGGGCCTTGCCCAGTTCCTGCGCCACGGATGCCGCCGCGGCCGCCTTCGCCGCCGCATCCGTGCCGCTGAACACGGCGATCGCCCCCGCCCCGGCGAGTTGCACAACGTCGTGCACCGTGCCGACCACGGCGACCCGTTCGGCCGCGTCGAGGGTGAACGACGCCATCACCCCGAAGGACAACCGCAGCGGCGCCCCTGACGCCAGCCAGAGAGCGGTGAGCGACTCGGCGGTCAGGGGCGACGAGGTGAGCCAGACCTGGAGGCTGTCCGCCGACCCGACCGGCACGGTGAGCACCGGGTGCCGCTCGATCGCGGCCCTGGCGGCGCCGAAGGCCCGGTGGCTGGCGGCATCCGTGTCTCCGTCGTCCGCGGGAAAAGCGCTGACCAGGTAGTGCAGCTCGGCGATGACCCGGCTCGGGCCGTGCTGGGTGCTGGCCTCACGGTAGCTGATCAGGCCGTCGCTGTAGAGGAACAGGTTCACGGACGCCCCGGTCAGGCCGGTCCGGGCCTCGCCGGGCGCCCGAATGGTGGCCTGCAACCCGACCAGCGGAGAGGCCAGCAGTTCCTGAAGCGCGATGGTGGTCGATGCGATCGCCTGGCCGTAGTTTGTCAGTGACGACATGACGACTCCGTCTTCTGGCCGCGGTGAGCCCGCACCCAGTTGTCACCGTACTCCGGCGACGGTTCGAGGTCGACCCTTTCTAGATCACACTGTCCAGGAATGCCCGGGTGCGTGGACTCTGCGGGTTGTCGAGCACCTCGGCCGGCGGCCCGGACTCGACGACGACCCCGCCGTCCATGAAGACCACAACGTCGGCAGCGCCCCTGGCGAAGCCGATTTCGTGGGTCACGACGACCATGGTCATTCCGTCCGCGGCGAGGGTGCGCATCACATCCAGCACGTCGCCGACGAGTTCGGGATCCAGGGCGCTGGTCGGCTCGTCGAAGAGGAGCAGCTGGGGATCCATGGCCAGCGCGCGGGCGATCGCGACGCGCTGCTGCTGCCCACCGGAAAGCTGGGCCGGATACGACTGGGCCAGGCTGGCCAGGCCCACGCGGTCGAGAAGTTCGAGGCCGCGGTCCTTCGCGTTCTGTTTGGAGATCCGGCGCACCCCGATCGGTGCGGCTGTGATGTTCTCGAGCGCGGTCATGTGCGGGAAGAGGTTGAAGCGCTGGAAGACCATGCCGATCCCTCGACGCTGCCTGGCAACCTCGCGAGGGTTCATCTCGAAGATGCGGTCTTTGCGCTGGGCGTAGCCGACGAGTTCACCGCCGACCGAGATCCGGCCGCCGTCGATGCGCTCGAGGTGGTTGATGCAGCGCAGGAACGTGGACTTCCCCGAACCCGACGGCCCGAGGAGGCACATGACCTGCCCCGGGTTCACGGCGAGCGAGATTCCCTTCAGCACCTCCACTCCGCCGTAGCTTTTGCGCACTTTGAGGGCACTGAGCAGCGGTGCGACCGCAACCCCGTGGGCATCCGGCTCGGAGGCGAGACTCGCGGTTGTCGCTCGCGAGGTCGCCACGGACGTGCCTGGGTCTGCTCCGGTCATGAGGCGTCCTGACTGTCGGTGCGGTGAGTGTTGATCGGGGTGCGCCGGAGAGCGGCGCGGAGTCGTTGGAACGGGGTCGGCGGGAGGCTCCTGGCCTTGCCTCGGCCGTAGTAGCGCTCGAGGTAGTACTGCGGGATCGACAGCACAGAGGTGAGGAAGAGATACCAGCAGCTCACGACGAGGAGCAGCTCGACCTGGCGCAGATTCTGGGAGGAGATCTGGGTGGCGACCGTGTAGAGCTCGAGCACGGCGATGACCGACAGCAGGGAGGTGTTCTTGAGCATCGAGATCGTCTCGTTGCCCATCGGCGGGATGATCACCCGCATCGCCTGGGGCAGGACCACCTTGAACAGGGTGAAGACCGGGCTCATCCCGACTGAGTAGGCGGCCTCGTACTGGCCCTCGTCGACGGAGAGCATGCCGGAGCGCACGATCTCCGCCGAGTAGGCGGCCTGGTTGAGGGTGAGGGCGAGGAGCCCGGCGGTGAGGGCCGGGATCAGCGTGTTCGTGTCGACGGAGAAGATCGTGAAATCGGTGAACGGGATGCCCATCGAGATCTGGGAGTAGAGCAGCCCGAGATAGCCCCAGAACACGATCTGGATCAGCAGGGGGGTGCCACGGAACGCCCAGACGTAGAGCCAGGCCAGGGTGTTCATCACCGGGTTGTTCGAGAGCCGCATCACGGCGAGCAGCACCCCCAGCACGGAGGACACCAGCATGGCGACGACCGTGAGCATGATGGTGAGCACGACGCCACTGAGGATCCGGGGGTTGAAGATGAATTCGGTGATCGTGGGGTGGTCGATGTTCTCGTTCTGCCAGAGCGAGATGCCGAGGCTCACGAATCCGATCAGCAGGAAGACGGCGAGGATCCAGCGCCACGGATGCCCGAGCGGCACGGCGACGATGTCATCCGGGTCGATCTCGACCGCCGGGCCGGCGGGGGCACGGCCCGGCCCGGTCAGGGTTGCCTGCGTCATCCGGTCACGACCCGAGGTTGAGGCCGGCAGCGTCGACGGCGTAGTCGCCCATGTCGTACTTCTTCAGGATCTCCGCATAGGAGCCGTCGGCCACGACAGCCTGCAGCGCGAGCAGCAGGGCCTGGCTCAGCCCGGAATCCTTCTTGAGCACGCCGATGCCGGTGTAGACCGGGTTGTAGCCGGCCGGGTTGGCCGGGTCGCGCACGACTTCGAACAGCTTCCCGCCGCCCGCGGTCTGGGCAGCGTAGGAGGCGACTGCGGAATCGACGACATCGGCGATGGCCTTTCCTGAGCGAACCGCCGTTTGCACGTCCGTCTCCAGTGGGAGTTCGGCGATCTTCATCGGGCCGGAGCCGGCCGCCGTGCACTCGGCGTCGTAGCCGCGCAGGATCTCGGCCTGCACGGTCGCCTTCTGCACGGCGACGTCCTTGCCGCAGAGGTCGAGCACCGTGGCGATCTTGCCGGGGTTCCCTGCGGGCACGAGGATGGAGAACCCGGCGTGGAAGTAGTCGACGAAGTCGATCGTCTTCTGGCGCTCGGGGGTGTCGTTCATCCCGGACATGATCACGTCGTGCTTGCCGGACTGGAGCGAGGGGATGATGCTGTCGAAGGCCTGGGTCTGCAGTTCCATGGTCACGCCGAGTCTGGCGCCGATGGCCTGGGCGAGGTCGTAGTCGAACCCGGTGAGCACCTGGTTGTCGTCGAACATCTCCATCGGCGGGAACGGGATGTCGGAGGCGACCTTGATGGTGCCTGCGTCCTTGTACTTCGCCGGCAGCGCCGCCGCCGCGGCAGCGTCGACGTCGGCAGTGGACGGCGCCTGCGGCGCCGGCGAGGTACCCGAGGCGGAGCACGCCGCCAGCACCAGCGCCGCGGTGACCCCGATCGAGGCTGCCAGCAGAACGGACCGGCCGGTTCGTTTGTCAATCTTCATTCGTGCTCTCCTGACTGGGGTGGCGCGGGGTAGGGCGAAACTGATGCAGCGGAAAAGAGGTGAGGCGGGGCAACTGCGAGGCGGACGGGCCGACCTGCTAGAACCTGATGTCGGTCCTGGCCGTCGTGACGTCGGCGAGCACGTCGGGCAGAACGTCGACGCCGATGCCGGGCCCGGTGGGCACCCGCAGGTGACCGTCCTCGAGCACGAACGGGGCGGTGAGATCCTGGGCGTAGTAGCGGTTGGAGGCGGAGGTGTCCCCCGGCAGCACGAAGTTCGGCAGGCCGGCCAGGGCGACGTTCGCGGCCCGCCCGATGCCGGTTTCGAGCATGCCGCCGCACCAGACCGGGACTCCGTGGGCCGCCGCGACGTCGTGGATGCGCCTGGCCTCGAGGTAGCCGCCGACCCGGGCCGGCTTCACGTTGATGATGCTGCACGCGCCGAGCGTGATCGCCGCCGCCGCGTCCCGGGCGGACTCGATCGATTCGTCGAGGCAGATCGGGGTCTTGATCAGCCTGGCGAGGGCGGCGTGGCCGAGGATGTCGTCTTCCTTGAGCGGCTGTTCCATCAGGAGCAGGTCGAACGGGTCGAGACGGGCGAGGTGGCGGGCATCCGCGAGGCTGTAGGCGGTGTTGGCGTCGACCTGCAACAGGATCTCGTCACCGAAGCGCTCCCGCACGGCGCGAACGGGCAGCAGGTCCCAGCCCGGTTCGATCTTCAGCTTGATCCGCAGGTACCCCTCGGCGAGGTAACCGGCGACCGCGTCGAGCAGTTCGTCCAGCGAATCCATGATGCCCACCGAGACGCCGGCCGGCACCATGTCGTGCACGGCGCCGAGGTACCGGCCGAAGGAGACCCCGGTCTCCTTGAGCTGGGCGTCGAGAATGGCCGTCTCGAGCACGGCCTTGGACATCGGGTGTCCCTTGACCGGGGCGAGGGCGGTGGCCACATGTTCGGCGGTGAGCGCGTCTCCCAGCGCCTGCAGCCGCGGCACGAGGTGGTCACGGATGACCAGGTCGGCTCCGTCGAGGAATTCGGGGCTGTAGAGGGGGTCAGGTTCGGCGGCGCATTCCGCCCACCCCTCCGCGTCGGCGGTGCTGACCCGCACGAGAGTGGTCTCGCGTTCCGTCGAGGTGCCGAAAGAGGTGCGGAACGGGCTCACCAGCGGGAGGGTGACGCGACGCAGTTCGATGTTTTCGATTCTCATTGCTGTCCTTTGATTGCGAGCCGGTACCAGCCGGATCGGGTGACCCCGTGGGCGGCGAGCCCGGAGGCGAATGCCGTGGTGAAGAGTGTGCGGGTCGCGGTCCGCCAGGCGGCGGCCTCGCCGGGGTCCCTGACCCGGAGCGCGACGATATCGGTCGGCACGCGGCACCAGGTCGACCCGGCTGCCTGGACCGTGCTGGGGTGGCCGTCCGGGCCGGTGGCGCGCACCTGGTCCGGGGTGAAGGCCGGCAAATCCGTGGCGAGGGGGGCGCCCTCGCTGCAGGCGACCGCCTCCGGGCTCGCCAGGGGCCAGATCGCCGCGAGCCGGTCGCTCTCGTCGTTCGCGTTGATCTCGTCCGCCATCGGGCCGTAGAAGTCCTCGAGGTACTCCTCCGCGTGCGCGCCCAGTTTCGTGAGGTTGAACCGGGCGTTCCTGCTCACCAGTGGGTCGAAGGTCCAGGTCATCGTGTCGATCCCCCGGGCCAGAGCCCAGGCCCGTTGGTGCTGTTTGAGCGCGAACCCGACGCCGGCGTCGCCCAGGCCCGGAAGGACTCCCGCGATGAGCGAGTACATCCCGGCGTTGCCCGGTGACACGATCGCCACGGCGGCACCGCAGAGGACCCCCTCGCCGGTGTAGGCCACCGTGACGTTGCAGCCGGCGTGGCTGATGCTCCGGAGCAGGTCGGTCGGGATCGGGGCGCCGTGCTGCGTGGTGCCCCACACCGTGACCAGCAGTGCTTCGACCTCGCGGAGGCGCTCCAGCTCCGACTCGTCGCCCACCCGCACGCCGGCGAGCACTGCGGCACGGGCCGCCGCGTCCTGCGCCTGGCGGACGACGGGGCTGACTTCGAGGCTGACTTCGAGGCTGTGCAACATTGTTCCAGTGTGGCCACCCGGAACCGCCGTGTCGTCGTCGCACAGCATGAAGATAGTGGTCTTTCATTGTCGCGGGGCACAATCGGCGACTACGGTGATCGATATGCGACCATCACGGACACCTCACTCCACAACTGCGGCCTTGGCCGTGGCCGATGCACGGGATTCCCCGGCGGGCGGCATCGGTGTGTCCGAGCTGCTGGCGGTGCTCGACGGGTCGGGACTGCGGCTGGCCTCACGGCCGAGCTCGCTCCGGTTGCCGCTGACCAGCCCGACCCTGTTCGATCCGTTGAGCGTCTCGCCCGGGCCTCATGCCGGCATCCTGCTCGGTATCGGAGTGCACCCGACCGACGCCGACTCACCCCGGATCGTGCGCGACGCCGCCCGCCGGGGATTCGGCGCGGTCATTGTGAAGTCGCTCGGCCTGTCCGTCGACACCCTCGCCGCGGTGGCGGACGCCGAGGGTGTGGCCCTTCTGGTGGTGGACGACGAACTCGACTGGCGCCAGGTGGACACCCTGGTCAACTCCGCTCTGGCCAGTGCGAGCGAGGCCGACAACTCCCTCTCGGCGACACCGGTGGGCGACCTGTTCGCCCTGGCGAACGCGATTGCCGCGATGATCGGCGGCGCCACGGCGATCGAAGACCTCCAGACGCATATCCTGGCCTACTCGACCGTGCCGGGGCAGATCATCGACGCCGATCGGCGCGAGGGAATCCTCGGCCGACGGGTACCGGACCTGCCGGAGAACGCGGCCCAGTACGCGGCGGTGTTCCGCGCACCGGGCGCCGTGCGGGTGCCGGGGCTCACACCGGGCCTCGACCGCCTCGCCGTGGCCGTTCGCGCCGGCGCGCAACCGCTCGGGTCGATCTGGGTCGTCGACGCGGCCGGGGACCTGGACGCGGATGCCGAGCGCGCGCTGGAACGCGCCGCCGACATGGCCGCCCTGCACCTCCTCCGAGCCCGGAGCACGGCCGACCTGGCCCGACAGCAGCGCGCCGAACTGCTGCGGCGCCTGCTCGAGGGCGGCGACGACTCGCGTCTCCTGGCCTCCCAGCTGGGCCTCGACCCGGCCGGGCCGTTCGTGGTGCTCGCCTTCCAGCCCGAGCTCGCGCCGACCGGCGACGAGATCCGTCTGCTGCGGCTGATCGACCTGATCGCCATCCAGTGCGAGGCACACCAGCCTGGCTCGGAGTGCGTCGTCATCGGCACCACGATCTACGCGCTGTTCGGCGGGCAGGCCGGGTCAGCACCGGCCGAGGTCGAGGCGGTGGCGGAGCGTGTGGTGGCGCGGTCCGGGTCCGCGTTCGGGATCACGGTGCGCGCCGCGGTCGGATCGTCGATGCTCACCCTCGGCGGCATCTCCCGGTCGCGCCAGGACGCCGACCTGGTGCTCCTGCTGGTCGGCGGCAGACCAGGAGGCGGCCGGGTGGCGAGCGCGCGGGATGCCCGCAGCCAGCTGACCCTGCTGGAGCTTGCCCAGGTCTTCCGGGACACGCCCCGGTTGGTCTCCCCCGTGGCCAGGCGCATCCGTGAACTGGATGCCGGCACCGGCACCGAATACGCGCGCACGGTGCGCACCTACCTTGATTGTTCCCGGGATTCCGCTGTGACGGCCGACCTGCTCTCGGTGCACCAGAACACGCTCCGTTACCGGCTGCGCCGCGCCCGCGAGTTGTTCGGCGTCGACCTCGGCAACCCCGACGACACACTCACCCTGTGGCTCAGCCTCCGCGTGGCCGAATTCGACTGAGCACCGAGACCGCGCGGCGCCAGGGTCACCACTGCGTGCGCGTGCGCTCCTGTTCGACGACCGCGTCCCGGTCGACGAGACGGCGCAGGCCGGCGAGCGGCTGTTGCATTCGGTGATTACCCCGGATGCGCGGCTCCACCCGGTCGAGGAAGGCCCAGTATCCGGCGGTGAACGGGCAGGCATCCTCGCCGAGCCGCTTCTTCGGGTTGAAGGTGCAGGAACCGCAGTAGTCGCTCATCTTCGAGATGTAGGCACCACCGGAGGCGTACGGCTTCGTGGCGACGATGCCTCCGTCGGCGTGCTGGGACATCCCCACCACGTTGGCGGGCATCACCCAGGGCGTGCCGTCGACGAACGCGTTGGTGAACCATTCGGTCAGTTCGGCAGGCCGATAGCCGCGCTGCAGCGCCCAATTGCCGAGGATCATCAGGCGCTGGATGTGATGTGCATAGCCGGTGCGGCCGACCTCGTCGAGCACGTGGCTCAGGCACCGTGCCCGCACGGTGCGGCCGTCGAGTTCGAGGAACTCCCTGGGCAGGGGCGTCTGCGCGTCGAGGTGATTGCTGCGCCGCACGTAGTCCTCGCCGAGATGCCAGTACAGGTGCCAGACCCAGTCCCGCCAGCCCATGATCTGCCGAACCACGGCCTCCACGCTCTGCAGCGGGGCTTCCCCGGCGTGATAGGCGGCGACCACCGCATCGATCACCTCCCGCGGATGCAGAAGCCCCAGATTGAGCGGAACGCTCAGGCGCGAATGGGCCATCGCGTCATCACCCAACAGCGACGCATCCTCAAACGGTCCAAAATCACCCAGCCGGGTCTCGACGAAGTCGGCGAGCGCCGTCAGGGCCTCGGCTCGGGTGGCCGCGAACCGGCGGGGGCCGTCCTGCCCGATCAGACGGATGCGTCCCTCGGCCTCCAGCCGGTCGAGGTCGGCGCGAACCTGTTCGTCGATGTCGTCCTCGACCGGACGGTACGGATCTGGCAGGCCGAGGCCCGACGCCCCCTTGGGCGGCGGTCGGCGGTTGTCGTGATCGAAGTTGAAGCGGCCGCCCTCAGGGTCGGGACCACGCATGAGCAGCCCGGTGCTGGTGCGCACATGCCGGTAGAACTGGTCCATGACCAACCGGGACGGGGGTCGGCCCTGGGCCCAGGCCGCGAACTCGTCCTCGCTCGTGACGAAGCCGCGGCTGGGCAGCACCCGCGCGCCGAGTTCGCGCACCAGTGCCCGAGCACCCCACGAAGTGGGATCAACGGCTTCAAGATCGCGTCCCGCCAGCACGTCTCGATAGTGCTCGGCGTGCAGGAGCTCGACCCGGTCGCCCAGCTCCCTGACCCGGTGACGCAGGGCGCTGAGGATCAGGTGGGCCTTGGCCCGGTGGTACGGATGCCGGCCGAGCACGCCGACCGCTTCCACCATGAGCAGCGGACCGCCGTCGTCGAAGTGCGGGCCGAGCTGGTCGGCAAACAGGAAACGCGACACCGCCATGGTCCCGATCCTAGAGCGGCCAGGCCCTCAACGGCCATCGCGGCGAGGTAACCGGGCCGCGGGCGCGCCCCTTTTCGCAGCCCGCCCCTGCCGTCGAGCCTGTTGCTTTATGGGGCTGCCCACCGGCAGGGCGTGTCGTTCCTGGGCGTGTTTGAGGGGTCTGAGAAAATGGTTCATGGCCCTTCATTACCGT
>NZ_SOFM01000024.1:0-63101 GCF_004402705.1 Cryobacterium mannosilyticum | reverse complement strand
TGCGGTGACCCGTTTGTTCAGGACAGCTATTGGAGTTTCACTTTATGCGGCTGTGAGGGTGAGTTCGGCCAGTTTCTCGGCGGGTGTGGCGTAGTCGAGAGTGTGGTGGAGTCGGGCGGTGTTGAAGTGCGTGATGTAGCTCGTGACCTCTGCGGCGGCGGCCTTGCGGGTGGTGAAGGTGAGCCAGTTGAGCCGTTCGCCTTTGAGCTTGGAGAAGAACGTCTCCGCGGCCGCGTTGTCCCAGCACTCCATCTTCGCGCCCATCGATTGACGGATGCCGTTTCGGCCGCAGTACCGGCGGAACTGCTTCGACCGGTATTGAACTCCGTGATCGGAGTGGAAGATCGCGCCGGGTTTCACATGGCCAGTCTCGATGGCCATCTGCATCGCCCGAACGATTAAGCGGGTCGGCATTGTCGCCCCCGACGCGTGGCCGAGCACGGACCTCGACGCGAGGTCGATGACGGTTGCGACATAGAGCCAGCCCTCGTGCGTGCGGACGTAAGTGATATCGCCGACCATGATGGCGCCCGGCGTGAGGGAGCTGAAGTCGCGCAGGAGCAGGTCCACCGGGTCCAGAGTGCGCCTGGAGCGCCGGTTCGCGACGCGGAAGGCCCGCTGCGCGGCTGGCGAGATCAGGCCTAACGCGTTCATGATGCCAGCCACGGTCTTCCGGTCGACCGGGAAGCCCTCGCGGGCCAGAGCGGCCGTGACCTTGCGGTAGCCGGCCACCCCGTTGGACTGGGCAAACGCCGTGATCACCTGCCCGGTCAGGATCTCGTGGCGAGATTCGGTCGGCGTGGTGTCTCGGTTGACCCACTCATAAAACGACGACCGGGAGACCCCGAGCTTCTTGCAGAGATACGACACCGGAAAATGTGCCTTCAGTCGGGAGATCAATTCGAACCGTTGTCTTCTTGATCGAGTTCCCGAGTGAAGGCGCGGGCTTTTTTTTCGAACTCCACGTCCCGCTTGAGCATCGCGACTTCACGTTCCAGGTCCCG
Organism: Cryobacterium mannosilyticum; assembly: GCF_004402705.1. Lineage (NCBI taxonomy): Bacteria > Bacillati > Actinomycetota > Actinomycetes > Micrococcales > Microbacteriaceae > Cryobacterium > Cryobacterium mannosilyticum. The sequence continues at coordinate 62,097 of NZ_SOFM01000024.1, read as the reverse complement.
AATCCGCCGTTGCGCGGCCCCAGTCATCTCGCCCGCGGGGTCGATCTCCTCGAGCCGGGCCGCGTTCACCCAACCCCACAACGTGGTTCGATCGATGCCGAGCTCGACCGCGACCCGGTTGACCGACCCGCCGGGCTCTTTCACCCGACGGATCGCATCCGCCCTCAACTCAGGCGTAAACCGCCCGTACTTCCGATGTGCCATGACGTCTATCCAATCAATATCTCAGATGGACTGTCCGGAAACACCGGGTCACCGCAGTCGTTCAATCGACTCGCTGGATTACGTTCGTCGTTATCCCTGAGCCGACGGCAGGTGACTTGGCACCGTGCGGCGAAGTCGAGCGTTGTCTATGTCGACCTGCGATGGTTTGTTAGCGGACATGCCGCCCAGTTCGGATTGGCCATTGACAATGGGTTCCGCGCACTGGCGTAGACCCTGTTGGCGCCTCTGGCCAGCAACCTACCCAAATGCCATGTCTCACCTGCTCGTGCGGTCGTGTCCTGGCCGTCGTAGGCCGAGCACAATCAGGATGATGCCGACGATGGCGAGGATGAGCCCGATGGAAAGCCACATCCGGTTGCCCGTCATGAAACTCCCCGGGATCAGATTCAGACCCTGCCCGGCCCAGACTCCACCAAGGATCAGAGCGATCACGCCCACGGTGATCAGGGCGATGCGTCCGCTACGGCTAGTCACGTCTCCCAACGTACCCTGACCGTCTCATCCGTCGCCCGGTAGATTCCGCTTGCGAACGGCGGTCCCCAATGTCGCCGGGTTGCTCCTCCAAGGCCTCGGAGTCGCGCTGCTCTTGCTTCCGCTCTCCACGAGACTCCCTCACCCTGCCGAACGCCACGGGTCTGGCGCTCCCGCCGAACAAAGCAACGTCTCGGTCACAGAACCGCAGGTGTGACCGGCCGTCATCACGTTGGACGGACTCGGACTGCCATCGGGCCAGATTCATCAGAGGCTCCGCACCATCATCCAATCCGGCGCCCTGGCTGCCGGGGAGAAACTGCCGCCCGTGCGGCAACTGGCACGAGATCTCGGAGTGGCGACGGGGACGGTCGCCAAGGCCTACAAGCTACTCGAACGCGAAGGTCTCGTGGCGTCTCGAGCTGGCGGCGGCACCCGCGTCAATAGCTCAGTGCCCGCCCCGCCAGCACCGGTCTTGCAGGCAGCCCGAACTCTATCTGAGCTCGCCGTTGGCCACGGACTGGGCCTGGAGGAAACCATCAGTGCCGTGCGCGCCTCCTGGACAGGCAGCTGAACACCAGATCATCGGTCGCCCCGCCGATTAGTTGAAGTCGCCGGCGTATCGGCCAGTACACCGTTCCCAAACGCCTCTCCCCCGTAACTTCGGAGCCTCGGCGGATTGGCGCCGAATCTGCGTCCATGGACGTCCGATCGGCGGGACACCGGATCAGGGGGTCCTCAATCGGACGCGCCGGCACCTAGCTGAGGTGGCTTTTCCCGTCAGTCCTTGCCACCGACAGCACCATGATGACGGGCGGGCGCCAGTCCGGTCATGGTGTGAAGAAAGTGCTCCGCCCCACCAGCGGTCAGCGAAGGGAGTGCTCGGCGTTCCCGAGTACGAGCGAGCGAGGGACGAGTGATCCGGCGGCCAGGAGGATCCCCAACGGCACGGCCACCGCTTCGAGGGGCGCCCCCACCAGCCAAAGGATGTCGCGGGCAAGACTGCCTCCGACATCCGCCGTACCCGACAGGTCGTACTGCCATGCGGCCAGCGACTCCTGCAGGATCAGCCCGAGCACGACCAGGCCGACACCGGTCCAGAACATTCTTACCAATGCTCGCTGAGCGGATGCGGCGTCCGGAGCGGTGCCGTCGTGCACCGAGCCGTTCGCTGGAGTGCTGCCGGCCACGCGATTGCGTTCGACTGCCCGGACGACGACGAAGAATGCGATGAGCGCGAGCCCGAGCTGGAACGCAACCTGAGCCAGAAGTATCTGCGTCCAATGCAGCGCCGGATTGTTCAGGGCGTCGTTCCCCCAGAGCACGAACACCAGCGACATAAGGTACAGCCTGGCGGCCAGGCCAACGACGGTGAGGACTATCCCTGTCCACAGCAGATTCCTCGAGGTGAGCGTGGGCGGCATTGCGCTCCTTCTTGTCGGACGTGACGCGCCCACCTTATCGGAGCTCGAAGCAGTTGCGAACCCGGCAACAACGACGAGGAGCAGGCCAAGACCGGCCCCCGTGGTGAGTGCCCAGTTGGTGATTGTCGACGAGACCGTGCCTCCGTCTGCCGCCGTCCAGGTGCAGCCATATCCGATCGGCACGGTCGACGCGAAGGAATCGACCAAGCTCCCCTCCGCCCGAAGCGCTCCAGACGGCAGCGCGGCGTATGTGCAACGGTCGTACGCGAGACGAAAGTCAACAACTGTCGCTAACCCATAGGACGTGACCAGTAAAACGACCCCGAGTACTCCGGCCGGAACCGCGAGACTTCGAACGCGAACTGCTCTCTTCGACATTTGTCCCCCTCGCGCAGACGTTCAGCATCTCACTTCTGAGCTGTCGGCAGTTCGCCAACTACTGAGTCACGGAGAGCGACTTCGATTTCTGACTTCTTGAACCCAGCCAGCCACAGCGACTCCCGAATTCTCGCCTCGGCACGTTCTTCCCCGATGCCCCTCGGTGCGCGATCACTAGCGGCCTTACCCTGTGTGCGGTCCCGTCCGTACAGGGTCCGACCAACGGGCACTTCGACCCACACGTTATGCTCCGTCTCGAGCTGAGGGCGAGACGGGACGCTCAAGCCTGGAGCCGAAACTTCATCTTTCGATGAGCTCTCGGGCGGCTGCGCGTCCGGTGCGCACGGCACCTTCCATGTAACCGCACACCCATTGGTCGGAGCCCACCACCCAGAAGGGAGGTTCGTGCGTGCCATGAAGGGGACCGACGGCGGTGACTTCTCCGGGACGCCAGGCTGTGATGTAACCCTGCGTCCACGGATCCGCACCCCAGTTGCGCATGAAGACGGCCGTCGGGGTTGTCGCCCTCGGCCCGTAGGCTAATCCCAGTTCCGCGGTTAGCGCCTTCTCACGGAGCGTTGGCGGCGTTGCATAGTAGGGGACCAGCTTGCCGACTGGTACGAGTGCAGAGAGAATACCCCTGTTCTGTACCCACGTCCCGCCGAGGATGGTGTGTTCAAAGTAGCCGGTGCCGTTCTGGTTGTTCTCCTCCCAGAAGGAGGAATCGTAGACGGACACGAACTTCGCGGCGGGGGCGTGTTGTTGGCGGTGTAGCGATGCGAGGCGTTGGGCGCTGAGACCGGTTATGCGAACGTCCCGAAGCGGCCCTGCCGGCAGGGAGCAGACGACATCGGTCCCGGTGAAGCGCTCACCGGTGTGAAGGGTCACGGAGACACTGTTCGTGGTGATGTCGATGGCGGCTACGGGACTGGAGTAGTGAATGCGGTGCGCCAGTTGCTCGGCCATGAGAAGTGCGACGGTGGCGGAGCCCTCGACGACTTTCAAGCTCTCCCACGCGTCGTAGTTGTAGAACCCGAGGGCGCCCGCCGTTGCCTCCTTGCGAAGGTCGCCGAGCAGTGACCGCCGTTCGACGGAGTCGTCCGCCAAGGCCATCGCGCGAACTTCCATGGCGCGGACGATGTTGGGGGTGGCACCTTCAGAGCGCAACCAATCGCCAACTGACAGGCGGTCCAGGGCCACAGCGTCGGGATGCTCCCAGGGATTGTCTGGATCCACGGTTACCGCTAACTCTGTGAACTGCTGCTCGATCCGGTCGTGCTTGCCCTGCTCGGCGGCCGATAGCCATGGCACCGTGTTGCCCACTGACAGGCCGTCGTTCATCAGCCAGGTCGACTCGCCCGGGATATCGGTGAAGCTCGGACCGAGGTGCAACCCCAGCTCATCGACCAGACCTCGATACGCCGTGTGCGAGTCGCCCACGACCTCTCCGCCGAGTTGAACGAGGCGACCATCGGCAGTCCTGGTTTGCTCGACCCGCCCGCCCGGCCGCGCACGAGCCTCCAACACAACAACATCGGACCCGGCGTTCATCAGGTCCCGGGCAGCACTCAACCCAGCAAGACCGGCTCCAACGACAACCACATCGTGCGTACTCATTCCGCCTCCTCAGTCAGCCGCAAACGCCAGCACGAACTCGAGTCGTGGTCGGTCCGATAAGGACACCGTCTGTTCGTGAGCTCACGGCGGACCTTGCGGCTCGGTCCCTCGATCGCCTCCGACTATCTCCCGATTTGCACGAAAGGGCGCAGGGGCGTCGAACCGAAGTCGTTCCCTCCCCACCCGCCCGCCCGGCAACGCAATGTCATACGCAGACACCTGGAAGCCATCCCGGACACACTCGCAGACCCTCATACGCGAGAACGCGTGGACCGCTGATGAAACCCTAGACCCGGATGGCGGTAGCACCCCGATTTGCCTCGAACTGGGGTGCTACGGCGAATCCGAGGCGGGCGCCCGTCGGGGTCGATGTCGAGGTGGCAGAGGGGAACCGCCCAGAGTCAGGGGTTGGACGAGACGGGTTCAGGGGTGTCCTGGCGTACGAGTCCGGAAGTCTGGGCCCGCGGCGGGCAGGTTCGTGCCAGTCATCCGGAGCGTCGGCGATGGTCTTCCGCCGACCCACCAGGCGAGTTCACCCCGGGCGAGGCCCGCTCTGTGCAAGCTGGTGTTCTCGTCGGCACCATTCTTGGTGGCGATCGTCGTCGGGCGGGTCAGCGGTGGCTCATGGGCCCCTGTCCTGACGCGATCAGGTTCGGCGCGGCCGCCGCGTCCAGTTGAACCGTTTGCACTCCCAAAAAAATGAGCGTATACATTAATGAGTCCACTCATTGGAGGCGGCATGCCAGATCAAATCGATCACTTGCGCGGAACGACCCGCACCGCAGGGGGTCGGCGCGAGCGCAACATGGACGACAAGCGTCGCCGGATCTTCGCGGCGGCAGCAAACCTGTTCGCTGAACACGGTTTCGACGGCGTGAGTACGCAGGAGATCGCCGACCGTGCAGACGTCGCCGCCGGCACCGTGTTCCGGTACGCGTCGTCCAAGAACGAGCTCCTGCTCATGGTCTACAACCAAGACATGCGTGCGGCCATCGATGACGGTGATCGGGCATCCGCAGGCGTCCTCGACGCGGTCGAGGCGCTCGTCGCGCTGGTCCGGCCCATCCTGATGATTTCCCTTCAAAACCCGTTCACGATGGTCGCCTACCAGCGGGAGCTGCTTTTCGGCGCCGCAGCCGAGGTGTATCGGGCCGAGGGCCTGGAACTGGTCGCCCGTCTCGAGCGAGCGATTGCTGCGCGGCTGGTTGAGAGCACTACTGCCTGCGGAATCGATGACGACGTCCTTGCGCAAGAGGCGCGGTGGGCCGCCCGCACCATCTTCGCGGCGCTCTCCCTCATACTCGCCGCGCCGTCCACGGGCGCGCAGCCCACAGCAGATCCCAGCGACGAACTTCGGGGACAGGTCGCGCAGATCGTGCGCGGCTTCCTCGCGACCGTACAGCAGTAATCCAGAAATCACAGAGAGAGAAGCCGGACCGTGTACTACTCCAGCAGCAATTACGAAGCGTTCGTCCACCCGCGCAAACCCGACGGCGTCGAACGCAAGACCGCATGGTTCATCGGAGCCGGCGTGGCGTCAATGGCCTCAGCGGCCTTCATGATTCGCGACGGCCAGATGGACGGGTCAAAGATCACCATCCTCGAGCGGCTCCCGCTCCCCGGCGGGGCCCTGGACGGAATCCGAGAGCCGAAGAAGGGCTTCGTCATCCGCGGCGGGCGGGAGATGGAAGAACACTTCGAGTGCCTGTGGGATCTGTATCGTTCGATCCCCTCGATCGAGACCGAGGGCCTGTCCGTGCTCGATGAGTTCTACCGGTTGAACAAAGACGACCCGAACTACTCCCTCCAGCGGGCCACGATCGAGCGGGGCCAGGACGCCGGTCCCGGCGGCCGCTTCGATCTCTCCGAAAGCTCCCAAAAGGAACTCACCGAGGTCTTCTTGGCCACCCGTGAGTCGATGGAGGGTAAGCGGATCAACGAAGTCTTCAGCGAGGAGTTCCTCACCACGACCTTCTGGATGTATTGGCGAACCATGTTCGCCTTCGAGGAGTGGCACTCCGCCCTCGAGATGAAGCTGTACCTGCACCGATTCATCCACCTCATCGGCGGACTGCCCGACTTCACGGCCCTGAAGTTCACGAAATACAACCAGTACGAGTCACTGGTGCTGCCCTTGTACCGTTGGTTGCTCGACCAGGGCGTGACGTTCAGGTTCGGCACGGAGGTCACCGACGTCGACTTCGCGATCACGGCCGACCGCAAGACGGCCACGGCCATCCACTGGATCGCTGAGGGCGTCAGCGGCGGCATCGATCTCGGCGACGATGACCTCGTACTCACCACTATCGGCTCACTGACCGAGAACTCCGACAACGGGGACCAGCACACACCGGCAAAGCTTGACCAGGGCCCGGCCCCGGCCTGGGACCTGTGGCGGCGCATAGCCGCACAGGACCCGTCGTTCGGGCACCCGGACGTCTTCGGCTCGAACATCCCGCAGACCAAATGGGAGTCGGCAACGGTCACCACGTTGGACCGGCGCATCCCTGCGTACATCGAGAAGATCGCCAAACGCGATCCATTCAGCGGAAGGGTGGTCACCGGCGGCATCGTCACCGCCACGGACTCCTCCTGGCTGCTGAGCTGGACCGTCAACCGCCAGCCGCACTTCAAGCAGCAGCCCCCGGACCAGATCGTCGTCTGGGTGTACTCGCTGTTCGTCGACAAGCCTGGCGACTACGTGAAGAAGACCATGCAGGAGTGCACCGGTGAGGAGATCACCCAGGAGTGGCTCTACCACATGGGCGTTCCCGTGGCCGAGATCGACGAGCTCGCGGCGCAGGCCGCCACATGCGTGCCCGTGATGATGCCCTACATCACGGCGTTCTTTATGCCCCGACAAGCAGGCGACCGACCCGCTGTGGTCCCGGCCGACGCGGTCAATTTCGCGTTTCTCGGCCAGTTCGCCGAAGCCGGAACCCGCGACACAATCTTCACTGTCGAGTATTCGGTGCGCACCGGAATGGAGGCGGCCTACCAGCTCCTCGGCATCGACCGCGGCGTGCCAGAAGTCGTCAATTCCACCTACGACGTGCGCAAGCTACTGGCCGCCACCAGCCGTCTTCGCGACGGCAAGGAGCTCGAGATCCCGGGCCCGGTCCAGCAGCAAGTGATGAAGCGGATTGCCGACACCCAGATCAGCGAGATGCTCACAGAGTACGGCCTCATCTCCTGAATCGGAGTGATGTCCGTCGCGTGTCAAGGTGAAGCGCCCGCCCCCTTGTGGTTGGGCGGGCGCTTCGGGTTGATGCACTCAGTCAGCTGTCGCTCTCGGTGCACCAGGGGAAGTACGAGTGCCCGACGAGCCTTCCCAACCGCCACTCCCCCGAGGCGTCGGAGTCCCCTCTGCGAATTGGGGCCAAATCTGCGTCCGTAGACGTCCGCCATGGTGACGTACATCAGAGCGCCATAGTGGTTCCGGTTCGCTCGGGGCTTGCGGTGAACGGGGCGGCAATGTGGCTAGATATCGCCGCCGATGGCCTCGCCGAGTTTGGCAATGGTCCGCTCGTTACGACGGTAGTGCGAGAACTGGCCGATACGAGTACAGATCACAAGATCTGCGCGTTGCAGCGTCGCCATGAACTGTGAAGCGGTGGACTGTGACACGTTTGCACGCGCTTGAATGTGCTTGAGGCACACTCCGACCTCGTCCGCTGGCCGATCCTGCGGCGGAAATGAGTTGCCGTCCTTGAGCCAGCCCAAGATTGCCAAGCGAGTTGGGTGGCCGAGCGCTTTGAAGGCGCTCACCAGTTGATCGTCGCTGAGGTCTTCCATGACTCCAGCATAGTGTCAAATCGTGATATCGCGATGTCACGATGCTGTGGTAGACCTGATATCGGTAAATTGCGTTATTGCGATGAAAGAGGAACCATGGCACTGAGAACTGCATTGGTCGTCGGAGCACGTGGTGTGATCGGCGGGAACTTGATCGAGCACCTCGATCGCGTGGGAGGCTGGACGATCATCGGACTCTCTCGGCGGGGAGGGGTTTGTCAGGGATCGATTCGGCATATCGCCGTTGACCTTTTGGACAAGGACGACACCGCTGGGAAGCTCGCCAGCCTGACTGAGGTCACCCATGTCTTCTATGCCGCCTATCAGGATCGCGCGAGTTGGGCGGAACTGGTGCCGCCGAACTTGGCGATGCTCACAAATGTTGTCGATGCGATCGAACCCGTGGCGCCGAAGCTGGAGCACATCAGTTTGATGCAGGGGTACAAGGTCTATGGCGCTCACCTGGGGCCCTTCTCGACGCCGGCCCGTGAGGACGATCCGCCGCACATGCCGCCGGAATTCAACGTTGACCAGCAGCAGTTCCTTGAGCGCCGTCAGGCCGACGCCGCTTGGTCGTGGTCGGCATTGCGCCCCTCGGTTGTGGCCGGCATTGGGCTCGGTAACCCCATGAACCTCGCCATGGTGCTTGCGGTGTACGCCTCGATCAGCAAAGAGCTCGGCGTCCCGTTTCGGTTCCCGGGCAAGCCCGGGGCCTACTCAAGCTTGATCGAGATGACGGACTCGGGGCTGCTGGCGGAAGCCACGGTCTGGGCGGCAACGAGCCCCGGTAGCAGGAACCAAGCTTTCAACATCACTAACGGGGACATGTTCCGCTGGTCGTCGATGTGGCCGAAAATTGCAGCGTTCTTCGACCTCGAGGTAGCGCCACCGCTGCCGATGAGCCTGAGCGACGTGATGGCAGGCAAGTCTGACCTCTGGGACGCAATGGTTGCGAAGCACGATCTGGCAAAGACTCCCTACTCTGATGTGTCCTCCTGGCAGTTTGGCGACTTCGTCTTTGCGTGGGATTACGACGTCATTGCCGACACCTCAAAATCGAGACGTGCTGGCTTCCACACCTATGTTGATAGCGAAGCAATGTTCCTGAGAATCTTCCAGAGCCTCCGAGACCAGCGACTGATTCCCTAAGCGGAAGGCGGGAACGCCGCAGCCAAAGCGCCTGCCCGGACGATGCCCCGAACTGACGCGGACGGTGGTCGGAATGCGGCTGCGGCTGCCCAGCTTCGGAGTGTGGCGCCGGCTCGAATTCCCCGGCACCATGGTCGACGACGAACTATCCACGGAGGAAGGCCTGCGCGCGCTGGATCGTAATGTTGCGTCGGGTATCGGTGACGGGGAACTCGCTGCATATTCGAACGAGGGAGACGGGATCGATGAGCCCGGCTTCGACTAGCGCGTCCACAAACTCCAGGTCCTTTTCATCACCACGAACCAACTTTGCGGCACACAGATCGTGTGGATCGAGGCATCGGGCCAGTGCGCCGTTGGGACTGTCTGGTGCCAGCTGAACGGTGCGGGTCTCCCAGCCATTCGGGAGCACCGCGGTCGTAGCGTTGACACCCTGCACGTAGAAGCCGTGGTCCATGTGAAACTGGGACCACTCCCCCAGGTTGACGTCGATGAGCGTAGCCAGGGTGTAGTCCGCATCGTCCGTGATCGGTGCAATGTCGACCTCTTCAGAGAGCGTGGCCCGTTCGGGCAGCTGCGTCTCATCATAGGAACCGAGGATGGCCTGGCTGCCAATGACGAGTACCTCGCGTTGCTCAGTGACCCTGGTGGCGTGCCGGATCGCCTCCTCGAGCTCCCTGCGTTTCATTCTTGGTTAGCCCGCTCGATTGCTGCGACCCGCTCGCCTTGAGTGAGGGCACCAGCGAACGGCGAGTTCTGTCGGAGTTCCCGACCCTCCGGAGTGTCCGCGAGCATGCCCAGGATGAGTAGGTCCACGGGACTATCCACAAGCTCGGCCCAACGATCAACCCACTTCTGCCCGATCGGGGAACGGAGCCGAGCCCGAAGGCGAACGAGGTTGTCCGGCACCACATCAAGCACAGCCTGCGGATCGGTCCTGAGCCTGTTCGCGAGAGTGCGATGCAGTTCCATCGTCACCCTCTCTTCACGACGAGTGTTGACGACCTCCACGCGGGGACGTCGCCCCATCACAGCCAGGGCACGCTTGAGCGTTCCGAGCTGAATCCGGTCGTCCCGCTCGGACTGTTCCATCCGCGTGACCGTACTGGGAGCAACACCCAGATTCTCAGCGAGATCACGAACCGTCCACCCGACTGACCGGCGCGTGTCTGCAATCGTTGTCGACATCTCATTCCTCCTGTGTTGCATTGTACTGCAACAAGGTCGAGGGCGCTGGAGGTCTTCCCAGACCATCCCAACCGGGACGTGCACCTCGTCGACTAGAGACATGACCAGGCGGGTGCCGGCAAGGCTCGCCAGCGGTACCGCGTGACCGCGGCAACTGGACCAGGCTCCTCCTCCTGAACGATCTCGTCCGCGTCCATGGTGTTCACCTTCCTCCTGTCAGCCCGCATCGGCAGCAGGCCCTGTGCCCGCTCTGGGATAGCAAGAACTTGGCTTGATAGCCGTGTGGCGCCATGACGACAGCAACCTGGAACACCTATCGCCGTTTTGGTAGTACCGCGGTAGTATTATGGTATGAAAATCAGTGTTAGTCTGCCAGACGAGGATGTTGCTGTCCTCGATGAATATGCTCGCGCTGCCGGCCTCTCGTCTAGGTCGGCCGCAGTGCACCACGCCGTGCGCATGCTGCGGCTTCCCGATCTGGAGCAGAATTACGAGGCGGCCTGGAGCGAGTGGGAAGCCTCGGGTGACCTCGCGGTGTGGAGCGTGACCGCGGCTGACGGGATTGCCGATGCTGCGCGGTGAGATCCGGCTCGTGGATCTCGATCCGGTGCGAGGGAGCGAGGCCGACAAACGACGTCCGGCCGTAATCGTCAGCAACGATCGCGCGAATTCGATCGCGGCGCGGCTGGGCCGCGGAGTGGTCACCGTCGTGCCCGTCACCAGCAACACTGACCGGATCTTCCCTTTTCAGGCGCTGTTGCCCGCCGGCGCGACCGGGCTACCTCAGGACTCCAAGGCCCAGGCCGAGCAGGTGCGCTCGATCGCCGTCGAGCGGCTGGGCGCGATCCTCGGGCGTGCCCCTGCGGATGTCATGGAACAACTTGACGACGCATTACGTCTTCACCTGCAGCTGTAGCGACCCCACCGCTCCGCGGCGGGATCCGCTACCGGACTTTGGCGTGCCCGCTGAGGGTTCCACCTACGGGCATCCATCTCGGCGCCGCCCTGCGGTGACGCCAACCAGCGATAGCGAAGAGAAGGCTCATTCGAGCTTCTTGAGCATCTTCACCGAGGTTGTCTCGTAGCCGAGGGAATCGTAAAGTCCCCTGGCACCGGTGTTGAATCCGAAGACGCTGAGGCCGAGAGAGCGCGCACCGTGTGAGCGTGCATATTCCTCGCCGAGCAGCATCGTTGTTCTCCCATGACCCTGGCCACGCTGGTCAGCGTTGATGAAAACGTCCCAGACCCACCACGCCCCCGGATCGGTGGTGACATCCTGCCCGATCCACAGATATCCCACTGCCGTGCCAACCTCGTTCATAACGTGAAAGACCTCATTGCCGGGGCTCTGAGTACTCTTCGGGAATGAACGAGCCATGCTCTCGACCGCTATGCGCCGAGCTTCCTCGTGTGATCGACCCTGGGCAAGTAAATCGCCGACGTACTCCGCGCAGCTTTGCTCAATCCATGTCGGGAACTCGCTGGCCAAGATTCGCTGAAGGGTTACGGTCACCTCTCAATTCTTCCAGGCCGAGCCGTCGAGTTGCACCGACGGATTCCGAGAGCAGAGCGGGGACGGGCCGGAGGGCATGAACTATTGGATGAGGCCCTGGCCTAGATCTGTCACTCTTAGCGTTCCCTTGCGAACCCTGGACGCCATCAGCAGCCGCTCCCCCCTTCTCGCAGAATGAGTGCCGGGGATCGTCCGGGGATGGAGACGAATCTGAGCCCGTGAGGCTGTCTCTGCCATCGCGCAACTATTCTGCGGAGAATCCGCCCGTTGCCAGGGAGTGTCGGAGACCAACCCGAACGGCCGGCCACTCACTCTGAATATTTGAGAATACGACGGTGTCCCGAAGCGCGCCGTCTGGTCCGACGGAGTGGCTGCGTAGCACTCCGTCCTGTTTCGCGCCCAATGCTGCTATCGCCTTTCTCGATATGCGGTTGTGCCAGTGAGTGCGAAATTCCACCGCGATGCAGTGCAAGTCGTCGAAGGCGTAGCCCAGCTGCAAAAGCTTGGCCTCGCGATTCGCCCCGGTGCCCTGAGCGCTTCTGGCCAGCCAGGTCGATCCAATCTCCACTCGCGGGGCATCGACGTTCGGATTCATGAAGGTCGTCATGCCGACTATCCGTCCTGTTGATGTAAGCCGGGTGGCCCAGGGCAGGACAAGTCCCTGTGCGTGAAGACGGAGCCGGCGGGCAATCTCTCCCGCCATCGACTCGGGGTGCGGTACCGCGGTGTACCAAGCGCGCCAGAGTTCACCCTCGTCCGCGGCCACACACAAATCACCCACATGATCCAGCGAGAGCGGTTCAAGGGTCACGAGCGGACCTGTGAGCGTGCACGATACTGAGAGATCCATGTTTTGACGCTATGGCACCTCGGAAACTCTTTGAGCTTGAATGAGGCGCTGATCACGGGCGGTTTTGAGGATCAAGCCGCGACACATCCGCTCAGTGGGTCGGAGCGTAAGGTGGACCGAATGATGCCAACGCCGATCCTTGTCCCTGCGGCATCGACCACGTCCGCTGAGGTAGAGGTCTCGCTTCAAACCGAAGTCGTGCCAGACGCGGACAGCACGCCGGGTCCCGGCCTGGTCCCGGAGCTACTGATCACCTCTCTCGAGGCGAGCCTGGATTTCTGGTGCCGTCTGTGCGGATTCGAGGTGCTCTACGACCGCCCCGACGAGGGGTTTGCCTACATCACCAGCGGCACGGCGCACATCATGCTCGAACAAAGAGGATCGGGACGGAACTGGATACCTGCCCCTCTGGAACCGCCTCTCGGCCGCGGGATCAACTTCCAGATCACTGTGGCGTCGATACAACCGCTGCTGAGTGCTCTCGACGCCGCGAGCTGGACCCTTTTCATGGAACCGGAGACGAAGTGGTACCGGACTGGCACGACCGAGGCCGGCGTAGCCCAGTTCCTGGTTCAGGACCCGGATGGATACTTGATCCGATTCCAAGCATCTCTGGGCCGCAGGCCTACCGGGGCCGGCACCCTTTAACCCTGCAGCCTGACGCCGCTCTGTAGGAGCAAGCTCACGCTTGGTCGGGTGTCTCGAGAACTACTGTGGATCGCATGACTCCAACGATGCCGATCCTTGTCTCCGCGACATCACCGACGTCTGCTGAAGCCCAGGACGTGTCACGTCGGTACTACGAGGAGCTTGTGAGTCGCTACTACGGGCGACCCGCCTCTCGACAGGAGACCCTGGACGCCCAGGCCGGATACCCCAGTGATGACCTGGTCGCACCACTGGGCATCCTTCTGCTGGCCCGCCAAGGAGCCACCGTTCTCGGCTGTGCAGGAATGCGGGTACGGCCCGGCGACATCGGCGAGGTGACCAGAGTCTTCGTGGAACCTGCGGCACGGGGTAGGGGCGTGGGACGCCTTCTCATGAAGGAACTAGAACGCAAATCCTTCGAATTCGGACTCCATGCGTTGCGGTTGGACACACGAACGGACCTCGTCGAAGCGCGAAGCCTGTACGCGTCCCTTGGCTACATCGAAGGGGAAGCGCACAATACCGACCCATACGCTAACCACTGGTTCCGGAAGGAACTGGCCTGACGTCCGATTCCTGACGCCCAGCGAAGGACTTGGCTGGTTGATGGTGCCCGGTTAACGTTCGGCTGCGCGACGGCACGCTGTGGGGCCCCAGAAGCTCAATGTCCTCTAATCCGCTAGCGGGATCTCCTCCAAGGTTCGCCACTCGTATTGCCGGTTGTCACGGTGGAGCTCAATGAGTGCGAGAACCGGCGAGACCCGGGCCGCGACCCGCTCCGGCTTGTGCTCCAGAGCACGTATGACTCCCCGTCCGTCCGCGTCAGCGTTGACGTAGGCCATCGTCACGTGTGGGACAAATGGAAAGCGGGCATCCTCAGGTGGAGCCGCTGCTCCCAAGGAGCCAGTCACTGCGCGGCGGAGCGTTTTCCTCAGCCTCGAAAGGGATTCGGTCGGTTCGACGATGAGCGAGACCGCCTCCCGCAGAACAACTGGTTTCTGGAAGGTGAGTGAGATCGGTGGCCCCCCAGCGATCTCGCCTCGAACCTGATCAATGACCGTGCGCACTTGCAGATCATTGACAGCCGTTGCATTCCCTACCCCGACGAGGGTTAGATGCAGCCATTCGATCGGGACAGGGTCCAGAAACGAGAAGCCGCTCAGGACTTCTTGATAGTCGAGGACGAGCCGCTGCAGCGCGGGCTCATGTTCAAAGGTGAGATGCCAGGTGTAGTAGCGAGTCCCTCTCTCCCAGCCGGAGCGCCACCACCAATGGTCTCGTAGATCGATTGCGCCTTCCCTGGCCTCGGCCGGCATGACGGTCCTTCCCCAAACATCAGTCCCGAGTGACAGCGTATGCAACAGATCGGCCTGAATGCGCTGACGGTTCGTCAGATGGCACGTTCCTCGGCGGGGTTGTCGTCGGCGATGCGGGCGATTTCGGCTGCCAGGTCCGTGAATGCGGTGCGGAGCTCGGCTGGCTCCAGGATGGTGAGGCGGGCGCCGATGAGTAGCAGCCATCTGGCCATTGCCTGGTAGCTGTCGGCACCCGCGTTCACAATGCACGTATTAGCGGTCTCCTCGGTGACCGTTCCCCAGGCCGGTCTGATCCAGGCGTCAACCTGTGCGCGCGGAGCGTGCACGCGCACGGTTCCTGTGACCTGCCGCCATCCGGCCGCTAGTTGCGCTGTCACATACTCGTGCAGGTCCTCGGCTGGCGGTTGCCGCGGGTAGCTGGGCTTGTTCGTGATCTGCGTTTCGCTGAGCCGGTCGACGCGGAATGTGCGCCATCCAGAGGACTCGAGACTGTAGGCGAGGAGGTACCAGTGGCCCATCGTATGCACGAGGTGTAGCGGTTCGAGTTGCCGGTTTCCGATCTCGCCCGAGTAGCGGCGGTATCGGCACAGGAGTTGTCGGCGGTCGCGGCAGGCGCGCGCGAGGAGCACGAGCGTGGTGATGTTGACCGGTCCAGCCGATGGACCGATTGCTGTCCCCAGGTCGAGGCTGCTGGTGTGAGCCAGGAACGCCTCGACGACGGGCTGCAACCGGGGTGGCATGACCCGGTGCAGTTTGACGAACGCGCTCAAGGCGCCCTCGGCGGTACCGGCGGCGGTGTTGGCGACCATGTCCCGGAGGGAGACCATCACGGCGATGGCTTCGTCGGTGTCGAACATGAGGGGCGGCAGTGTTGCCCCGGCCTCGAGCTGATAGCCGCCGCCGGCACCCAGCACGGTCGTGACAGGGTAGCCGAGCTCCCGCAGCCTGCCGATGTCCCGCCGCACGGTGCGTGGCGTCACGTCAAGCTCTTCGGCGAGTTGCTCCGCGTTCCAGTCGCGCCGCCGCTGCAGGAGCGCCAGTAGTCGCAGCAGCCGCCCGGGCGTATCCCACATAGAAACCATCATCCCGTAAATAGCAGGACAAGACCTGTCCGCCTTGCCTGCGAGAGTGCGCTCATGGACACCACACACGACAGCACGATCACTTCCTTCCGCGTCGACATCCCGCAGGCAGACATCGACGACCTCACCTCCCGCCTTCGTACGACTCGGATACCTGCCCCGCTGCCTGGAAACGATTGGGACACGGGAATCCCCAGCGGCTACCTCCAGGATCTGGTCACCGACTGGGCCGAGGATTTCGATTGGCGGGCCTTCGAGGCGCGTCTGAACGAGGTCCCGCAGTTCATGACGGTCATCGACGGTCAGCGGATCCACTTCGCCCATGTTCGCTCTGCCGTGCCGGATGCGACGCCGGTGCTCCTCACCCATGGCTGGCCCGGATCGTTCCTTGAGTTCCTGCACCTCATCGGACCGCTCACTGACCCGGAGGCCTACGGCGGAGACAGGGCAGATGCCGTGCATCTGATCATCCCCTCGCTGCCCGGCTTCGGCTTCTCCACTCCGCTCAACAGCGCAGGCTGGACCACCGCGCACATCGCTGCGGCATGGGTCGAGCTGATGGACCGCATCGGCTACGGGCGCTTCTTGGTGCAGGGCGGCGACCTCGGCGCCGTCATCTCCCCGGAAATCGCCCGCGTCGCCCCTAAACGCGTGATCGGCGTGCACATCAACGGAGCGCTGGGCTTCTCCGGCGATATCAGTGAGGACGACCGCGCCGCGATGAGCCCCCTCGATCAGGACCGAATGGCGCGCGTTCGCAGGTTCATGAACGAGGAGTATGGCTACATTTCCATCCAGTCCACCCGGCCGGGCCTCGTCGGCGTCGCCCTTGCCGACTCGCCTGTTGCCCAGTTGGCCTGGATGCTCGACAAGTTCCGTTCCTGGACCTGGCCACTCGAGACCCTGCCTGATGAGATCCTCGGGCGCGAGTGGATCCTGGCGAACGCCTCGCTGTACTGGTTCACCGCCAGCGGCGGCTCGTCCGCTTACGTCGGCTACGCCCAAAATTCCTGGGGCGCCACGCCAGCAAACTCTGGAGTGCCGACCGCAGCTATCCAGTTCGCGCACGACGTCGGCATCCGCTCACAATCCATCCAAGCGAATACGATCGTTCGATGGAACGACTTCGAAGATCACGGCGGCCACTTCGCCGCCCTCGAAGAGCCCGAACTTCTCATCAATGACCTCCGCGGCTTCCTGCACCAACTGAAGGAGAAGGACTAGCCTCAGGCTCTCTACTTCTGCAGCCCAACTAACCGATAGGGCGTCATGTAGAGGGTTCCTGTACTCGGCCTCCCGAACGATATCCCCAAACGAGGGAGTGCCCGGAGGTGCGGGAGCACCGATAGCTTTGCACCCGACACGTTGAACACTCTTCGACGATTCAACTTGCGAGGCAACTTCACGCAGAGACGGAGAAGAACATGGGCTTCCCCGTGGATAGCTCCCAGCCGAGCAAGAGGAGTCGGCTTCGGAAATGGCTGACGGGCGCCCTCATTGCGTTGGTCGTGCTGGCATCCCCATTCGTCGTAATGGAAGTCGCGTTCAACATCGCCACGGCACCGATGGTGGCCATCGCGGACAAAATGCGTCCCGATCCGAGCTGGAGCGAGGATGGCCACAACGTGGCTGGCGGACCCTTCTGCATTCGCTACACGGTGCCTTGCGACAGCATGTGGCGCGCCTACCGGACTGAACAGCACGTGACTCCCGCCGATGTACAACGGATCAGCGATGAAGCGCTTGGCGGTGCGAATGTTGAAGGTGACTGCGAGACTTCGCCGCTTCCGGCCGGGCTCACCGGGGCGTACACGGCCTGCTCGGCAACAGGGATCATTGACGGGTATGACGTGGAGATCAAAGTCTTGAAACTCGCGGATTATGACGACGTCGAGCGGATCATTCAATTCAGATTGAGCAGCATCAAGAACCGCTAACCGTTCCCGCCACCGCGTCGAGCCATCACTCCTATCGCTCCGCATTTTCGACGCGTCGTCGAAGTCCGTTCACGGTTCGCCGATCGGGGACGAATTCCCCCGCGCTTACTTGCACTGTTTCGATAGCACAATCTTGTGCTACTTTTACAGCACAACGCTCGCGATGCTCGCGAGGGATTCGATCTTCTGGGGGCCTAGATGAACTTCCTCTTTCTATTCGTGCACGCCGTTCAAGATCTACTACCTCTGGAAGTGGCCATCACCTTCGGCCTGGTCCTCTTCGCTCTGTCGTGGGTTCGACCCCGGCGCATGGTTTCACTCCCCCAAACCGGGCGGCGCACGGCAACTCTCACCTGGGCGGGAGTGGCGGGTTCATTGCTCGTGGTTGTCGTAGCGACGGCAGTCAGCGCGATCGCCGTGTCGACCTATGACGCATCCGGGTATGACGGTTGGTGGCGCAGGCCGGCTCCGCTATTCGCGGCGACACTCGTGGTGGCTGCGGCGGCCGTAGCGCTTCGACGGATGCCACTTCCCGCGCCGGGAGAGCGTTCAATTGTTCCCCGCCGCCCGTGGCATGCGTTTGCGTCTCGCACCTTGCTCTGGATCTCCGGAATCACCGCGACGTTGCTCGCACTGACGGCAGCGTGGCAGATTGCGATCGCCAGGACGGCGCCTGCAGACGGACCGTTTTTCGGAAACGTTCCCGACTACACCAACCTCCCGATCTACATGAGCTTCAACAGCGGCTATGGGTACCTGTCCGGAGCAGGATGGCCGAACCATCTCGCCACTCTCGTCGCGCTGGCACTGGCCTGCACCGTCTTTTTCGCCGTGCTGCACACGGACGCCAACCGGCCCGTGTTCGCCCGATCGACCGCCTCCAGCGTGCGCTCGGAACGAGAACTAACCGCTCGACTGTTCACGTTCATCCTGCTCGGTGGACTCATCACAACGCTCGGAGCCGTGTGGATGCACACCGGTTCCTCCGGGCAAGCTCTGGTCGGATTAGACGAGCAGTGGGTATCCGACAATGCGTCCTACCCGCGCATTCTCGTAGCCGGCGGCTACGACGCAATCGCCCGCCCTATGAACCTCCTGGGCTATGCACTCCAGGCCGGCGGAGTCGCGTTCCTCCTCCGACTTGCAGTCGACACCGCCCGAGCCGCACTCGCGACACGACGCTCACGCCTCGCAACACCGGAGCATGAAGTCTCGACCAACGGACCACGGCGATGACCGGGACCACGCCAAGCTCTGCGGATGAAATCGATGCGCTCTTCCGCGGAGCGATCCGCTCCGGACAACTCGGTGACGGCGAACGCCTGCCAACCGTCCGACAAACCGCTCGAGATTTCAGCGTCGCACAGGCCACAGCCGCAAAGGCCTACAAATCTTTGGAACGCGACGGACTCATCGTCACCCGCACCGCCGCCGGCACCCGCGTGGCCCCTGGCGCATCCCGGGCGCCACAGGCGGTCATCGAGCACGCCCGCGCACTCGCGGAAGCAAGCGAAGGCGCACTCGTCACCCTCGAAGACACCATCGCAATCCTCCGCGCAGTCTGGCGAACAGAGGCGACGCACCTGCTCGCATGACGTTCCCAAATGAGACCCGAATCGTCCCCCCGGCGACCGGATGGCCCGGCGGCGGAATCTGTGTCCGTGACGGTCCGGCTTGCGGGCAGGCCAGTGGCGTTTCTTCCGGTGGACTGGGTCGGTCACCGGACTCGGCACTGGTCGTGGGTAGCCGAACTTAGTCGGCGATCGAGATTCGGAGTCGTTCGAAGTGCACTGGTCCGGGACATTGCCACAGGAACCCCGTGCGTTCCACCGACATAGGAATGTCGAATACGTTGTCGATGATGTTCTGCTCGCCGGACTCAACGACAACGCGCAGTCGCGTGCCTCCGATCGGGCTCGCGTCGGCCAGATACGGAACTTCCTGGGGGACCTCCCATATGCCATCGTCGTTTGCCTGTACGACGGCCGGGTCGCAGGCGTCGCCGTAGCACGCTGACACCTTGGCGCCGATGGGCAAAGGTCCGGTGAACTCGAACAGGGTTGGGGAGGTGTTGATGTAGCCAATCGCCGGGCAGGCAACGATGCAACCTGTGAGGGTTGTAGAGACGGCCCCCAGCAGGCCGAGCACCGCGATCCCGTTCCACCATCGGCGCCCCATGTTTGAACCTTAGGTGCACCCTTCCGCCCGGTGGGCAACGATTGGGCATCGACAGGTGATGGGTGGTTGGACGGCAATTAGTCCCCGGCTACGTTGGAGGCGACCGCCTGGACCTCGGGTCGGGGCAAGGACGATGAGGGGGCTGGATGACACGGGTCGTTTCCTCGGGCACGCTCCTGACGGTGGCCGCGCTCTTGGCTGCTGTGCTGTGGTGGGTAGCGGGTATCCGGTTTGCGATGGCTCCCATCGAGCCGCCGCGTCCGAGTCCGAACTACGTTGTTCAAGCGGAATGGAGCTTGGGCGCGATCCCCGTGATCATGGCGGTGGCCCTCGTGGTCGGCGTGATCGCCGCGCGCAGAGCCAGAAACCGCGGCGGGCTGGTCCTTTTCGGGTGTTGCACGATGGCGCTGACCACAGTACTCAGTGCGGTCCTCGCGTTCAGCTTGTCCTGATCAGTGGCAGTTGACTTTGGTGATCTTCACGTCCGTCGCGGCATCTTCGTGGATCGGCAAGGTGGCAATGGCTTTGTCGCCTTCGGCGAGTGAGCCGGTGATGCCGTTGGTGAATCCGACGACGGCGCCCGACTCATCCATGGTGTCTGCTCTGACGTACACGCCGCTGGGGCAAGATCCGTAAGCGTAGATCTCAATTTGGCTGCATCTGCCTCGCCCGCAGTGTTCCTCGTCAACGAAACGAGTTGCGACCCCGTCTCCGCGGTCCTTGAACCCATTCGGGAAATCCGGCTGACTGACTGTTGAGGTGCCCGTGTCATCCGGTCCCGGAGCGGCGAAGGCGGAACAGCCCGTCAAGAGCAACAGTGACGCAGCTACCGCGAAAAAGCTTGTGAAACAGCGATTCATCTGGTTCCCCCCAGGTCGATTACCGTCGACACTACTAGTGTCCGAACAGCACGGAGCAAATTGTCACACAGCAGACGGTGCCTGATCTCACTGTCGCCGTGCAGAGCGCAACTCCCACTCGCGAATTTCAGTTTGCAGCGCGCAGAGGCGAAGCGCAATTGAACCATCGGCGCCTCTGTTGGGCCGTGACACCGCTCACCTCCGATATCGGTCGCCAATGCCCGTTCAGGGTTCCCTAACTGAGACAGACCACGGTCGGCGGTGCAGAGGAGGACAGAGCAGCGTGTGGCCGAGTCCGGTATGCGCCGTATCAGTCTTGTCGGTCAGGGAGCCTCCGTTTGGCACCTGCCTTGCCCGACGCCGGGCCGACCAACGGGTCACCGGCCTCCGAGTGGGGCGTCCTTAGAGTCTGGGGGTCTCCCTCCGACGGTGGCGCCAGCCGCTGCAGCATCGACGCCGGTTCCGACTTCACCGTGCGATCGGGCTCGGCGTAGTGCGCCTTCGTCGTCGACGTCGAGGTGTGTCCGAGCATGTCGGCCGCTGCCTGTATGCCGAGTTCGTTGGCGAGGAGCGTCGCGCCGGTACGGCGAAAGGAGTGTGGGGTGATTTCCATGTCCTTGAGGCCGGCGTTCCGGAGGATCCCCCGGAACGTGCGTCTGACGTTGTGCGGCGTGAGCGGTGTGCCATTCCGTGAGTAGAACAGTAGGTGTTCCGCGTCGTCCGGATCGATAAGCGCCAGGCGTTGGCGGATCACGTCGGCCGCGAATTGAGGCACGGCAATGACGCGGTTCGACTCGTGGGTCTTGGGATGCGCCTGACGGAGCACACCGGTGCCGTTGTGCACGACGAGCGTGCCGCTGATGGTCACTCGCGGCGGATCGGCATCGATATCCACGTCGCATTGCCGCAGCGCGAGCGCCTCCCCGATGCGTGTTGCTGTGCCGAGCATTACCTCGATGATGTCCCGCACCTGCCCGTCGGATCGTGGCCCCATCGTGCCCTCCCCCGTGCGTACCTGCTCCGTCGTGAGCGCCCTGGGGGTGTGAGGAGGCTTCTTCATCCGCGAGGTCTCCTTCACCGGATTGCGTGCGATGATCTCCCGCCGCACCGCGAAAGCCAAGATCATGCTGAGGATCGTGCGGGAGTGTTTGGCTCGCGTGTAGGACTTCCCACGCTGCTTCATCAGGAACAGCTCAATGCGGCCGACGGTCACTTCGCGAATGGTGAAGTGCTCGAAGAAAGGCAGGACGAGCACGCGCAACTCCCGCTTATGGGTGTCTTTGGTCCCTTGGGAACGGTCCACGTCGAGCATCACGTCCTCAAGCCAGGCGTCGGCCAGCATCGGGAACGGCGAGCCCGCATTCAGCGCGTCACCGACCCCACCAGCACGCATGCGCCCGGCCAATTCGACTTTCAACGCTGACTGCGCCGCGTTACGACTCGAACGGGTCACACCCACTTGCCGCGACTGCCCGTCCCAGTCGCGGAAGACAGTCGTTGCCCGGTACCGGTCTGGACCGACCTTGGTCGTCTTGATGGCACCGAACGTGCTGATTGGAAGTCGTGGCCGCCCGGCCATCAACGCTCACCCCCGCGGCCACTCAGGGACGATTCAGGCTCGTGGAGGCCGTCCAGCCATCGGCGCACGTCGGAGACTCGATAGCGGATCTCCCGTCCAACTCGAATGCCGGAGGGACCGCGCCCGTCGGTACGCAGGTCATAGATGGCCTGCACCTGCACGCCGAGATACTCGGCGAGTACGCTTGTCGTCAGTACAGGCTCTAACCCGAGCCCGAAGAGTCGTTCAGTATCCATGACAAGTAGGCATTCGAGGCCACTCCAGCTCAATCGAACCTAGTCGTGCACCTTCTCTACGAGCGCCGGTATCAGGCGGTCACTTTCGAATAAACCATGGATAAACCATGTAGGCATCAAGTCTTGCCCTTTCAGTGAGGACAAGAAACCCTGATCAGATATTAATTAAAGTAGGGCGGCCGGGACTTGAACCCGGGACCGACGGATTATGAGTCCGCTGCTCTAACCAGCTGAGCTACCGCCCCAAAAACCGCGGTTACTCCGGGGAGTGTGCGGCAGCCTCGGAGGTGATCGTGTCAACCACGGGTTCCCCACGATACAGGCACTCGAAAGTGTTCAGGGTGCGGTTGATGTCGTGCACACCGATCAGTTTCAGCGACTCGCGCTTGAGCGCGGCGAGTTCGTCGGGAGCCGCGGTGAGCACCTGGGTGAGCTTGGCGGCCATGTCCTTGGCGCTGCCCGGCTCGAAGAGGTACCCGTTCTGACCGTCGTGCACGAGGTGCGGCAGGGCCATCGCGTTCGCGGCGACCACAGGAAGCCCGGAGGCCATGGCCTCCATCGTGGCGATGCTCTGCAACTCCGCAATGGACGGCATCGCGAAGACCGTCGATCGCGTATACGCGGCGCGCAGCTCCTCGTCGGTCACATACCCGGTGAAGGTGACCCGGTTGCGGATGCCGAGCGTCTGGGCCAGGTGCTCGAGATTGCGTTTCTGGTCGCCGCCGCCGACGATCTCGACCTTGACGTCCAGGTCGGGTGACAGCAGGGTCACGGCGTGCAGGAGCACATCGATCTGCTTCTCCCCGGTGACGCGTCCGACGAAGAGGATTCGGTTCTCGGTGCGCGGTTCGAAGCTTGGCGCGTAGTTGTGCGCGTCGATGCCGCACGAAATCGCGTGGACGCCCTCAAGCCCGGTGTAGCGCTCGAGGAACTCGGCGGCACGCACGGTCGGCGTGGTCACGGCTTCGGCGCGGCCGAAGGTGCGGCGTGCGGCCTTCCAGGCGCCCCTGACCATGCCCTCGTGCAGCCACTTGGGCAGCAGGGTGAATTCGAGCATGTTCTCCGGCATGAAGTGATTCGTGCCGATGATGCGGATCCCGCGCTTGGCGGCTTCGATGGTGACGCCGCGGCCCACGTTGATGTGGGACTGGAAGTGCACGACATCCGGTTTGAACGTGTCGAGGATGCGGCGGCTTTCCGCGTGGATCAGCCACGGCAGGGCGAAGCGCAGCCAGTCGTGCGGGTACCAGCGCCAGCTCTTCAGGCGGTGCACGACCATCGGCTGGCCTTCGTGGAATTCGGTCCAGGTGCCGTGCTTGCGGGACGGCGCGGGTGCCATGATCTGCACCTCGTGGCCGCGCGCGACCAGGCCGGCGGCGAGCCGCTCGGCGAAGCGTGCCGCACCGTTGACGTCAGGGGCAAAAGTGTCCGCGGCGATGAGAACCCGAATCGGCTTCTTCGTTGCCGGCTCGACACGGGAGGCGTCGCTCGGCAAATCGGTCGAATCTGACAAGTGGAATTGTCCCAACGTAAGTGAGCCGGAGGTCGTCATCCGGCAAGAAATCAAGGATTCATCGGCGCGCACACCGACGAGGTCTTCTAGCACCCTATTCTAAACCGTCGTGACTACAGCCATTCCCGGCACCGGCGCGTCACTGCGCGGAGCCGCGGAGGGGCATCGCACAAGCGGAACGAGGGTGCCGGCGGATGCTATCCCGCGGCCTGCGGGTGGTAGCGGGCGAGCAGGAAGACGCCGTAGATCGCGATGGCACCGGCGACGATGAAGGCCACGGCCGCCCAGGCCGGCGCCTGCGCCACCTCGCCGAGCACGACGATTCCGATGCCGACCGCGATCAGCGGGTCGATCACGGTCAGGCCGGCGATCACCAGGTCGGGCGGACCGGACGCGTATGCGTTCTGCACGAAGTAGGCCCCGAGGGTCGCGCCGAGCAGCAGCCCGGCCACGCAGGTCAGCGTCAGCCACTCGAAGTTGCCGTTCTGGGTGCGGTTGATGATCACCTTCGCGAGGGTCGCGACGAATCCATAGAGAACTCCGGCGCCGATGATGTACAGGATCGCCGGGAAGCGGGTGCGCAGAAAGCCGAAGAGGCCCCCGAACACGAGCAGGACACCGCCCAGCATGATCAGGATCGTGACGAGGTTCGCATCCGTGACCGGCTTGTCGACGGCGGTGAACGCGGCGACAGTGACGAAAAGTCCGACCCCGCCCACGCACATGCCGATGGCGATCTTGGACGCCCGGTTGACCTTCACGCCGGAGACGCGCGCGTTGAGGATCGAGGTGATCACGAGGGCCACCGCGCCGAGAGGCTGGACCACGATGATCGGCGCGAAGTTGAGGCTGGACAACTGGAAGAGGATGGCCAGGCCGAGCATCAGCGTGCCGAACACCCAGGAGGGCCGGCCCAGCAGGAGGGCGAGCTGGCGCGGGTTGAGCCCGCCGGTGACCTCCACGGTCCTGGCCTCGACCTTGGTCACCCCGCGGTGCTGAAACTGCGCCCCGAGGGAGAGGAAGACCGCGCCGACCAGGGCGAGCGGGATTCCGATGGCCTGGCGGGGATCGATCGTGAGGTCCACAGCCAAGTCAGTCAGGTCGAGGGTCACTCAATGACCCTATCGAGAACCAGCCCGTTATCCTTGCTGAATGGCCGTGCGAGCAATTGTTATTTCCGGAGATCCCGTTCTCCACTCCCCCGCAGCATCCGTCGAAGAATTCGACGATGACCTGCGCGTCCTGGTACAGGACATGTACGAGACAATGGATGCCGCCCCCGGCGTCGGCCTCGCCGCGCCCCAGGTCGGCGTGCCGCTGCGCCTCTTCACCTACAGCTACCTCGACGATGACGACCGGTCATGGCGTGGTGTGGCTATCAACCCTGAACTGTGGATCACCCCGGTCCCGGCCGGTGAAGCGGACGAGGACGAGGACGTCGAAGGCTGCCTGTCCTACCCGGGCGAACGTTTCCCCCTCCTGCGCTCCCCGTCGGCGATCCTGCGCGCGGTCGACCTGGACCAGGAGCCGTTCGAGATCCATGCCGAGGGCTGGCTGGCCCGGATCTTCCAGCACGAATACGACCACCTCGACGGCACGCTCTACGTGGACCGTCTCGAGCATTTCTACGCGAAGATCGCCAACAAGGTCACCCGCAAACGCGGCTGGGGCATCCCCGACCTCAGCTGGGTCCCCGGGGTCGACAACCTCGAGGACTGAGCCACCGGGACACGGCCACCTCCCGCTCAGCGGGAGAGGTCGACGCCGTGCACACCGTTGTGGAAACGCAGCGACGGGAAGATCGCGGACACGGAGAATCCGACGCCGGGCACGGTGCCGGCTTTGAAGACACCGCCGAACAACTCGGCCCGTTCCCGCATCTGGGTGATCCCCGCACCGCTGATGCTCTCACTGAGCGCCTTGAGGTCGTCGTCGATCGTGTAACTGGTGCGGGCGGCGAACTCCCCCGCATCGGCGCTTGAACGCCGGGCGCCGGCACGAATGCCGTCGTCGTCGACCTGCAGCTGCAGGCCGTCCCGGGTCCAGGTGAAGGTGATCTTCGCTTCCGTACCCGGGCCGCCGTGCTTGAGGGAGTTGGCCAGCGCGCTCTGGAGAATCCGGAAGATGGCCAGCTCAGCGCCTGGCTTGAGCGGGAACCGCTCGCCCGCCTCGGTGAAACCCACGACGAGGCCGGCATCGCGCATAACCCGGAAGAGGTCCCTGGCCGACTGGAGGCCCGGCTGCGCGGTGGCGACGGATTCGCCCTCGCGCACGATGGTGAGCACCCGGCGCATGTCCGCGAGGGCGCCGCGCCCGTCCTCGGCGAGGGCAGTGGCGGCCCGCACCGCGCTGGACGGGTCTGTCTCGGCCGTGTACCTGGCCGCCTCGGCCCCGGTGACCAACCGGGAGACGGCCAGCACCGCGATGTCCTGGAGCTCGCGGATGATGCCGAGTCGGCCCTGCTGCTCAGCGAGGCTCAGCTCGAGGTCGATCCGCAGCTGCTCGGCCGCGGACTGGTTGACGGCGACTCGCCGCGCTCGCAGCCACAGCACGAGCAACAGCACGGAGAGGACTGCCAGCACGATGCTCGCGATCAACCAGAAATCCATGGACTACGCCTTTCCTGCGGCGGCTAGTGCCCCGGGTGCAAAAAAGGCCACCCGGGGTGGAGCCCTAGGTGGCCTTTAGCTCCCCGACTTGGACTCGAACCAAGAACCTGCGCATTAACAGTGCGCTGCTCTGCCAATTGAGCTATCGAGGAATGCTTGAACAACTCTGTTACTTTATCAAAAGTTCGGCATCTGCCAAATCGGGGCCTGGGTTCAGTACCCGATCCGGGCGTCGACGACGCCGACGAACCGCCCATCGCCAAGGAACGCTCTCACATTCAACCGGATGCGTTCAGCAAGGAGGGGCGCCGTCATCTCGGGCGTGTCTGCCGAGTGCGGTGTGATCAGGCACCGCGGTTCGCTCCACAGCGGATGCCCGTCGGGCAGCGGCTCCGGGTCGGTCACGTCCAGGGCCGCGCCGGCGATGGAGCCGGCGGCCAGGGCCGCCACCAGCGCGTCCGTGTCGACCAGCGGCCCCCGTGCGATGTTGACCAGGTTCGCCTCCGGACGCATCAGCGCGAGCTCTACCGCCCCGATCAGGTGCCGGGTGGCCTCTGTCAGCGCTGCGGCGACGATGACCAGGTCGGCCTCGGGCAGAACCTCGGACAGGGCATCCGTCGACACGGTGCGGTCCGCTCCGGGCACCGGCCGGCTGCTGCGGCGCACCACGGTGATGCGGGCCCCGAACGGCTCCAGCAGCCGGATGAGTTCCAGTGCGATCCCCCCGGCGCCGATGATGACCACGGAACGGCCGTACAGCGAGCGACCCTCCGGCACGGTGGACCAGCTTGAGGCCCTGGCCCGCGTGGGCAGAACGCGGAGCAGGGCCAGTGCGAGGGCGAGCGCATGTTCGGCCACCGGCTGGGCGTAGGCGCCCTTGGCGCTGGTCCAGAGCAGGTCCGGACGGGCCTGCGCGGCCAGGATGGCGCTGAACGCGTCGACGCCGGCCCAGGGCAGCTGCACCCACTGGATTTGCGGGTTGGCGGCCAGGGTGGCCCCGAGCAGGTCGGCCTGGGCGTAGGAGAGCCAGATCAGTCCCCGGGTCGCGGGCGACAGCTCCGCCACCTCGCCCTGGGCGGCGCGGACGGCCGCTGTGAAGACCTCTGCGGGCCGTGGCAGCACGGCGATCGGACCGCGGGCCGGGCGCATCCCCTCGG
Organism: Cryobacterium mannosilyticum; assembly: GCF_004402705.1. NCBI lineage: Bacteria > Bacillati > Actinomycetota > Actinomycetes > Micrococcales > Microbacteriaceae > Cryobacterium > Cryobacterium mannosilyticum. Next base: position 34,372 of record NZ_SOFM01000024.1, on the reverse strand, counting down.
GAATGGGCGTCACCTCGTCGGCGAGCACGGCCCGGTGCTGCGCGGCAGGCTCGGTGTCGTCCGCGACGCGGCGGTCAGGATTCGTCGGCACGGTCGTCGCCTCGGTCGTGGTCGTCCGGATCGGCGTCCGCGTCCTCGCCCGGACCGTCGCTCGCCTCATTGTCCAGTTCGTCGTCTGCCTCCGGCCCGGTCAGCGCCGCGGCCAGCCCCGCCACATACGGATGCCACGGGTCCTCGAAGACCTCGTCGATGGTTCCGAGGCCGACGAGCACCCCCTGGTACAGCACGCCGATCCGGTTCGCCACCCGGCGCAGCACGGTGAGGTCCGAGCTGATCACGAGCGCAGAAAATGACCGTTCACGCTGGAGTTCGCCGATCAGGTCGACCACCGCGTCGCGCACCGTCACGTCGACCCCGGCGGTCGGCTCGTCCGCTATCAGCAGGGCTGGTCCGAAGACGAGGGCACGGGCGAGGGCGACCCGCTGGCGTTGCCCGTTGCTCAGTTCGTAGGGGTAGCGAGGCAGCACCGCCAGCGGGAGCCGCACGGCGTCCACCATCGTCGCCACGCGCGCGTCGAGCGCCTTGCGGTTGTAGCGCCGGTCGCGCTCCAGCACGGGCTCCGCCACGATCTCCGCCACCGTCATCGTCGGCGGGAGCGTGTCGGCCGCGTTCTGTTCGAGCAGGCCGACCCCGAAGGTGAGGCGGGCGAGCTTGCGGCGGCCGATCCGGCGCATCCGGAAGCCGAGCACCGTCGCCTCTCCCCCCGTGATGATCGGCCGGGCGCTGCCGAGCCCCGGAGCGAACGCAGCACCGGACAAAACGCTGGCGAGGGTGCTCTTGCCCGAACCGCTCTCCCCGAGCAGCCCGAGCACCTCGCCCGGCTTGATCTGCAGAGTGAGCCCGTGCACAGCGACATGGGCCGGGCTCACTCCGTGCGGCGGATACTCGACCGTGAGATCGCTGGTCGAGATCGGGAAAATCGGTTTGGCGCCGCGAGTCATGCGTTCTATCCTGCCGCACGCAGCCGGCGAAGCTTCTCCCGTCGGTCGGCTTGTTCTGCCGGGTCGGGAACCGGAAGCGAGGCAAGCAGTCGCTGCGTGTACGGGTCCTTCGGCGCCCCCAGGACCTCGGCGCCGGTACCCTCTTCGACCAGCTTGCCCTTGTACAGCACCGCGATCCGGTCCGCGAGGATGTCGACGACGGCAAGGTCGTGGCTGATGAACAGGGCGGCGAAACCGAATTCCTCCTGCAGCTCGGCGAACAGTTCGAGCACCCTCGCCTGGACCGACACGTCGAGGGCCGAGGTGGGCTCATCGGCGATGAGCAGGCTCGGTTCGAGCGCCAGCGCCCTGGCCAGGCTGGCCCGCTGGCGTTGCCCACCGCTGAGCTCGTGCGGGTAGCGGTCGCCGTAGGCCCGGGGCAGCTGAACGGCCTCGAGCAGCTCGTTCACGCGGGTGCGCGCCCCGGCCGGGTTCTGGGCCCGCCCGTGCACCACCAGCGGCTCCGCCACGCATTCGGCGATCGTGAGCAACGGGTTGAAGCTCGACGCCGGGTCCTGGAACACGAAGCCGATGTCGCTGCGGAGCTTCTTGAACTCGCGTTCCTTGAACCCGTGCATTTCGTGCCCGAGCACCGTGAGCGAGCCGCCGGTCACCCGGGTCAGGCCGGCGATGGCCCGGCCCGTCGTCGTCTTGCCCGATCCGCTCTCGCCGACGAGGCCGAGAACCTCTCCCGGGCGGATGACGAAGCTCACGCCGTCCACGGCGGTGAAGCCGGCCCGGCCGAACCGGCCGGGGTATTCGATGGTGAGGTTGTCGGCCACGACGACCGGCGGGAGTTCCAGCCAGGCCGGCTCCCTGGCCTCCGCGCGCACCGCGGCGTGCGCGATTCCCTGGCCGACGTGCGGCACTGCGGCGAGGAGGCGCTTGGTGTAGTCGTTCTGCGGCGACGAGAAGAGCGTTTGCGCGTCGGCCTCCTCGACCACCTTGCCCTGGTACATCACGGCCACCCGGTCGGCGAGGTCGGCAACGACGCCCATGTTGTGGGTGATCAGCACGATGGCGGTGCCGAACTCGTCGCGGCAGCGCCGGAGCAGGTCGAGGATCTCGGCTTGCACGGTCACGTCCAGGGCGGTGGTCGGCTCGTCGGCGACGATCAGGCCGGGGTCGAGCACGAGGGCCATGGCGATCACGACGCGTTGCTTCTGGCCGCCGGAGAACTGGTGCGGGAAGTAGTTGACCCGGGTCTCCGGGTCGGGGATCCCGACCCGGCCGAGGATCTCGATCGCCTTGGCCTTGGCCTCCTTGCGGCTGAACTGCCCGTGCGCCCGGATGCCCTCGGCGATCTGCCAGCCGACCGTGTAGACCGGGTTGAGCGCGGTCGACGGCTCCTGGAAGACCATCGACACGTCGGTGCCGCGCACCTGGCGCAGTTTGCGCTTGCCGATGGAGAGGATGTCGTGCTCGCTCGAGCCGTCCTTGCTGCTGAGCAGCACCACGCCGGAGGCGGTCGCAGTCTCCGGGAGCAGGCCGAGGATGGTCTTGGCGGTCACGGTCTTGCCACTGCCGCTCTCGCCGACGATGGCGAGGACCTCACCGGGGGCCACCCGCAGGCTTACGCCGTCGACGGCCCGCACGGCACCCGCATCCGTGGAGAAGGAGATGCCCAGGTCGGTGATGGTCAGGACGTCGCTCACTGGGGAACCTCGAATTCGTCTTTCAGGCTGCCGCCGGGCACGACCGATGTCTCGGCCACCAGCCCGGACGCCTTCGCCACCGATCGACGGCCGCGCAATCGGGGATCGGCCAGGTCGTTGAGGCTCTCACCGACGAGGGTCATGCCGAGGACGGCCAGCACGATGGCGAGGCCGGGGAAGAGTGCCGTCCACCAGATGCCGCTCGAGACATCCGACACCGCCTTGTTGAGGTCGTAGCCCCACTCGGCGGCGGCGGACGGTTCGATGCCGAAGCCGAGGAAGCCCAGGCCGGCGAGGGTCAGGATCGCCTCGGAGGCGTTGAGCGTGAAGATGAGCGGGAGTGTGCGGGTGGCGTTGCGGAGCACGTGGCGGAACATGATCCGGGCGTTGCTGGCCCCGAGCACGCGAGCCGACTCGACGTAGGCCTCCGCCTTGATCCGCACCGTCTCCGCCCGGATCACCCGGAAGTACTGCGGGATGAACACGGTGGTGATGGAGATGGCCGCGGCGAGGACACCGCCGATCAGGTTCGACCGGCCCCCGGAGATCACGATCGACATCACGATGGCCAGCAGCAGCGACGGGAACGCGTAGACGGCGTCGAAGACGACGACGAACACGCGGTCGAGCCAGCCGCCGAAGTACCCGGAGACCAGGCCGAGCATGACCCCGGCGAAGATGGAGAGGATCACGGCGATGACGATGACGATCAGCGCCGTCTGGGCACCCCAGATGACCCGGGACAGCACGTCGTAGCCGCCGACGGTGGTGCCGAGCAGGTGCGAACCGCCCGGGGGCTTCTGGGCGCCGAAAGCGCCGCTCGCGTCGCGGAGCTGGCTGTAGCCGAACGGCGAGACCAGGGGCGCGAGGATGGCGGTGAGGATGAAGATCCCGGTGATGACGAGGCCGACGACGAGCATCCCGCGTTGCAGCCCGACGCTTTGGCGGAGCTGGTGCACGACGGGCAGCCGACTCCACAGGCCGTGTTTGCTCGAGCCCGACGCGGTGGACGTGGCGATCATTTCGGTATCGGTCATGCCACTACCAGTCATGTCAGTACCTCACTCTCGGGTCGATGAGCGCGGCGATGATGTCGACGACGAAGTTGGACAGGGCCACGATCACGGCGAGCAGGGCGACGATGCCCTGCACGGCGACGAAGTCGCGGGCGGTGAGGAATTGGGCGAGCTCGAAGCCCAGGCCCTTCCACTCGAAGACGGTCTCGGTCAGGACCGCGCCGCTGAGCAGCAGCGCGATCTGGAGTCCGATCACGGTGATGATCGGGATCAGGGCCGGCCGGTACGCGTGCTTGGTGACCAGCCGGTATTCGCTGACGCCGCGCGAGCGTCCGGAGTCGACGTAGTCGGCGCCGAGGGTGCCGATGACGTTCGTGCGGACGAGGCGGAGGAAGACGCCGGCGGTGAGCAGTCCGAGCGCGAGCGCGGGGAGGACCGCATGCGACACCACGTCCAGGAGGATCTGGGGGTCGCCGGTCTGGAGGGCGTCGATGGTGTAGATGCCCGTCTTTCCGGGCAGGAACTGCATCTGCAGCTCAGAGCCGGTCGACGCGCGCCCGGCGACCGGGAGGACCTTGAGCCAGACCGAGAAGACGAGCTTGAAGAGCAACGCCGAGAAGAACACCGGGGTGGCATAGCAGAGGATCGCGAAGATCCGCAGGAACGCGTCGGGCGCCTTGTCCCGCCAGTACGCGGCGACGAGGCCGAGCGGGATGCCGACGATGAACGCGACGATGAGCGAGTAGAAGACCAGTTCGGCGGTGGCGACGCCGTAGGTGAGGAGCACCTCGGTGACGGGCTTGTTGGTGCTGATCGTGGTGCCGAAGTTGCCGGTGAAGATGTTCCCGAGGTACTCGAAATACTGCACCAGGATGGGCCGGTCGTAGCCGGCCGCCTGGATGCGCTCGGCGAGCTGCTCCGGACCGAGGCGACCGCCGAGGGCGGCCGTGATCGGGTCACCGGTGGCTCGCATCAGCCAGAACACCATCGACACGAGGATGAAGATGGTGGGGAAGATGAGCGTGAAGCGGATGAGGATGTACCGCCCGATCCCCCCACCCGAGGAAGTCCGTTTGCGCCGAGCGGCTTTTTGGGCCGGTGGGCGCGCTGCCACAGTTGTCATGCCTGCCTAACGCTTGGAAAGGGTCGGGGGCACCCAGCGATCGAGCTGCTGGATGCCCCCGGATTTCAAATTAGAGAAACTCTAGCCGTTTGACGGACTAACCTTTCGCCAGTGCGGCGTAACGGAACTTGAACGACGCGTCCAGCGTCGTCTGGGTTCCGGTCACGTTCGTTCCGGTGACGGCCACCTGGGCACCCTGGAGGAGCGGCACGGTCGGCAGTTGCGCCGCGACCTTGTCCTGGATCTCCTTGATCACGGCGGTGCGCGCAGTCGGGTCGACGGTGACGGCCTGCTTGAGGATCAGGTCGTTGACCTCAGGGTCGCTGTAGTGGTTCTTGATGAAGTTCTCCGTGAGGAAGAACGGCGTCAGGTAGTTGTCAGCGTCGGAGTAGTCCGGGAACCAGCCGAGCTGGTAGGCGGGGTAGACGTCGGCGGTGCGGTCCTTGACATACTGCACGTACTCGGTCGACTGCAGGTTGACTGTGAACAGGCCGGATGCGTCCAGCTGGTCCTTGATCAGCGCATACTCGTCGCTCGAACCGGGGCCGTAGTGGTCGGTGTTGTACTGCAGGTTGAGGGTGATCGGGGTCGTGACGCCGGCGGCGGCGAGCGACGCCTTCGCCTTGGCGACATCCGGTTTGCCCGACCCGTCTCCGTAGAGCCCCTTGAGGGACTCGGTGGCGCCGGTGAGTCCGTCCGGAACGTAGGAGTACAGCGGCGTGTAGGTGCCCTTGTAGACCTGGTCGGCGATCTCGGCGCGGTCGACGACGTCGGCCACTGCGGCGCGAACCGCGAGGGCCTTCGCCGGGTCGGCCTCCGGGGTCTTCGCCCCGTACGGCTGGGTGTCGAAGTTGAAGACGATGTAGCGGATCTCGCCGCCGGGGCCGTCGACGACCTTGACCTTCTTGTTGCCGCGGAGGTCGTCGATGTCGGTTGCCGAGAGGCTGCGGAACGCGACGTCGATGTTGCCTTCCTGCACATCGAGCTTCAGGTTCGAGGAGTCGGAGTAGTACTTGACGTTGACGACGTCGGTCTTGGCCGCGCCCAGGAGACCCTGGTAGTCCTTGTTCGCCTTGTAGGAGAGCAGGTTGTTGAAGTCGTAGCTGGTCAGCACGTACTGGCCCGCGAACGCCTTGGCCTTGACGATGTCGTTGTCCGGCGTGATCGCGGTGGCCGAGAAGGATTCCTCGTCGACGATCGGGCCGGCGGGGCTGGTCAGGATCTGCGGGAAGATCTGGTCGTCAGCGGCCTTGAGGCGGAAGACGACGGTGGTCGGGTTCTTGGCCTCGGTGCTGTCGAGGTTGTACAGCAGCGACGAGGGGCCGTTGTCATCGGCGATCTTGAGCTGGCGGTCGAAGCTGAACTTCACGTCCGAGCTCGTCAGGTCGTTGCCGTTGGCGAACTTGAGGCCCTTCTTGAGGGTGACCGTGTACTCGGTCGGCGCGGTGAACTCGGCCTTGGTCGCGATGTCCGGCTGGACATCCGGGCTGCCGTACGGGGTGTTCATCAGGAACGGGAAGACCTGGTTCTGCACGGCGAAGGAACCGTTGTCGTACGAACCGGCCGGGTCAAGCGTGGTGATCTTGTCGGTCGTGCCTATCGTGATCGCGCCGCCGGTCGTCCCGCCGGTGGTTCCACCTGCGGAGCAACCCGTCATGGCCAGCGCGGCGACAGCGACTACTGCTGCGGCGCTGAGCCCTCGAGCGCGGGGAGTGGATGAGAATGCCATATCCGTGAGCCTCTTCCTCTGTAAAATCCAGGCACGGGCGCCGACAATCGCGTCACCCGGCATAGCTGTAAGGAAAGAAATAGCACAGAATGCTAGGTTCGTCCGGCAACGACGGGGCATCTTTACCGAGCTGCAATGTAGCGCGGAGGCCCTCGGGAGGCCCCGGCGGAAGGCGGTGCCTAGTCCTCGCGGAGGTTGCGCCGTTCGGCCTCGACCCGTACCAGTTCACGCTGGAGCGCCACGTAGACCTCGCGGTTGGCGGCATCCGCTCGCTGCAGCCGACCGAGAAGTTCAGCCTTCTGGCGGAGCAAGTCCTTGTCGACGAGGGCGACCGTGATGTCTCGGACGTAGCGGCTGATCTCCCGTTCGCTGCGCTCGGGCAGCGGGGCCATGGCCAGCTCCTTGACCAGGTTCTCCAGCGGTGGCGGCACGTCCGCCACGATCCGGTCCAGCCAGTCGGGGGCGTCGTGGTGTTCGAGGTTGGCCGCGATCGCATCCCGCACGACCGCGAGTGAGGGCTGGGCGAAACTGGTCAGCACCGCGCGCTGGATCAGGTCCGCGCCGACCAGGACGGGGCGCTGGAGCATGGCCATCAGCCCGTCCCGTTCCAGCCGGGTGACCGGGTCCGTGGACAGGTTGGTCATCGAGAACGGTTGCTCGCGCGGCGCCTCGTCCGTGCCGTCGCGGCGTGCACCGTCGTGGCTCTGCCCCGCCGAGTTTCCGGCGCCGGCGGAGCGGGTGCGCGACAGCGACGTCGAGACGGCCCTGGCAACCTCGCCAAGCTCCATGCCGAGCATGCGAGCCAGTTCGTGCGTGTAGCCGGGGCGGAGGGCCGGGTCGCGGATGTCGGCGACGAGCGGAGCGGCCTGGCGCAACGCCCCGACCCTCCCTTCGACGGTGTCGAGGTTGTACTGGCCGAGCAACTGCCGGATCATGAACTCGAACATCGGCTTCTTCGAGTCGACGAGTCGGCGCACCGCGTCGTCGCCGCGGTGCAGGCGCAGGTCGCACGGGTCCAGGCCCTCGGGGGCGACGGCGACGAACGTTTGGGCGGAGAAGCGCTGCTCCTCGCTGAAGGCGCGCATCGCGGCCTTCTGGCCCGCGGCATCCGGGTCGAAGGTGAAGACGACCTCGCCGACGCCGCTGTCATCACCGAGGACGCGGCGCAGCACCTTGATGTGATCGACCCCGAAGGAGGTGCCGCAGGTGGCGACCGCGGTGGTCACGCCGGCGAGATGGCAGGCCATCACGTCGGTGTAGCCCTCGACCACGACGACCTGGTGGTTGCGCGAGATGTCGCGCTTGGCGAGGTCGAGGCCGTAGAGCACCTGGGCCTTGTGGTAGATCGGTGTCTCCGGCGTGTTGAGGTACTTCGGGCCTTTGTCGTCCTCGAGCAGCTTGCGCGCGCCGAAGCCGATGGTCTGCCCGGTGATGTCGCGGATCGGCCAGACGAGCCGACCGCGGAAACGGTCGTACACCCCGGTGGACCCCTCACGGCTGGAGACCAGTCCGGCCAGGGTCAGTTCCTCGGTCGTGTAGCCCTTGCCGCGGAGATGGTTGGTCAGTTCGTCCCAGCTCTTGGGCGCGAATCCGACGCCGAAGAGGGCCGCGGCCTGGGAGTCGAAGCCGCGTTCGCCGAGGAAGTTGCGGCCGACGAGGGCGCCGGCGCTGCCGAGGCGTTCGACGAAGAATTCGGCGGCCGCCTGGTTGGCCGCGTAGAGGCGAGACCGGTTGGTGTGGTCGGGGGCGTCGCCGCCGCCCTCGTAGTGCAGTTCGATCCCGACCCGGGCGGCGAGTCGCTCGACGGCCTCGCTGAAGGAGACGTGGTCCATCTTCTGCAGGAACGAGTACACGTCGCCGCTCTCGCCGCAGCCGAAGCAGTGGTAGAAACCGACCTGGGGGCGCACGTGGAAGCTCGGGCTGCGCTCGTCGTGGAAGGGGCACAGGCCCTTCATCGAGCCGACTCCGGCCGACTTCAGGGTGACGTAGTCGCCGACGATGTCCGCGATGTTCGTGCGGGCCTTGACCTCTTCGATGTCGTTTTGTCGAATCAGGCCAGCCATAGCTGAATGCTAGTCCTGCCCATTGTCAGTTCTGCACGAGACGTTCATACCAGGCCAGCGCGGACTGGTCGGTGAGGCTGGCAACCTGGTCGACGACGACGCGCTTGCGGGCCGCGTCGTCTACGGCCGCGTGCCAGTCCTCGCGGAAGCCGGCGTCGAGGTGCTCGTCGCCGGTGGCGTGCAGGCGCTCGGCCAGCAGGGTGAGCACCTGCCGCTGCTGCTGGTAGATGGGCTGGCGGGTGTTCTTCGACATCACGAAGGCGGCGACGATGCCCTTGAGCACGGCGATCTCCGCCTGGACCTCGCGGGGAACGACGACGTGGGCGCCGAAGCGGATGAGTTGCTCCCCCGAGTACGCCTGACGGGTGGCCCGCACCGCTGCGCCGGAGAACCGGCCGATCAGCTGGCTGGTGAGGTTCTTCAGCCGCCCCTGGTCGCGCCGCCCGGCGGTCCAGCCGTGCAACCAGTAGTCGAGGGCGCCCAGCCGGTCATAGGCCTGCGCCAGTTCGGCGTGCGAGACGGCGCCGCCGATCCAGGAGTGCATCGAGGAGACGAGTTCGGTGCTGGCCCGCCCACCGAGTTCGGCGATGTCCAGGTACCCGTTGACGACGGCGTCTTCGAAGTCGTGCACGGAGTAGGCGATGTCGTCGGACAGGTCCATCACCTGGGCCTCGATGCAGAGGCGGCGCTCCGGCGCGCCCGCGCGCATCCATTCGAAGGCGGCGATGTCGTCGTGGTAGAAACCGAACTTGGCCCGGCCGCTGGGATCGGCGACGGAGGAGTCCTCCGGCCAGGGGTACTTGCAGCTGGCGTCGACGCTGGCCCGGGTCAGGTTCAGCCCGTAGCTGCGGCCGTCGTCGCCGAAGACCTTCGGTTCGAGCCGGGTGAGCAGCCGCAGGGTCTGCGCGTTGCCCTCGAAGCCGCCGATGTCCAGGGACCACGCGTTGAGCGCCTTCTCCCCGTTGTGACCGAACGGCGGATGCCCGATGTCGTGCGCGAGGCAGGCCGTATCGACGATGTCGGGGTCGAGGCCGAGCCGGAGCGCGAGCTCCCGGCCGATCTGGGCGACCTCGAGCGAGTGGGTGAGCCGGTTGCGGGCGAAGTCGAGGCCGGCGGTGGGACTGAGCACCTGGGTCTTGGCTGCGAGGCGGCGCAGGGCGCTGGAGTGCAGGAGCCGGGCCCGGTCGCGCGCGAAGTCGCTGCGGCGCGAGCCGTGCACCTCCGGCAGCCAGCGTTCCTCGTCTGTGCTGCTGTACCCGGTTTCGTTAGCCACCGCTGGTATCCCCTTCGCCCTCGGTCAGGTTGGCCCGTTCCGCGCCGGCGATCTCCCGGGAGTCGAGCCAGTGTTCGGGCAGCGACGTCTTCTTCGGGCTCCCGGCTCGGCCGCGCGGACCCTCGGCGCCGACGCCGGGGTATTCCTGCTGCCAGTCCAGGGTGCCGAGCAGGTCGTCGAGCTGCGCGAGCGACACGACCGAGGCGAGGCTCGCGCGCAGGTCGCCGCCGACCGGGTAGCCCTTGAAATACCAGGCGACGTGCTTGCGGATGTCGCGGCAGGCCCGCTCTTCGCTGTCGAAGAATTCGGTGAGCAGTTCGGCGTGCCGGCGGAAGGTCTCGGCGACGCGGCCGAGGTTCGGCTGGATCAGCGCGGTCTGCTCCCCGGTCGACTGGCCGCGGAAGGCCCCCGCGAGGTCACCGAACAGCCACGGCCGGCCCAGGCAGCCGCGGCCGACGACGACGCCGTCGCAGCCGGTCTCAGCGACCATGCGCAGGGCGTCGTCGGCGGACCAGATGTCACCGTTGCCGAGCACGGGCACGCTGGTGATGGTGTTCTTGAGGGTCGTGATCGCCGACCAGTCGGCCACGCCGGAGTAGTGCTCTGACGCGGTGCGCGCGTGGAGCGCGATCGCTGAGACGCCGGCCCCTTCAGCGGCCTTGCCTGCCTCCAGGTAGGTGAGGTGGTCGGAATCGATGCCCTTGCGCATCTTCACCGTGACCGGGACGGCGCCGGCCGCGGTGACGGCGGCTTCGACGATCTGCCGGAACAGGCCGAGCTTCCACGGGAGGGCAGCTCCGCCGCCCTTGCGGGTGACCTTGGGCACCGGGCAGCCGAAGTTGAGGTCGATGTGGTCGGCCCGGTCTTCCGCGACGAGCATGGTGACCGCATCGGACACGGTCTTGGGGTCGACCCCGTACAGCTGGATCGACCGGGTGGTTTCGCTCTCATGATGGTTGATCAGACGCATCGATTCGGGCGTGCGCTCGACGAGCGCCCGGGAGGTGATCATCTCGCTGACGTAGAGCCCAGCGCCGAATTCACGGCAGAGCCTGCGAAAGGCGGTGTTGGTGATGCCGGCCATCGGCGCGAGCACGACGGGGACATCCAGCGTGAGGGGGCCGATCGAGAGCGGCGCGGCGCGGCTGGTCGCAGTTTCAGGAATCATTTCGTTCAATTCTCCCAGACCCGGGCGACACCGCTCGACGCCCGCGGTGAACGGCGTGAAGCGGTGTCGTCGAGCGGGGTGTTCAGATTCCGCAGGAGCCGCCGCCGCAGCATCCGCCGCCGGCATTGCCGAGCAGTTCGATGGTGGGGACGGGAGCCGCTGCCGGGGTGCCGACCGGGGTGGTCGCCTCGGCGGTGCTGGTCTGTTCGGTCATTTGTTCTTCTCCTCGGATTTCTCGGTGGCGGCCTGGCGGAGAGCCTGCGCAAAGGTATCAGGGTCCTGGGCTCCGGAGATCCCGTACTTCCCGTCGATGACGAAGAAGGGAACGCCCTGGATGCCGTAGGCGTTGGCCTGGGCGACGTCGGCCTTGACGTCGGCCAGGTAGTCGTGGGCGGTGAGCGCCCTGACCACGTCGGCCCGGTCGAGGCCGATTTCGGCGGCCAGGTCGGCGAGGTCTTCGATCCGGCCCACGTGCAGGCCGTCGACGAAGTAGGCCTTGAGCAGTCGCTCCTTCATCTCGAGCTGGCGCCCGTGTGCCTTCGCGTAGTGGAGCAACTCGTGCGAGATGACGGTGTTCGTCTGGTGCACGGAGTCGTAGTCGTAGTGCAGGCCGACGCTTTCGGCGATCCCGGTGACCCGCTCGAGCATCTCCTCGACCTGCGCCACGGGCAGGCCCTTGCGCTGGCTGAGGTAGTCGACCGGGCTGCCGTCGAAGTCGACGGGGGTATCGGGCGCCAGTTCGAAGCTGTGGTATTCGACCTCGACGTCACCGTCGAAGAGGGCCGCGCCGGCCTCGAATTTGCGCTTTCCGATGTAGCACCAGGGGCACTGCACGTCGGACCAGATGTCTACTTTGATGGTTTCGCTCACTCTGAGGCCAACCGGCGGCGCGCCCCAGTATTCCCGTCCCGGCGGTCGATCCTGTCGAGACCAGGCCCCGCGCGGTCAGCCCGTTATCGCGGGAATGATCGCCCCCGAGAAGACCTGCCAGGCCAGGGCTGTCTTGGCGACCAGGCTCAGCGTGATGTACGTGCGCTCCCCCTGAAGATAGCTCTTCCACTTTCCGACCTGCTTGTACTGCAACCACTGGTTGATGGCAAAGGTGTTGAAGAAGACGAAGAGCGAGATGACGATGCCGACGACGAAACCGGGCGCCGCAACCTCGTTCGCGCTGCCCGGCCGGAGAAAGTAGATCAGAATCAGGATCCAGGGCACGATGCCCACCATCGACCCGAAGATGAACGGCAGCATTCCGCCGGATCCCGGCTGCTCGTACTTCTCTTGCAGGGCACCGAACAGGATCATCGCGGCGTTCACCGCGAAGACGGCGAACAGCGCCGCGATGTCGGTCACGCCGTTGATGGCCAGAATCAGCCAGATCATGATTGAGGAGCTCAGCGAGTATTCGGTCCAGCGGAAGTAGTTGCGGCTCTGCAGCAGCCCGCCCTTGTACCGGCCGAAGAACCAGGGGCTCGAGATGAGGAAGTGGAAGAACGCGCTCAACGCCAGGAACGCCACCACGCCGATTCCGATGTTCACTTCGAACACCGTGACACGCTCGGGCGGTATGGGGAATCCGGGAGGACCGGCCAGGTAGTCGGCCGTGACGGCGAAGAGAACTTGCGAACTGAGCATTAGGAGCACGATCGCGAAGCCGATGGCCTGGAGAAGGTGCAGGCTCCCCGCGACGAGGTTGTAAACCCTCAGCCGGTCGATCTGCTGGTCAGAGGTGTATGTCTTCTTCGCCATGATTGGCCTCCCTCGCCTGATATTGGGGCCAACCTAGCATTGATCCGATCTCGGCCCCTCCGCTGCTCGAGCCGGTCGAGACCCGGCAGCGACGGCGGGCGCGGGCTGCGGAAAGGGGCTCGGGCTGGGGCTGGACGGGTCGCGACGGGCGGGGCCGGCCCGGGACTCAGGCGGAGGGAGCGTCGACGGCGCCGCCGTAGCGGCGGTTCCGGGTCGCGTAGAGCTCGATCGCCCGCCATAGGTCGACCCGGCTGAAGTCCGGCCACAGGGTGTCGAGGAAGACCATCTCCGCGTAGGCGCTCTGCCAGAGCAGGAAGTTGCTGGTGCGCTGTTCCCCCGAACTGCGCACGAACAGGTCGACGTCGGGAAGGTCGGCGGTGTACAGGTGCCGCTGGATCGACTTCTCGGTGATGCCGGACGGCTTCAACCGGCCGGCCGCGACGTCCTCGGCCAGGGCGCGCACGGCATCCGCGATTTCGGTGCGCCCGCCGTAGTTCACGCACATGGTCAGGGTGAGCACGTCGTTGCCGGCGGTCAGTCGTTCGGCGAACTGCAGCTCGTTGATGACGGATGCCCAGAGCCGGGGCTTCCGCCCGGCCCACCGCACGCGCACCCCCCATTCGTTGAGCTGGTCACGCCTGCGGTGCAGCACGTCCCGGTTGAACCCCATCAGGAAGCGCACCTCGTCGGGCGAGCGCTTCCAGTTCTCGGTGGAGAAAGCGTAGACGCTGAGGTGCTTGACGCCGATCTGGATGGCGCCGGCGACGACGTCGAGCAGCGCCGCCTCCCCCGCCTTGTGGCCTTCCACCCGTGGCAGGCCCCGGGCATTCGCCCACCGGCCGTTGCCGTCCATCACCACGGCGACATGCTCGGGGACGACCTTCAGTGGAAGGGTCGGCGGGTAGAGCCCGGTCCAGTCCAGGGGCTTGAACGGCATCGCGTCCTTATGGGTGAACGGTTTGGGCGCGAACGGATTCGGGGTCATCGACTGACATGCTCCAACGATCGGAGGCCGCGGCCGAGGTGCCACTGCGTGTACGCGGCGACCACCCCGGTGGCCTGGGCTCTGGTCTTCTCAGGGGTTGATTCGGCGTGGTCCCAGTCACCGGTGAGCAGGGAGCTGAGCAGGGCGATCGTCTGGGCGTCGAGCCTCGGCGAGCCGGGGGCGGCGCAGTCGTCGCAGACGATCCCGCCGACCTGCACGACGATCGCGGAGTGGCTGCCCTGGGCGCCGCACCGGGCGCAGTCCTGGAAGCTGGGCGCCCAGCCGGCCATCGACAGGGCGCGCAACAGGTAGGAGTCGAGGGTGAGGCCGGCGCCGTGCTCCTGGCGGGACAGCGACCTCAGCGCGCCGACCAGCAGCAGGTACTGCTGCAGCGAGCCCTCGGCCTCGGTCAGCTTGTCGGCGGTTTCGACCATGGCGCTGGCCGCGGTGTAGCTGGGGTAGTCGGCGGTGATCTGCGCACCGTACGACCCGATCGACTCGGCCTGGGTGATGATGTCGAGGCTGCGGCCCTCGTAGAGCTGCACGTCGGCGACCATGAACGGCTCAAGCCGCGCCCCGAACTTCGACGCGGTGCGCCGCACTCCCTTGGCCACCGCGCGCACCTTGCCGTGCTTGCGGGTGAGCATGGTGACGATGCGGTCGGCTTCACCCAGCTTCTGGGTGCGCAGCACGACGGCTTCATCACGGTAGACAGGCACATCACGATTGTCCCACTTGCGGCGACGGATGCCAGCGTGCACGCCGCAGCGCGCGTTTCAGTGGTTTCATTGGGTGTGCCCACAACCTCCTTCACGATCCCGCTGTGGCTCGACCTCACGGCCGTCGCGATCGGCGCGATCCAGGGCGCCATGTTCGCGGGGCGCTTCACCGACCGCCGCTTCGACCTGCTCGGGATCGCGTTCATCGGCATCACCGTCGGGCTCGGCGGCGGCCTGCTCCGCGACATCATGCTCGACGGCGTGCCGGCCGCCCTGCAGAGCAACTGGTACCTGCCGGTGTCGGCCGGGGCAGCCCTGCTCGGCATGCTCCTGCAGAGCCTGTTCAACCGGCTCGGCCCGCTCATCATCACCCTCGACGCCGTCACGATCGGCCTGTTCGGCGCCCTGGGCACCAGCAAGGCGCTCGCCCAGGGGCTGCCGGAGATCCCCGCCCTGTTCGTGGGAGTGATCACGGCCGTCGGCGGGTCGGCGCTCCGGGACATGATGTTGAACGTGCCGATCGCGGTGATGCACGTCGGTTCGTTCTACGCCGTCGCCGCCGGGGTGGGCAGCGGGCTGCTCGTGGTGCTGTTCGTGCTCCAGGTGCCGATCACGATCGCCGGGATCAGCTGCGTCGTGGTGACGACCGTCATCCGCGTGCTCGCGGCCCGTTACGGCTGGAGCCTCCCCCAGCAGCGGGCGATCGGCAGCTGGCCGCGCTGGCGACGCAACGAGAACATCGTCGCCTTCCGCCGCCGCAACCGCGGGGCCTGACGACCAGAATCCTGTGAAATCCCCCACAGCAGGGCGAATTCACTCTCGCCTTTCCTGCCGCACGGGGTGACACTAGTGAGAAGAATTCACCCTGCTTGGAGGATGCTCATGAATCTACTGAAAGGAAACACACCCGGCCCGATGCCGGTGCCAGACCTCATGCCCGTGCTTTCCAGGGGAAAGCATAGAAACCCACGGTCGGGCGCATGTTTCATGGAGTTCGCCTCCTACCTCGCCGGCGAAGCCTGGACCGACCACCCCACCTGCACCCACCCGCTGCTGGCCTCACTGGCCAGGATGGTGAACGACTGCACCTCAGACACGGCCAGGTCTCGACTGGTTCCGCTCATCCCGTCGGTAATCGGCCTCCGTGGCGACGATCCCCGGGTGCGCCTGCTGATCGCCGTCCGCGCCGCGACGTCGGCGCTGTCGGTGACCAGCGCCGAACACCAGCACGCACTCGCGGTCGGGATCCTGAACTGCGAACGGCACCTGGCCGGTGACACCGGGGAGCTGCCTGAGGGCCTTGCCCTGCGGATCCGGGAAGCATTCGACGAAGCGCCCGAAGCCGAACGCTGGGCACGGGATTTCATTGCCTCGATGGGGTCCTGGTCCCGCTCGAAGTTCACCGACCGCACGGCCGAGACCATCATCCGGGTGGCCGTTCAGGGCATCGCCGAGGCGTGCACGCCCAACCCCGACGACCGGTTGTACGAGCTGCTCGCCGGGTCGATCGACGACTGCGTCGGCGTGCTCGGCCGGACAGCGACGTCCAGGAAGGCGCCGGAACAGCCGGCCGCGGCGGCGGAGGCTCCGACGAAAGCGGCGCAGCCCCGGGTCCGCGAGTCGGTCGACGCCCGCGGCTGAGCGGCCTCGAACAGTCCGTCCGAACAGCAAACAGCATCCGCCGGGAGTCGCCCACGAGGGGCGGCTCCCGGCGGATGCGTTGTGAATAAGTTGTGCAGTCAGTCAGTCATGCGGTCACGCAGTTGTGCGGTCAGACGGATGCGTCGGCGAGGCGGCGCTTGCCGGCCTCGGCGCGGATGCCGCGGTTGACCGCCGAGACGACGGACTTCAGCGAGGCGGTCGAGATGTCGGCATCGATGCCGACGCCCCAGAACCGCTTGCCGTTCACGTCCAGTTCGACGTAGGCCGCCGCGAGGGCGTCCCCGCCGGCCGACATGGCGTGCTCGACGTAGTCGTACAGCGTGATCGCGATTCCGCGCTCGGCCATCACACCGAGGAACGCCGCGATCGGGCCATTGCCGGAGCCGACGGCGCTGGCCACCGTGCTGTCGTCGCGCAGGTCGACCGAGAGTTCAACCGTGCCGGACAGGTCGCTCGACGTGCGGGTGGCGTGCAGTTCGAAGCGCCCCCACTTGGCGTCGGGCGTGGTGTGGCTCGCCGGCAGGTACTCGTCGTTGAAGATCTCCCAGATCTGCTCGCTGGTGACCTCACCGCCCTCGGCGTCGGTCTTGGACTGCACGACCCCGGAGAACTCGATCTGCAGCTTGCGCGGCAGGTCGAGCGCGTGGTCGGTCTTGAGCAGGTAGGCGACTCCGCCCTTGCCGGACTGGGAGTTGACCCGGATTACGGCCTCGTAGCTGCGGCCGAGGTCCTTCGGGTCGATCGGCAGGTAGGGAACCGCCCACGGCAGGTCGTCGACCGAGCAGCCTCGCGCCGCGGCATCCGCCGCCATGGCCTCGAAGCCCTTCTTGATGGCGTCCTGATGCGACCCGCTGAACGCGGTGAACACGAGGTCGCCCGCCCAGGGGCTGCGCTCGGGAACGGGCAGCTGGTTGCAGTACTCGGCGGTGCGCTTGATCTCGTCGATATTGCTGAAGTCGATCTGCGGGTCGATGCCCTGGGTGAACAGGTTCACCCCGAGGGCGACCAGGTCCACGTTGCCGGTGCGCTCGCCGTTGCCGAAGAGGCAGCCTTCGATGCGGTCGGCGCCGGCCAGGTAACCGAGTTCGGCGGCCGCGATGGCCGTTCCCCTGTCGTTGTGCGGGTGCAGGGAAATGAGCACGTTCTCGCGGTGGGCGAGGTGACGGCCCATCCACTCGATCGAGTCGGCGTAGACGTTCGGGGTGGTCATTTCGACCGTGGCCGGCAGGTTGATGATGACCTTGCGCTCGGGCGTCGGTTCGAGGACCTCGATCACCTGGTTGCACACGTCGACGGCGAACTCGAGTTCGGTGCCGGTGTAGCTCTCCGGGGAGTACTCGTAGTAGACGGTGGTGCCGGGGACGGTCTTCTCCATCTCCCGGCAGGTGCGCGCCCCGAACAGGGCGATGTCGATGATGCCCTGCTTGTCTTCCCGGAAGACCACTTCGCGCTGCAGCACACTGGTGGAGTTGTACAGGTGCACGATCGCCTGCTTGGCGCCCGCAATCGACTCGTAGGTGCGGCGGATCAGGTGTTCGCGGGCCTGGGTGAGCACCTGAATGGTCACGTCGTCGGGGATGGCGTTCTGCTCGATCAGGCTGCGCACGAAGTCGAAGTCGGTCTGGCTCGCGGACGGGAAGCCGACCTCGATCTCCTTGTAGCCCATGCGCACGAGCATGTCGAACATGATGCGCTTGCGCTCGGGGCTCATCGGGTCGATCAGGGCCTGGTTGCCGTCGCGCAGGTCGACGGCGCACCAGCGCGGTGCCTGGCTGATCTGCTTCGTCGGCCAGGTGCGGTCGGGCAGGTCAACCCGGAACTGCTCGTGGTACGGACGGTACTTGTGGATCGGCATCGCCGACGCGGTCTGGTTGTTCTTCATGATCCTTCATCTCCTCGCGAATTGGTGGTCAGCCAACGACAAACTCCGCGACGAGGGAGGCCTCAGTAGGACTCGTCGCGGCAGCTAAGGAGGAGCGCACCGGCAAACACATTTTTAACTTAGCATCGTTTGGCCCCAGTTTCGATTGCGTTTCGACACCGGATGCCGGGGCACCGGCACCTAGCCGAGGCCGCGGACGAAGACCAGCGCCTCCCGCATCGACAGCGTCGGCAGGTAGGCGCGGGCGAGCGCGATCCCGATGGCCGGCAGCGCCACCGGGTCGGGGTAGGCCATGAACAGGGGCTGGAATTCGGGCTGGAATTTGCGCTTGAAGGCCAGCAGGGATCGGAAGCCGTAGACGGGTTCGAGGCTGCGGCCGAGGAAGTCCAGCATCCGTGCCGCCAGGCTGCCGGCCCGCTCCTGGCCTGCCTCCGCGCCCGGCTGCACCCCGGTCTGGGCGAGCGGGGCGGCGGACAGGCTGAGGAATTCGATCTCCGGCTGTTCGCTCATCATCGCCATGGTGCGGGCGATCAGGAACTCCATCACACCGTTCATGCTGTCCGGCCGGCGGCGCATGAAGTCGAGGGTCCAGCCGACGACGATCCCGTCCCGGTAGCTGGGCATCCAACTGGTCACGGCGTGCACCCGCTCGTCCGCGTCGACGGCGAGCATGAGGCGCACGGCCGGGTCCCGCAGTTCATCGAGGCCGCCGAGGGTGAAGCCGAGTTCGGGGAGCTCCTTCTCCTGCACCCACAGCTCGGAGATCTCGGTGATCTGCAGGGACTGGAGCACGCCGAGGGCCTTGTGATCCGTCCAGACCGCTCGCACTCCGGCCCGGTCGGCCCGGTTGATCGACGAACGGATGTCCTGCCACTTCTTGCCCGTCGGGTCCCAACTGCGGGGGCGCAGCACGGTCTCCTCGCCGATGCCCATCGACTGCCAGCCCATCCGGCTGAACGTCGCCTGCCAGCTGCCGTGCAGGCTGTAGAAGACCGGGATCCAGCCGTGGTCGTCACACATGGTGGCGAAGTCGGAGATCGCCTGCGCTCCCCGCTCCGCCCGGCCGATCGGCTCCGTCGTGGTGATCGCGACACCGTTGACCACCCGGTAGGCGATGGCGACGTCGCCGGCTGGGGTGAACCAGATTGAATTGCCCTCCCAGGTCGCCATGAACGCGAGGGAGCCGCCACCACCGCGGGTGAGGATCTCCCGCAACCGGGTCTGGTCGTCCCGGCCCACGCCCGCGGTGCCGCTGCGCAGGCCGAGGATGGCGCCGACGATGACGATGATCCAGAATACGGGGCCGACCCACTGGTACAGGGTGGCCGAGATCCAGTCGGTCGGGAGGAAGGACAGCCGCTCCAGCCGGAGGAAGCCGACCGGGATGAAGCGCTCGGGGACATCCGTGACCAGGTCGATCAGGGTGACCCTGGGTCGGAAGCTGTCGCGGAGCAGCCAACCGGCGCCGACGTAGAGCGAGGCCAGCCCGACGAAGCTGAGCACCACCGTGAGGGCGAACCGGCGGCGGCGCCCAGGTCTGCCCCGTACCGGGAACCGGCGGAGATTGGCGGCGAGCACGATCGCCGTGGCCAGGGGGACGAGCACCGACACCACCAGCACCAGGGCGATCTCCCAGTAGTGGGCGGAGTGCCAGCGCCAGACGTACGGCTGGCCGGAGACTGGCAGCAGACCGTAGTACCAGGCCCCGAGCACCGCCATCCCGGCGTTGACGACGATCGCGAGCCACGCCGCGAAGCGTCGGCCGCGCGCCAGGCCGAATGCCGCGACGAGGAGGGTGAGCAGCGGCAGCAGGCTGACCAGCACCGGGCCGGCGCCGCCGATGCGTTCGAGGGTGAGCTCGTGCACGCACTGCCGGGTGATGTTGCCGAGCAGGCACCGGTCGACGACGTCGGTGGCTGCGGGCACGTCCTGGGTGAGCAGGAGGCCGAGCGGGGCGAGCAGGCCGAACCGGGCGCCGGAGAAGATCGTGATGAGCGGGCCGACGGCGAGCACGCCGGCGACCGCTGCGAGCAGGGTGCGGGTCTCGTGGTGCGAACTGCGCCGCCAGGTGAAATCGATCCGGCTGGGCCGGAACAGTGCCCCGATGCCGAGGCCGACGAGGGCGGCGATCAACCGGTAGACGTCGGAGGGCTGACCGGAGTAGAGCAGGAGGACCAGGGCTGCGGAGATTGTGAGCACCCGGATGCGCCGTCGCCAGAGGGGGCCGGCGTAACAGCTTGCGGCCATGATGGTGCCGAAGATCGGCGTGAACGGGTCGAGCGCGAAGAGCTCGCTCACCCCCCGGGACCAGAGTTCGCCGCCGGCGACCCCGGCGTCCTGGAGCAGGATGCCGCCGGCGGCGCCGAGCACGGCCGAGCCGGCGAAGACGATGATCGTGCGGCCGCTTCCCATCAGGCGTTCGGCATAGCCGAGCAGGATGACCGCGCCGGCCAGGGCGAGCAGCAGCTCGGCGCCGTTGTCGACGAGGAAGACGGACGTGAGCGGCGTCCACCAGTGGCCCGTCTCGACGACGGATTCGTAGCCGGTTCCCAGCAGCAGCCGCACCTGCCGGGACGGGCCGTGGAGCGGGCCGGTGGCGGTGGCCAGGACCAGGAGGATGAGCGCGTAGGCGAGGGTGACCGGCTGACGCGCCGCCTGATGCCGGACCACCCGACCCAGTGCAGCCCAGCGCGGTGCCGGCCGGCGCCGTTCCGCCCGGCGCGGTGCCGTCACGGGCTGCTGCGCGGTCACGGGTTCACCGTCAACCCGGTGTGCGCGGCCAGCAGGGGCAGCGCCCGGGTCAGGGCGTAGACCACCGTGTGCCAGTCGTGGGCCGTGCCCGGGGACACGAGGAGGTCGGTGGTCGCCCCGGCCCGTTCAGCCGCCGCCCTGAGGGTATTCGTCCAGGCGATGTACCTGGTGTCGTCGCCGCCGACCGCGAAGATGATGTGGAGAGCCCGGTAGGGCGCGTGCGCGGCCAGGATGGCGCTGGGTGCGGCGGCGGCGTAGGCGGCCGCGCTGCCCGCGAATCCTGCCTGCACGGTCTGCTGCGGGTTGCCCGCCTTGGGTGCCAGTTCCCCGGAGATGTCGAGAACAGTCCCGTAGAGCTCCGGATGGTCGGCGCCGACTTGGATCGAGCAGGTGCCGCCCTGGGAGAACCCGGCGATGGCCCAGCCGCCCGGCGCAGCCGCGACCCGGTAGTGGGCGCGGATCCAGGCCGGCACGTCCACGGTGAGGTAGCCGGCCGAGTTGCCCAGCTTCGAATCGACGCACATCGGATTCCGGTCGGGGGCGCCGAGCTGGTCGGGAACGACCACGATCGGTGCCAGGCCGTGGTGGGTGGCCGCCCAGGCGTCGAGGATGCCGGCCAGCCGGCCGGCCGTGAACAGGTCGCTCGGGCTGCCCGGCTGCCCGGAGAGCATCTCGATGACCGGCAGCACCGGGGGTTTGGCAGTCCGGGCCGCCGCCGGGAGGTAGACCATGGCCTCCCTGGCGGCGAAACCCGACACGGTGGCCGGGATCGTCACGGTGCCGACGGTGCCCCTGGTATCGGTGATGGGAGGGACCGGGCCGGCGAGGGCATCCGTGAGCGCCCCGTAGAGCGGGATGCCGAGGGCGGCTCGCACGGTGTTGAACTGGCCGAACTCGGCATTGATCCCGGCGGCGGCCGTGAGCAGGCAGAGCGGAATCGCGACGATGGCGAGAACCCGGCGCCGGGGCCGGGCACCGAACAGGTTGGTGACGGCGAGCACGAGGGCTCCGACCAGGCTGGCCGTCCAGAGCCGGGTGGGGGTGGACATGGAGACACCGAAGAGGTCCCAGACGTCGCTCACCAGCCAGACCAGCACCCAGCCGGCGACGGCGCCGGCCAGCACGAGGGCCAGGGTCAGGGCGGCGGCGCGCACACCCTGCCGCCGGAGCAGCAGCCCGGCGACGAACAGGCCGGTCAGGAGATACAGTCCGATCAGGAAGGGACCTCCGACGAGGCTGGTGTCCAGCAGCGCATTCATTCGATTCCTCCGTGCCCACTCTCACACCGCGACGGTGCCGGCGCACGCGAAATACCCAGTTCTGAGCGAGGCCTCAGACTCGGGTCGGCCAGGCCACAGCAAACTCACTGCAGGCGCACAGGTCGCGGCTCAGGCCGGATCGTGGGGCGGTTCGGCTAGAAGCCGAGGCGTCCGAGCTGCTTCGGGTCGCGCTGCCATTCCTTGGCGACCTTCACCCGCAGCGAGAGGAAGACCCGTTTGCCCACGAGCGGTTCGATCTGCTTGCGGGCGCGGATGCCGACATCCTTCAGCCGGCTGCCCGACTTGCCGATGATGATGCCCTTCTGGCTGTCGCGTTCGACGAAGAGGTTGGCGTAGACCTCGACCAGTTCCTGGTCGTCACGCTCGATGATGTCGTCGATGGTCACGGCGATCGAGTGCGGGAGTTCGTCGGTGACGCCCTCGAGCGCGGCCTCGCGGATGAACTCCGAGATGCGCGATTCCAGGCTCTCGTCGGTGACCGCGTCGGCCGGGTAGAGCGGGGCGTCCGAATGCGGCAGCAACCGGAGCAGTTCCGCGGTGAGGATGTCCAGCTGGATGCGGCTGGTCGCCGAGATCGGCACGATCGCCTCCCAGTCGCGCAGTTCGGAGACGGCGAGCAACTGGTTGGCGACGCTGGTCTTCGAGGACGCGTCGATCTTGGTCACGATGGCGACCTTGCGTGCCCGCGGGAAGTTGTCGAGCTGCTCGTTGATGAACCGGTCCCCCGGGCCGATCGGCTCGTTCGCCGGGATGCACAGGCCCACCACGTCGACGCCGGCCAGGGTCGACTGGACCAGGCTGTTCAGACGCTCGCCGAGCAGGGTGCGCGGCTTGTGGATGCCCGGCGTGTCGACCAGGATCAGCTGGCCGTTCTTCTGGTGCACGATCCCGCGGATCGCACGGCGGGTCGTCTGCGGCTTCGAAGACGTGATCGCGACCTTCTCGCCCACCAGCGCGTTGGTCAGGGTGGACTTGCCCACGTTCGGGCGCCCCACGAAGGACACGAATCCCGCCCGGAATTCATTTTCTGTCGTCATGACCGTTCTCTCCCTCGTCGTCCGACACTCCGAGGAATGCGGTCTGCGCGTCAATCAGCGCTTCGTCTCGTTCAACCAGCACAGTGCTGATTCGTTTGCGGCGGCCCTCGGTGCGTTCCGCGGTGAGGACCAGCCCGCTGGTGCGGGCGACCGAACCGGCCACCGGCAGCCGGCCGAGTGCCTTGGCCAGCAGCCCGCCGACCGAATCGACCTCGTCGTCGTCCAACTCCAGGTCGAACAACTCGCCGAGTTCGTCGACCGGCAGCCGGGCGCTGACCCGGAAGCGTCCGTGGCCGAGGTCTTCGACCTCCACGACGTCCCGGTCGTATTCGTCCGAGATGTCCCCGACGAGTTCCTCGATCAGGTCCTCGAGCGTGACCAGCCCGGCGATTCCACCATACTCGTCGACCACCATCGCGAGGTGGTTCGACTCGAGCTGCATCTGGCGGAGCAGGTCGTCGGCCTTCTTGGACTCCGGCACGAACACGGCCGGGCGTTCGAGCTCGGCGACGGTCAGGGCCTCCACATTCGGCGGCCGTTCATAGACCAGCCGGGCGACGTCGCGCAGGTAGAGGATGCCGGTGACGTCGTCGACCTCGCCGTCGATCACCGGCACCCGGGAGATGCCCTTGCTCAGGAACAGGCCCATGGCGGCGCCGATCGACGCGTCGGCCTCGATGGTGACCATGTCGGTGCGCGGGATCATCACCTCGCGCACGACGGTCTGGTTGAACTCGAAGATGGAGTGGATGAGCTCCCGGTCGTCCTCCTCCAGCACATCCAGTTCGGTTGCCTCGTCGACCATGCTGAGCAGCTGGTCCTCCGAGGTGAACGTGGCGAGCCGGGTGCGGCCCGGCGTGACCCGGTTGCCGAGCGCGACCAGTGCGTTGGCGATCGGGCCGAGGAGCACCCGGAGGAAATGCACCACCGGCGCCGTGCCGGCCAGGAGCTGTTTCGGGTGGGCACGGCCGACACTGCGCGGGCTCGCGCCGACCAGCACGAACGAGACGGCCGTCATCAGCGCGGCGGACAGCACCAGTGCCAGCCAGAGCTGGTCGATCGTGGTCGCGAACACCAGGGTCACGAGCACCGCCGAGGTGGTCTCGGCGATGATCCGCATGAAACTGATCGCGTTCAGGTGCGCCCCGGTGTCGGCGGCGATCGCGGCCAGGGACCGTTTGGCCCGTGAGGTGTCAGCCAGGTCGGCGATGTCGGCCCGGGACTGCGCGGTGATGGCGGAGTCCACGGCGGCCATCAGGCCGCCGAAGGCCACCAGGAAGACGGCCGCGGTGAGAAACCACCCGATGATCATCGGTTGCGGAGGCGTTCCTGCAGGGCGAAACCGATCAGGATGTCACGCTGGATTCCGAACATCTCCTTCTCCTCCGCCGGTTCGGCGTGGTCGAACCCGAGCAGGTGCAGCACGCCGTGGGTGGTGAGGAGCAGGAGTTCCTCGAGCGTGCTGTGCCCCGCCGTCTCGGCCTGGGCCTGGGCCACCTGCGGGCAGAGCACGATGTCGCCGAGCAGGCCGGGCGGGGTCTCCTCGTCTTCGGTGCCCGGGCGGAGCTCGTCCATCGGGAAGCTGAGCACGTCGGTGGGACCTGGTTCGTCCATCCACTGCACGTGCAGCTGCTCCATGGCGCCCTCGTCGACGAGAACGATCGCGAGCTCGGCATCCGGGTGCACGTGCATCGAGTCGAGGGCATAGGCGGCCAGCCGGAGGATGACGGCCTCGTCGACCGGGATGGTGGATTCGTTGTTGATTTCGATGCTCAAGAGGTGCTCCGTTTCGGAAGGCGGTCGCGTGGGGTGCCGGAGCGGGGTCCGCGCTTGGCGAATTCATGGGCCTGCTCGCTCTCGTAGCGCTGGGCCTGTTTCTGGGCGTCGTACTCGGTCCAGGCGTCGACGATCCGGCCGACAAGGGAGTGGCGCACGACGTCGGCGCTGGTCAGCCGCACGAAACGGATGTCGTCGACCTGGTCGAGCACGCGGGTGACGAGCCGGAGCCCGCTCGACCCGACGGGCAGGTCGATCTGGGTGATGTCGCCGGTGACGACCATCTTGGAGCCGAACCCGAGGCGGGTCAGGAACATCTTCATCTGTTCGGGAGTGGTGTTCTGCGCCTCGTCGAGCACGACGAATGAGGAGTTGAGGGTGCGCCCGCGCATGTAGGCGAGCGGCGCCACCTCGATCGTGCCGGAGGCGAGGAGCTTCGGCACCAGTTCCGGGTCCATCATCTCGTTCAGGGCGTCGTAGAGCGGCCGCAGGTACGGGTCAATCTTCTCGGTCAGGCTGCCGGGGAGGAAGCCGAGGCGTTCCCCTGCCTCGACGGCCGGCCTGGTCAGGATGATCCGGTCGACCTCCTTGCGCTGCAACGCCTGGACCGCCTTGGCCATCGCCAGGTAGGTCTTGCCTGTTCCGGCGGGGCCGATCCCGAACACGATCGTCGCGGTGTCGATGGCGTCGACGTAGTCCTTCTGGCCGAGCGTCTTGGCGCGGATGCTCTTTCCCCGGGAGGAGAGGATGGCCGGGCCGAGGCGTTCGGACGGGCTGGTCGAACTGTCGGCGCCGAGCATCCGCGACGACGAGGTCACCTCGGCCTCGGCGAGGTCGCGCCCGCCGCGGATCATCAGCAGCAGCTCATCGATCAGCCGGCGGGCGGCCGCGACCTCGCCGGCCTGCCCGGTCAGGGTGATCTCGTTGCCGCGCACGTGCACCGAGACACCGGGGTGCTCCCGTTCGATGGTGCTGAGGAGACGGTCCTGGGCGCCGAGGAGGCGGACCATGGCGATGCCGTCGACCGACACCCGCTCCTCGACCTGGTTCTCGGCCTGGTTCCCGGCCGGGTTCCCGGCGTCGTCGCCGGTGTCAGCGGAACGCAAGGGAGCCCTCCCCGAGCGAGTCGTCCCCGGCCGGCGAACCGGGTCCGGGCTGCGCGAGCAGGTGGGCGTGCACGTGGAACACGGTTTGGCCGGCGGCCTGGCCGGTGTTGAAGACCAGTCGGAACTGGCCGTTCGAGCGCTCGGCCGCGATCCCGGCCGCGACCGCGACGAGCTCCGCCAGCAGCCCGGGATCCCCGGCCGCGAGCTCGACCACGTTGCGGTACTGCTGGGTCCTGGTGGTGATCACGACGTGCACCGGCGCCTGCGGGGCGATGTCCTCGAAGGCGATGATCCGGTCGGTTTCGGCGACGATAGTCGCCGGGATTTCGCGCGCGGCGATGCGGCTGAAGAGGGACGGTTCCTGGCCGGTGGAAGTCATAGCTCTATCTTAAGCGGCGCTACCAGCGGCCGAGGGTTGCGTTGAGGATGGCGAGGGCCGCCGGTCCGGCGGTCGAGGTGCGCAGCACGGTCTCGCCCAGGCGCACCCGGGTGGCCCCGGCCTGTTCGAGCTGGTCCAGTTCGGCCGTCGAGATGCCGCCCTCGGGCCCGACGACGAGCAGGATGTCCCGGTCGTCGGTGGGGGCGGCGATTTCGGTGAGCCGGAGCTCCGCGGTCGGCTCGAGCAGGAGCATCCGGGTGCTTCCCGCCAGGGCGGCCAGTTGCCGGGTGCTCGTCAGCCCGGCCACCTCCGGCAGCCACGCCCTGATCGACTGTTTGGATGCTTCCCGGACGATGCTCGCCCAGCGAGCCTGGCCCTTCGCGACCTTGGGGCCCTCCCAGCGGGCGACCGACCGGGACGCGGCCCACGGGAGGACGCCGTCGATGCCGAGTTCGGTCGCGGCCTGCACGGCCATCTCGTCGCGGTCGCCCTTGGCCAGGGCCTGCACGAGCAGGATCCGCGGCGTGCCGGGTTCGACGACGTCGGCCTCATCGACCCGGAAGGTGAGCCGGCCCCCGTCGACGCCCGTCACGGTGACGTCGAGCATCAGGCCGGCGCCGTTCCCGATCCGAAGCCGCTCGCCCGGCTTGACCCGGCTCACCGTGACGGCGTGCCTCGCCTCGGCGCCGTCGATGGAGAGGACGCTGCCCGGCACGGCCGAGCCGGCGCGCAGGGAATCGTCGATGAAGAAATGCGCCACGGTCTTCTAGCCGCGGAACCGGTCGCGAAGCTTTGAGAAGAGTCCCTGCTGCACCGCGCTGAGCGTGGGCGCCGGGGACTTGTGCCGGGCGGCGAACGCTTCGATCAGCTCCCGCTCCTTGTGGTCGAGCTTGGTGGGGGTGGCGACGTGCACGCCGATCTTGAGGTCGCCGCGCCCGTTGCCGCGCAGCCGGGTGACGCCGCGTTCCTTGATGGTGATGACCTCCGCGCTCTGCACGCCGGCCCGCACCTCCACCTCGATGTCGCCGTCGAGGGCCTTGACGGTGGCGGTGGTGCCGAGGATCGCGTCCGTCATCGGCACCTCGAGGGTGGCGAGCAGGTCGTCGCCGTCGCGACTGAAGACGTCGTGGTGGCGCACCTTCATCTCGAGGTACAGGTCACCGTTCGGCCCGCCGGCCGGACCGGCCTCACCGCTGCCGGGCATCTGCAGGCGCAGGCCGGTGTCGACGCCGGCCGGGATGTCGACCGGGACGGTGCGACGGGCGCGCACGCGCCCCTGGCCCTGGCAGGTGACGCACGGGGTGGCGATGATGGTGCCGTAGCCGCGGCAGGAGCCGCAGGGGCTCGAGGTCATCACGTTGCCGAGCAGCGAACGCACGGCCCGCTGGATGCTGCCGGTGCCGTGACAGATGTCGCAGGTGACCGGCGCGGTTCCCGGCTGGCAGCAGGTGCCGCTGCAGCTCGCGCAGAGGACCGCCGTGTCGACCTCGAGGTCGCGGTGGGTGCCGAAGATGATCTCGTCGAGGTCGAGCTCGACCCGGATCAGTGCGTCCTGGCCGCGGTCGCGGCGGGACTTGGGGCCGCGGCTGGTGCCGCCGCCGCCGAAGAAGGTCTCGAAGATGTCGCCGAAGTTGCCGAAGTTGCCCGCGTCGAACCCTCCGCCGGAGCGGCCGTTGCCACCGCGGTCGTAGTTGTCGCGCTGTTTCGCGTCGCTGAGCACGTCGTAGGCGTGGGTGACCGACTTGAACCGCTCCGACGCATCCGCACCGGGGTTCACGTCGGGGTGCAGCTGCCGGGCGAGGCGCCGGTAGGCCTTCTTGATTTCATCGGTCGTGGCGTCGCGGGCGACACCGAGTACTTCGTAATGGTCAGCCAAAGCTGGCTCTCCTAGGTCTGTTCGGGTTTGGATCTGTGGGTGTGTTCGGTGTGGAGTCTGGGCTTATTCGATCTGGGGCTTATTCGAGGATGCGGGACAGGTAGCGGGCGACGGCGCGCACGGCGGCCATGTTGTTCGAGTAGTCCATCCGGGTCGGGCCGAGCACGCCCAGCCGGGCGAGGTCCCCGCCCTGTGAGGAATAACCGCTCGTGAGCACGGAGGTCTCGGCCAGGCCGAACGGCGCGTTCTCGCGGCCGATGCTCACCGATACGCCGTGCTGGTCGGTGGCCATTTCGCCGAAGAGGCGCAGCAGCACGACCTGCTCCTCGATGGCCTCGAGCACCGGGTAGATGCTCCCGGTGAAGTCTTCCTCTGTTCTGACCAGGTTCGCCGCCCCGGCCATCACGAGCCGGTCCTGCCGATTGGCGCCGATCTGGTTGCGGAGGGTGTCCCTGATCAGGTCGACGGCCTCCTGTTGCGGCGCGGGGCCGGGGCCGGAGGCACCCGCGAGGTCGGTCGCGACCAGCGCCGCCGCGGCCTCGGTCATGCTCAGGCCGATGACCGCGGCGTTGAGCCGGGCCCGGAGGTCGACCAGGACGGGTTCGTCGAGCGGGCGAGGCAGCTCGATCACGCGCTGCTCGACCCGGCCCGCGTCGGTGATCAGGATGGAGAGGAGCCGGGTGTCGGAGAGAGGCACGAGTTCGATGTGCCGCACCCTGGCCCGGGACAGCGACGGGTATTGCACGAGCGCGACCTGGTGGGTGAGCTGGGACAGAAGCCGCACGCTGCGGGACAGCACCTCGTCGAGGTCGGCGGACTGGCCGAGGAACGTCTCAATGGCCTGGCGCTGTGCGACGGAGAGGGGACGCAGGTCGGCGAGATGGTCGACGAACACCCGGTAGCCCTTGTCGGTGGGAATCCGGCCGGAGGAGGTGTGCGGGGCCGCGATCAGCTCCTCTTCCTCAAGGATGGCCATGTCGTTGCGGATGGTGGCCGCGGAGACCCCGAAGGAGTGGCGGTCGACGATGGACTTGGACCCGACGGGCTCCCTCGACGCGACATAGTCCTGCACGATCACGCGCAGAACTTCGAGACTGCGATCTGACACCATGCGAATCGCCTCCTCAGTCGGTCGCGAGCGCCGGTCTCGGCTGGCACTCGGGGTGTTTGACTGCCAATCATACCGCCAGCCGCTGGGCGCGTCCCATTGCCCCGTGAGGAATAGGCGCAGTAGCTTAGGCATGTAATGCACCTCTCCCTGTGCGCTGAAAGGCACGATCATGAGCGATTCCACCGGTCACACCCCCGAAGACCCGAACCTGGGCCAACGGCCCCCGCAAGCTCCGTACCAGCCGGCAGCCTCCGCCCCGGTGGCCGCGGCACCGCTCTCCGACGTCGATGACCGCCAGTGGGCGTCCTTCGCCCACCTCGGCGGAGTGCTCGGTTTCCTGCCGTCGCTGATCATCTGGCTCGTGTTCAAGGACCGCGGCCGGTTCACGGCGGTGGAGGCGAAGGAGGCACTGAACTTCCAGATCACCCTGTTGATCGGTTATGTCGCCGTCAACATCCTCGCGACCTTCATCGCGATGGTCACGTTCGGCATCGGCGGAGTCCTCGCAGGACTAGCGTGGGTGCTGTGGGTCGTCGGAGTGATCTTCTCGATCATGGGCTTCCTGAAGGCAAAGGACGGTCAGCACTACCAGTACCCGTTCGCCCTCCGCCTGATCAAGTAGTCCAGCCGACGCCCGTCGACCGTCACTGATAGAAGGAGTTCGAATGTCCGCCATGCCCCCACCGGCCAGCCCTTACCAGGCGCCGACCCCCATGAATCCGTCCGATGAGAAACTCTGGGCCACCCTGATCCACATCGGTGGAATCCTGTTCGGCTTCCTGCCGGCGCTGATCGGCTACCTGGTACTCAAGGACCGCGGACCGTTCATCCGTGCGCACACCGCGACGGCGCTGAACTTCCAGATCACGCTTCTCATCGCTTATATCGTCGGTGGAATCCTGACCCTGGTCCTGGTCGGCTTCCTTGTGCTGTTCGCCGCGTGGA
The DNA here is from genome assembly GCF_004402705.1 of Cryobacterium mannosilyticum. NCBI lineage: Bacteria > Bacillati > Actinomycetota > Actinomycetes > Micrococcales > Microbacteriaceae > Cryobacterium > Cryobacterium mannosilyticum. The sequence continues at coordinate 4,047 of NZ_SOFM01000024.1, read as the reverse complement.
TCCTCACGATCGTGTTCGGGATCATGGCGGCCCTGGCCGCCAACAAGGGCGAGTACTACACGTACCCGCTCACCATCAAGTTCATCAGCTAGGTCGGAGCAGGCTCGAACACCGGTCAGTCGGTCAGCAACCGGCGCACGACCGCATCCGCGAGCAGCCGTCCTCTCCGAGTCAGTTCAATCGACCCGGACAGGGCGGCTTTCGCGTCGATGAGCCCATCCGCGATCAGCCCGGCGACCTCGTGGCGGCCCGGCACGGAGAGCGAAGCGATCGGGATGCCTTCCCGGATCCGGGTGAGCAGCAGCACGCGCTCGACCTCCCGGGTGGCTGCGTCGAGGGTCTCCCGGCCGGCCGCCGGGGAGTCCCCGGCGAGGATCCGGTCGGCGTACGCCGACGGATGCTTGACGTTCCACCAGCGCACCCCGCCGACGTGGCTGTGCGCGCCGGGTCCGACGCCCCACCAGTCCTGGCTGGTCCAATAGGCGAGGTTGTGCCGGGACCGGTGGGCCTCATCCGTCGCCCAGTTGCTGACCTCGTACCAGCCGTAACCGGCGTCGGCGAGCAGCTCGTCGGCGAGTTCGTAGAACTCGGCCTGCTGGTCTTCGTCGACCGGAACGAGCTCGCCGCGCTTGATCTGCCGGGCGAGCTTGGTGCCCTCCTCGACGATCAGCGAATACGCGCTGATGTGGGTCGGCGCCAGGCCGATGGCCTGCTCGAGGCTCGCCCGCCAGTCGGCGAGCGTCTCCCCCGGCGTGCCGTAGATCAGGTCGACGCTCACGTCGAGTCCGGCGTCACGGGCCCACTGCACGACGAGCGGCACCTTCTCCGGGTCGTGCGTGCGCTCGAGGGTGGCCAGCACGCGCGGAACGGCCGACTGCATGCCGAACGAGACCCGGGTGAATCCCGCGGCGGCCAGCCGGGCGAGGTAGGCCGCGTCGACGGAGTCGGGGTTCGCCTCGGTGGTGACCTCGGCGCCTGCTGCGAGACCCCAGGTGCTGCGCACGGAGTCCAGCATCCGGATCAGGTCGTCGGCCGGCAGCAGGGTCGGCGTGCCGCCGCCGAAGAAGACGGTGGCCGCCTCACGGGCGGGCATCCCTGACGCGTCCAGGATGCGCCCGGCCGCCTCGACCTCGGTGATCGCCTGGCCGGCGTAGTCGTGCTGGGACGCCCCGCGCAGTTCGGTGGCCGTGTACGTGTTGAAGTCGCAGTAACCGCAGCGCACCCGGCAGAACGGCACGTGCAGGTAGACGCCGAAGTCACGTCCGGCAGCGCCGGCCGCCGCCGACTCAGGCAGCAGACCGTCGCGGGGTGCAGGGTCACCGAGGGGAAGGGCGCTGCCCATCGGGTTAGGCCGCGCCGAGCGGGTGCAGCGCGCGCAGGTAGCGTTTCGTGAACTTCGCCTGCTGCAACCGAGCGACGGGCCAGCCGAGCCGGTAGCGCCAGGTGCTCGGCCGGGAGAAGGCGCGGATGGTCAGCCAGACCGAGTCGTCGTCCCGCTTGTCGACGATGAAGGATTCCTCGCCGCTGGCCGGGTGCCCGACCATGGTGCCGTAGGCGAAGCCGACCCGGTCGGGCTCGTCGATCACGTAGACGACCCGCACGGGGGCGTCGATGGTGAACGGGCCGACCTTGACGGACAGGTGCGCTGACATGCCGTTGACGATGTACGGGGTGCCGTCGTCGCCGAACGTCGCCTCGTTCGCCGCGCTCTTCTGGTCCCTGGCGGCCTGGCCGTCGGCGTTGAAGACGAGGCCGGTGTACTGCTCTCCGGTGCTGCTCAGCAGGTCGGTCACGGTCATCCCGCTCCCCCGCTGCACACCCCAGGTCATCAGCGACTTGGAGGCCAGCTGGAAGCGCTCCTCCCCGCTGCCGAGGCGTACCGTGCGCTCGATCGGCCGGTAGCCGTTCGGCGGGTAGCGGAGAAGGTCGGGGGCGAGGGTGCCTCCGATGGCCGCGTAGCTCACGGCCGTGTCGGTGAAGGTGGCGCGTCGCATCCGGTTACTTCTTCTCTTTCTTGGGCGGCTCGTCGCCGGAGAGCGCGGCGATGAAGGCCTCCTGGGGAACCTCGACCCGGCCGACCATCTTCATGCGCTTCTTGCCCTCTTTCTGCTTCTCCAGCAGCTTGCGCTTGCGGGAGATGTCGCCGCCGTAGCACTTGGCCAGGACGTCCTTGCGGATGGCGCTGATCGACTCGCGGGCGATGATGCGGGCGCCGATCGCGGCCTGGATCGGCACGTCAAACTGCTGGCGCGGGATGAGCTTGCGCAGCCTGCCCGTCATCAGCACGCCGTAATCGTAGGCCTTGTCACGGTGCACGATCGCGCTGAACGCGTCGACCTGCTCGCCCTGGAGCAGGATGTCGACCTTGACCAGGTCGGCCTCCTGGGAGCCGATCGGCTCGTAGTCGAGCGACCCGTAGCCGGCGGTGCGGCTCTTGAGGTTGTCGAAGAAGTCGAAGACGATCTCGCCGAGCGGCATCGTGTAGCGGATCTCGACCCGGTCCTCACCGAGGTAGTCCATGCCGAGCAGGGTGCCGCGGCGGCTCTGGCAGAGTTCCATGATCACGCCGACGTAGTCCTTGGGCGCGAGGATCGCGGCCTTGACGATCGGTTCCTCGACCTTCGCGATCTTGCCGTTGGGGAACTCGCTCGGGTTGGTGACCGTGACGGTCTTCTTGTCGTCGGTGGTGACCTCGTAGATCACGCTGGGCGCGGTGGTGATCAGGTCGAGCCCGAACTCACGGTCGAGGCGTTCGGTGATGATCTCCAGGTGCAGCAGGCCGAGGAAGCCGCAGCGGAAACCGAAGCCGAGGGCGACGGATGTCTCCGGCTCGTAGACGAGGGAGGCATCCGACAGCTTGAGCTTGTCGAGGGCCTCGCGGAGGGCCGGGTAGTCGCTGCCGTCGATCGGGTACAGGCCGGAGAACACCATCGGCTTGGGCTCGGTGTAGCCGGGCAGGGCCACGGTGGCGGGACGCAGGGCGGTGGTGACGGTGTCGCCCACCTTCGACTGGCGCACGTCCTTGACCCCGGTGATCAGGTAGCCGACCTCGCCGACGCCGAGTCCCTTGCTCACGGTGGGTTCCGGGCTGGTCACGCCGATCTCGAGGATCTCGTGGGTTGCCCGGGTGGACATCATCTGGATCTTCTCGCGCGGGTTCAGCTTGCCGTCGATCATGCGCACGTAGGTGACGACGCCGCGGTAGCTGTCGTAGACCGAGTCGAAGATCATGGCGCGGGCGGGGGCGGCCGGATCGCCGACCGGCGCCGGGATCAACCGGGTCGCCCGGTCGAGCAGTTCGGCGACGCCGACGCCGGTCTTGCCGGAGACGCGCAGCACGTCGTCGGGGCTGCCGCCGATGAGGCTGGCCAGTTCCTTCGCGTACTTGTCGGGGTCGGCCGCCGGCAGGTCGATCTTGTTGAGCACGGGGATGATCGTGAGGTCGTTCTCGAGCGCCAGGTAGAGGTTGGCGAGGGTCTGGGCTTCGATGCCCTGGGCGGCGTCGACGAGCAGGATGGCACCCTCGCAGGCGGCCAGACTACGGGAGACCTCGTAGGTGAAGTCGACGTGGCCGGGGGTGTCGATCATGTTCAGGGCGTAGGTCTGTCCGTCGAGTTCCCACGGCATCCGCACGGCCTGGCTCTTGATGGTGATGCCGCGCTCGCGCTCGATATCCATCCGGTCCAGGTACTGGGCGCGCATCGCCCGGTCGTCGACGACCCCGGTGATCTGCAGCATCCGGTCGGCCAGCGTCGACTTTCCGTGGTCGATGTGGGCAATGATGCAAAAGTTACGGATGAACTCGGGAGGTGTTGCGGCCGGTTCAAGCGCGGTGAGGGGTCTCGGTGACATGGTCTGGCAATTCTCCCATAGCTGGCTGGCCGCCGGTTTCGCCGGGCCGATGCCGGCCCTGGGGCCGCGCCGGATTCGGCAGCCCGCGACCGCGGGCGAGCGTGTTGATTATTGGAGGCTGGCGATCGAGGCCAGCGCTCAGTCCCATGTCGGATGTCGATGGGCTGGTGTCGGCGCGGGCGATCGGGCGCTGTG
>NZ_SOFM01000038.1:0-56967 GCF_004402705.1 Cryobacterium mannosilyticum | reverse complement strand
GCCGACGCCGCGGACGCCGACGCCGCGGACGCCGACGCCGCGGGCGCCGACGCCGCGAGTGCGGGGGCCGGCGCGGCCCCGGGCGTAGCCGCGGGCGCGGACCCCGACAGCGTGCTCTCCGTGGGCGGCGCCCCGGCATCCGTCACGCTCAGCAGCACCTGGCCGGAGTGGATCACCTGGCCGGCCTCGCCGAAGAGCGCCTTCACCACGCCGCCGAACGGTGACGGCAGTTCGACGATCGACTTGGCGGATTCGACCTCGACCACGGGCTGGTCGATCGCGATGGTGTCGCCGACGCTCACCAGCCAGGAGACGATCTCCGCCTCGGTCAGCCCTTCGCCGAGGTCAGGCAGGATGAAGTCGTTCGTCATCATGACCACTCCCAGGTGCCGAGTGCGGCGAGGATCCGGTCGGGGGTCGGCAGGAAGTACTCCTCGAGTTTGGGCGACGGGTAGGGGATGTCGAATCCGGTGATCCGCAGGATGGGCGCGGCGAGGTGGAAGAAATTGCGTTCGGTGAGCCGTGCCGCGACCTCCGCGCCGTACCCGCCGAACTGAGCGGCCTCGTGCACGACCGCGGCCCGGCTCGTCTTGCGCAGGGACGCGCCGACGGTCTCGTCGTCGAACGGTGACAGGCTGCGCAGGTCGATGACCTCGATCGACAGTCCCTCCTCCATCGCCAGTTCCGCGGTGGCCAGGGCGGTCTTCACCGTGGGGCCGTAGGCGATGAGCGTGACGTCGGTGCCCTCCCGGAGCACGACGGCGGTGTTCATCGGTGCGGTCTGCACGGGCAGGGTGAGCTGCTCCTTCATCCAGTACCGGCTCTTGGGTTCCATGAAGATCACCGGGTCGTCGCTGGCGATGGCCTCGCGCAGCATCGAATACGCGTCCGCCGGGTTGGACGGCGACACGACCGTCAGGCCGGGAGTGGCGCACCAGTAGGCCTCGGACGAGTCGGAGTGGTGTTCCACCCCGCCGATGTCGCCGGCGTAGGGGATGCGGATGACGATGGGGAGGGAGATCCGGCCCCGGGTGCGATTGCGCATCTTGGCCAGATGCGACACGATCTGCTCGAACGCGGGATAGCTGAACGCGTCGAACTGCATCTCCACCACCGGGCGCAACCCGTAGATGGCCATGCCGATCGCGGTGCCGACGATGCCGGACTCGGCCAGCGGGGAATCGCTCACCCGGGTCTCGCCGAACTCGGCATATAGCCCGTCGGTGACCCGGAAGACGCCGCCGAGGGGACCGACGTCCTCCCCGAACAGCACCACGGTCGGGTCGTCCCGCATCGAGTCCTGGATGGCCGCGTTGAGGGCGGCGGCCATGGTGAGGGTGGCCGGTGGGCGGGCACCGACGTGCGGGGCCGTGCTCTGCAGCGTCATGCGGGGGCTCCTGACGGGGTGGAAACGGGCGGGGGCGCGGTGTGCCCGGCGAGCGCAGCGTGTTCGGCCAGCTCGGCGGCCAGGAAGGCGCGCTGTTCGGCGAGAGCGGGCCGCGGGGTGGCATAGACGTGATCGAACAGCTCGAGCGGGTCCGCCTGCACGGGCAGCGTCATGCAGTCCCGGGTGGCCGCGGCGAGGTCCTCGGCTTCGTCACGGATGCCGGCCCGCTCCCGGTCGCTCAGGGCGCCGATCGACACCAGATAGGTCTCCAGTCGTTCGATCGGGTCGCGACGCCGCCAGACGTCGACGTCGCCCGCCGTGCGGTACCGGCTCGGGTCGTCTGAGTTCGTGTGCGCCTCCATCCGGTAGGTCAGCCCCTCGACCAGGGTCGGCCCGCCCCCCGTGCGGGCACGGTCGACGGCCGCGGAGGTGACCGCGTACATCGCGGCGACGTCATTGCCGTCGACGTAGAAGCCGGGCATGCCGTAGCCGATGGCCTTGTCGGCGATGGTGCGGCAGCGCATCTGCTTGTCGAGTGGCACGCTGATCGCGAACTGGTTGTTCTGCACCACGAACACGACCGGCGCCTGCCAGACGGCGGCGAAGTTGAACGCCTCGTGCGCGTCGCCCTCGCTCGTGGCGCCGTCACCGAGCAGGGTGAGGGCGACGGTGCTGTCCCGTTTGAGTTTGGACGCGGTGGCCAGGCCGACGGCGTGCAGCGCCTGGGTGGCGAGCGGGGTGGCCTGCGGCGCGATCCGGTGCTCGTACTGGTCGTAGCCGCTGTGCCACTCGCCGCGGAACGAGGCGAGGATGTGTTCGGGCTTCACGCCTCGGGTGAGCAGGGCGATGCTGTCCCGGTAGGTGGGGAACAGCCAGTCGCCCGGATCGAGTGACGCGACGGCCGCGATCTCGCAGGCCTCCTGGCCGAGGGCCGACGGGTAGGTGGCCAGACGGCCCTGCCGGGTGAGGGCGGTGACCTGCACGTCGAACCGGCGTGCCACCACCATCTGGCGGTACAGGCCGAGCAGCGTGACCGGGTCGGGGAGGGTGAAACCTCCCGCGTCGTCCGTCACGGCATGCCCGGTGTCATCGATCAGGCGGAGGGGCTGCGGCGCCGACGCGGTGGACACGACCGGGCTCTCGACATTGAGGCTCATGACGCAATCGTGGGGCATCCGTCGGCAGGCCACGACACCGCGGCGACGGATGTGAACGATTGGCTCGAACAGGCCCGTCGCCGTGCCAAACGTCCGATAACCAACTCGGATTCAGTGCCAGATGTCCGGCGCTTCGGCGGGCGCGTGACCGGCGATCTCCTCCAGAATCAGGTGGGACCGGGTGGAGATGACGCCGGGCATACTGTGGATGTCGCGCAGGATGGCCTGGCTGAGCTGCTCGTGGTCGGGCGCGCTGACCGTGAGGATGATGTCGATGTCCCCGCTGACCGCCTGGGCCTTCTCGACGAAGGGCAGCTTGCTGAGCCGGGACGCGATATCCGTCCAGGAGACGTCGCCGATCTTGACCACGACCAGGGCGGACACGTGCAGGCCGAGGGCGCGCGGATCGATCTGGGCACCGAAGCCGGTGATGACCCCGTGGCGCACGAGGTTCTGCACCCGAGTGTGGGCCGCCGTGCGGGAGATGTGCACGAGGGCGGCGACCTGGCGCATCGACAGGCGCGCGTCCCTGCTCAGTTCGGCGACTATTCGCCGGTCGATCGCGTCGAGGCCGGCGGGCGCGGGCGATGGGGAGTGCTCGCTCATACCAGCGGCTGCGTCATTGTGGTCCTCAGTTCGGGAGGCTTCAGACTACCGCCGGCTCAGCCATGGACTGGCGCACCGCGCGCAGGTAGTGGTTCTTCGGCCAATGGCGAAGCCGCATCGGCAGGAGCGGGTAGACCACTGCCGTGATGGCCAGCAGCCGGTCGAACCGCCGCTGCGACCGCGGTGACCAGTCGAGCTCGAACAGCTCCCGCACGCGCGCCGGGAGCAGCCCCACGGTGAGGAGACGGCCCAGCGGCATCAGCATCCGCAGCCAGACCGGTCCGGCCTGCGGGTGCAGGAGCTCATTCGCCACGGCCCGAGTGGTGGCATCGGTGCGAAGTTCGGCGACCCGGTCCCGGAAATACCCGGCGAACGCCGCGCGATCGACCGGCCAGAGGTCGGCCGGCACCTGGAGCGCCGTTCCGAGAACGGCGTAGTCCAGGTAGAGGGCGTCGGCGACGTCGTCTTCCAGCGGCCCGAAGACCAGTTCGCGCATCGTGATGGCAGAGTCGTACAGGGTCGCCGCCACCCAGAGCTGCAATTCCGGGGTGAACGCGCTGTAGGCCGGGGCTCCATCAGCGGCCTCGCCGACGACCGGGCCGTGAGCGCGGTTGACCCGCCGGCTGGCGCTCGCCGCCTCTGCCGGGGTGCCGAAGACCACGGCGTAGACGTAGGTCAGTGTGCCGCGCAGCCGGTCGAGGGGCCGCGAAGCGAAATCGCTGTGGTGCGCGACGCCGTGCCCGATGGCCGGATTCGCGATCTGCAGCAGGATGGACCGTCCGCCGGCGGCGATGAGCGCGCCTTCGCCGGCGATGTCCCGCATGCCCAGGTCGCGACGTGCCACTGGTTCCTCCCGTCGGGTGCCTCCCGTTGTGAATGCCGAGTGTAGTGCGACTCGGCCGCGTCGTGGGACCGGGTGCCCGCGCCGGCTCGCGGGGCTAACCTTGACCGATGATCACCGGTGGAGGACGACATGGCCGCCCATCCGGGAGCGCGGCGCTCGCCGCCGCTGTGGCAGCCGCTGTCGCCCTGTCGATGGCGCTGGCCGGCTGCTCGCCGGTCTCGCCCTCCGGGGGCACCGGGACCCACGCGCAGGCCGCGCCGGCCCGCACCAGCGCCCCGGTCGACCCGCTCGCTGCCGACGCTCGGCGGCGCCTGTCCGTCATGACCCTGACCGAGAAGATCTCCAGCCTGCTGATGCTTCACCAGCCGGGAACGGATGCCGCCGCGCTCGGCTCCTTCGCCGCCGACAACGGCCTCGGCGGGCTCATCCTGATGGGCGACAACGTGCCGCCCGCACCGGAGGACCTCGGCGCGTTGACCTCGGCGCTGAGCTCCGACGCCGCGCTTCCCCTCGTGATCGGGATCGACCAGGAGGGCGGCGAGGTGGACCGGCTGCGGAATGACGAGGCCCCGGGTGCGGAGGCTCTGCGTCCCCAGCCGGTGCAGGCCACCGAGGACGCCTTCCGCAGTCGCGGCGCCCTGCTTGAGTCGGCCGGGATCAGCGTCAACTTCGGAATCGTCGCCGATGTCACCGCCGATCCGAACTCGTTCCTGTACGGCCGCGTGCTCGGCACGGACCCTTCCGCGGCATCCGTGCGCGTGGCCGCAGCCGTCGCCGGCGAACGTGGCCGGGTGCTGAGCACCCTCAAGCATTTCCCGGGGCACGGGGCGGCACCGGGGGACTCGCACCGGAGCATCCCGTCGACCGGGCTGGGCTATCGGGACTGGCTCAGCCAGGTGGCACCGCCGTTCAGGGCCGGGATAACAGCCGGCGCGCAGGTGGTCATGTTCGGGCATCTGGCCTATCCGGCCGTTGATGCCCGGCCGGCCAGTCTCTCCCCGGCCTGGCACACGATCCTGCGCCGCACGCTCGGATTCACCGGAATTGCGATCACCGACGACCTGCTGATGCTTCAGGACACGGGGCTTGCCGAGTACGCCGACCCGACCGAGAACGCGATCGCGGCGATCGCCGCCGGCAACACCATGCTGCTCTACGTCACGCCTGCCGACCCTGCGCGGGTCGGGATGGTCATTCCGGCCCTGATTAACGGAATCGCCGGTGCCGTCGAATCCGGGCGGATCACGGAGGCTCAGATCGACGACGCGGCCTACCGGCTGCTCGTGGTGCGCCGGGGGCTCGCGGTGCGCTCGGCGCACGGAGAACCGTGCGGCGTGGATTGCCGCCGGCTGCTCCGATAGCGAGGCGGTCCGAAAGAAATAACCGCGGATTCGGAATAAACCGGGATCCTATGCAATTGCATGTAATTGACGGCGACAATCCACCGCCTGAGACTCGAGGAGAACCCATGACTGACACCATCACGAACATCCCCGGCTACAAGGCCGGGACCTGGACCATCGACCCGACCCACAGCGAGGTCGGCTTCAGCATCCGTCACCTGATGATCAGCAAGGTCAAGGGCAAGTTCGAGAAGTTCGACGCGACCTTCGTGACCGCAGAGAACCCGCTCGACAGCACTGTCAGCGCCACCGCCGAGGTCGCCTCGATCAACACCAACGAGGCCAACCGCGACGGTCACCTCCGTACCGGCGATTTCTTCGACGCCGAGACTTTCCCCAGCATCAACTTCGTCTCCACCGGTGTACGCAGCGTCAAGGGCGACTTCCTCGTCGACGGCGACCTCACCATCAAGGGCGTCACCAAGCCGGTCACCTTCGATTTCGAGTTCGGCGGCTTCGGCATGGACCCCTACGGCAACTACAAGGCCGGCGCGACCGCCAAGACGGAGGTCACCCGTGCAGACTTCGGCCTCGAGTACAACGCGGCCCTCGAGACCGGCGGCCTGCTCCTCGGCGAGAAGGTCACCATCACCCTTGAACTCCAGGCTGCGCTGAACCAGGCGTAACAGGCACTTCCGACAGGGGCTCCGCTACGGCGGGGCCCCTTCGTTGTGCCCCTGTCGCCACCGTCACCGCCACCGCAGCCTCGAACCTAGTCGCCCTTGATCTCCTCGCGCACCCGGCGGAGGTCTTCCATCAGTGAGCCGATCAGAATCCAGTGCTGCGGATGCGGTGTCGCGATGATCAGCGGAGCCGTCAGTGCCGGCGGCTCCACGGGCAGGGACACCTTCTCACGGTCGGGATGGTCGACCTCCGACGCCAGCAGCCGCAGGTCATGGGCGGCCCGGCTGAGCTCCACGGTGATCGCCAGCACTGTCGGCTCGAGGTGGAGCGAGTGGTCGTAGTGGTCCCTGAGCGACCTGGTCATGCCGATGGTGCGGGTGACCAGGGAGATCAGCCGGTTGTAGAACTCCTCGTCGATGTCGAGCAGGCGCCGGTGCATCCCGTGCCGGGGATTGAGCGTGAGGCTCTCCTCGGCCTGCTTGATCGCCTTCTCGGCCTTGCTCAGCATCGGGCGCAGCAGCCGCGCCTTGATCATCATCTCTTCGATCTGGCCGGCCTGCTGCGGAAAACGGAGGGCGTCGACAATGCGGTCGAGGGTGTCGGCGACCTCGAGGGCGAGCCGCACCACGGCGTCATGCGCCGGCGCGAGCAGCACGGGCGGCACTATCAGCGCGTTGACGACGAGCGCGACGGCCGCCCCGATGATCGTCTCCAGGATGCGGTCACGCGCGTATTCGGGGGTCGTCGCCCCGATCGAGAGCACGAGCATCGCGCTGATCGGGATCTGGCTTGCCGAACTGGGGGCGAGGCGCAGCGCCCAGGCCAGCATGATGCAGAAGACGATGGCGAGCAGCACGATCCAGCTGGACTGACCGAACGCGATGCCGACCGCATAGGCGATGAGCACGCCGCCGATGACCCCGAGGCTGCGTTCGACCGCCCGGCCCAGGGTCTGGTTGATGTTGGGCTGCACGACCAGCAGCGCCGCGATGGCGGCGAAGATGGGCAGGTCGGTCTGGAGCAGGAACTGCGAGAGCAGCCAGCCCAGCCCGACGGCAACGGAGGTCTTCACGGCCTGGAGGAGCGGGATCCGGCTCGTGGATTGCAGGCGGGCCGTTAGTCTCACTTGCTCAGGGTAGCGCGAGCGGGCCCTCGGGCAGTCCGGGCCGTTCGACGTGTTCCCGAGGTTCGCCCTGCCCGGCGGCTGCCGGGGCGCCGTGAGGCTGGAAGAAGCGGGTGTAGTCCTGGACTGCCCGGTCAAACCCGGTGCGCTGACGCTCAGTCAGGCCGGTGAACGCCATGGCCTCGTAGCCCGGGCTTCCGGACGGGCCGGACTTCCGGCGCCAGGTGCCGGCCACCCGGCCGTTCACGAGCACGAGGGGCAGGAAGATCCCGTTCTTGCCGGGCACGACGCGCGGGAAGTCGGCGTCGGCCACCGCGAATCCGCGGTTGCGATAGCCGAGCAGGTATTCGTCGAAGCCGGGAAGCGCGAGCACCGGTGTGCGTTGCTTCGGTGGGCGCCCGGTCTCGCCGGTGTCGGCCGCAGCGGCCCAGTAATGCGCGATGCCCTCCACCTGCAGCTCGGTCAACCGGTCGCGAGCGACATCGAGGCCGACCCGGGCGTCGGCGACGGTGAGCTGGGACCACCAGACGAAGTCCTGCACGGTGGCCGGCCCATGGCCGGAGAAATAGCGCAGCACGAACTCGCCCAGGGCCTCCTCGCGCTCCAGCCGCCGTGGCGCGCGCACCCACCCGTCCAGCAGCACCAGCTGCTGCTGCGAGCCGACCTGCCGGCCCCAGCAGATCGTGCCGGTCAGGGCGAGGTGGGCGATCAGGTGGTAGCCGCGCTGGCCCGCCGTACTGATCCCGGCCGCCTCGAGGGCGGCGAGGAAGCCGGCCCGGGAGAGCTGTCGACCCTCGGCGAGGGAGGAAAGGGCAGCGCCTCTCGCCCGTTCGAGGGTCGCCTCATCCAGGTCGAGCTGGCCGCGGCGGGTTCTCATCCCGGCCAGCACCCTCGGGGCCGTCACGCCGAGCATCCAGCCCAGGTCTGCCGCCGGCACGAAATGGAGGGTGCCGCGCATCGGCCAGGACCGCACGATCTCTGCGTCGTCGATCGCCCGGCGCACGTCGTCGGCGGATGATCCGGGCGCCCGAACGCCGACGGCCCACCGGGCGGCCGTGAAATCCTGCGCCTGCAGGGCGAGGAGTCGCTCGACGACCTCGACAGGCCCGTCCGGCGAGCCGCCGGTGACCGGGCCGAGGCCGTGCCGGACCAGGCGCAGCCGGACGACGTCCCGAGCGGAGGCGGTCAGTGCCATCGGATCAGTATGCCGGACACTAGTCGAACGTGCGCAGCAGTTGCCAGTCCGCGTCGGTCTCGCCGTGCTCGACGTCGAAGACGTGGGTTTCGCCGTCGTCGGCGGTGGCCTGGAAGCGCCAGCCCGCGATCCGGAGCGGCGGATGCCCGATGCCGAAGTCGTGCGGCGAGAACGGTCGCCACCAGTCGCAGGTCCCGACGAGGGCCGTCGGGGTGTCCGTCACCCGGAACCGGCGCGCGCGCCAGACCATCCGCTGCGGTTCTCCGGCCGCGCTCGTCCAGACCCTGATCGGTTCATCCACCCTGGACACGGGGCACCACCTCATCACCATCCCGAATCGAACGTATGTTCGATACAGAACTATAACTCCGTTGGCCGGTTCACCGCCAGTGCCCGTAGGGTCCCGTCGGGAATTGGACTATCCCGGTTGACCCCGGCCCGGCACCCGGGGCTGCCGGGTTCAGGCGAGGTCGTCGTCCGTGCGCGCGCCGAAGACGATCTCGTCCCAGCTGGGCATCGAGGCCCGGCCGCGTTTGCCGTGGCTGCCGGTGTTGCGGGGCTGACCGGTGGCGGCCTGGTTCGACCAGGCATTCCTGGACGGATCGGTGGCCGGCTCGACGACGGGTGCCGGGGCCGGGGCCTCCAGCAGTCGCATGCCCTGCGAGGGCACCACGGGGGCCTCGTCGTGCTCGAACACGGCGGCTTCCCGCTCGCCTCTCCGGCGACGGAGGGACTCGAGGAGGTCGGCGGTTTCGCTCAGGCTCTGGGGCGGCTCGGCGGCGCGCTTGATCGCGGCCTTGGAGACGGCATCCGTCGTGCCGGCCGGGCGCGAGTAGGGGATCGGGTCCAGCAGCGGCGCGGTGTCGGCGAGCAGGTCGTCGGCCAGCGATTCCTTGAACGTGAACGCTCCGCTGTCGAAGCGGGACACGTCGGCCAGGCTCGTCTCCGCGCCGACGGCGCGAAGGCGGGGGATGAGTGCGCCCTTGAGTTCGCCCTGCTGGGAAAGCGCGATGGCCTCGTTGCCGACGGGCGAGAGGGAGTTCTTCTTCGGTTCGAAGCCCCAGCGGGCATCGTGGTCGATGTCGTCCGCCGTGAAGGCGAGCTTCACGATCCAGCCGGCGCCCGGCTCTTTCCAACTGGCCCAACGCTCATTGGTGGCACCGAGCGACGCGAGGCGTTCCCGGATGACGCTGCCGAAGTTGGCGCCGCCCTCGAGCGGGTCAGGGTCGATGGCCGTGTGCACGGGCACGCTCAGCGCACAGGACACGATGTATTCACGCTCGGCGACGACAGGTCCCTCGAAGCGGCGAACGAAGTCGATGGGCGCTCCCGTCACGGCCGCGACGTCCTCGGCGGACATGCCCGAGCGGATGTGCGCCTGCACCTCGCGTGGGGACAACTTCGGTCCAGACGTCGACTCCGTCTGGGTTTGGCGAAGCCGGGACTGGAGAACCTCGTCGATGGGGATCCGGAAACGATCACCATCCTCGCTTGCTGCAAGCAGCGCGCCGTTCTCAACTCCGATAACTTTCAATTCCTGCATCTCGAAAGCCCTCTCGCGATCACTGATGTCGCCAAGACTGCCATGCAATCACCGCTTTTCCGGGGAATACGCCGGGCGTGCCGCAAGTTGATGACTGTGCCGGTGAACACGGACGGCGCGTAGTTTGCTATTCCGTCGGGATTGTTGGAAACTATGCCCGCCGATTTCGTTTATCGGCGATAAAGAAATGGATGGGTATGGCAACCGATTACGACGCACCGCGAAAGACCGAAGACGACTCTGAGTCGATTGAGGCCCTCAAGGAGCGCGTACCCGACAAGATGTCCGGAGTCGTGGATGTCGACGACTCAGACAACCCCGGTGGTTTCGATCTTCCCGGCGCCGATCTGTCCGACCTCGACCTCGATGTCGTCGTCCTGCCTCCGCAGGCCGACGAATTCACCTGCGTTGAGTGCTTCCTCGTGAAGCACCGCTCGCAGATGTCGCACGAGACCAAGCTCGGTCCGGTCTGCCTGGAGTGCGACGCCTAAGCGCGCTTAGTCACTTGATGCTGGCCGTCGCGATCCATTGATCGCGGCGGCCAATTTCTGTGGATGGCGGGTCGACACCAGCCAGTACGGCGCGGGGTCGGTCGCGTCCTCGATCGGAATGCGCACGACCGGGCCTACCCAGCCACGGATGAGCAGCCACGCGCGGGCATCGAGCCGGCGCCCCCGCTCCAGCGTCGCCTCCGCGCCCTCGAACGCGGCGGCCGCGCCGACCAGGTCGGTCGCGATCCTCGCCTTCCCGGCCGTCAACGTCCCGTCCTTCACCTGGACGACGGGCGAGGTGAGCACCAGGGTCAGGACACAGGCTGCATACAGGCAGGCGGCGATGATGATTCCGGCCGGCATCGAAATCGGCGCGAAGACGAGGATGCTCGCGGGGATGACCAGTGCTGTGGCGACGTAAGGCGCAGGTGACGCCCAGAGTTTTTCGCGATATTCAGGCATGGCTCTATTCGATCAGACTTCTGCACTAGCCTCGACACGTGGCAGAAAGCGTCGAAGTCCTGATTACCGCGTCCGTCCTCCCGAATTACGCGCATCCAGGCGATGCCGGGGCAGATCTGCATTCCTCGGAGGCGCTCGTCCTGGCCCCCGGTGAACGCGCCCTGGTCGGAACCGGTGTCGCCATCGCGCTGCCCGACGGTTACGCCGCGTTCGTGGTGCCCCGGAGCGGGCTCGCCGTGAAACACGGCATCACCATCGTCAACGCGCCCGGCACCGTGGACGCCGGCTATCGCGGCGAGATCAAGGTCACGCTGCTCAACACCGACAGTTCTGCCGCATTCCCGATCGCCGTCGGCGATCGCATCGCGCAGCTCATCATCATGCCCGTCGCCCGGGCCTCCTTCATCCCCGTCGAACGGCTGCCAGGCAGCCAGCGCGGGGAAGGCGGATTCGGATCGACCGGGCTCGGCCGGAAGAGCGCCGGCGCCGCCGGGCCCGCCGGCACCCCAGAATCAGGAGACAACCCGTGAGTGACATCGTGGAACCGGAAGAATTCCCGGAATCATTTGCCAAGTCGGCACCGGAAGACCGTGAGACCGAAGGTCCCCTCGACGAGATCGAGGCGAACCCCGTGCGCCCGTATGTCGACCTCGGCGGCGTGAAGATCCTTCCCCGAGAGGGTCTCCACCTGCGCCTGGAGATCGAAGAGGGCAGCAAGCGGGTCGTCGCGATCGGGCTCGACTACGCCGGCTCGACCCTCCAGGTGCAGCCGTTCGCCGCCCCGCGGTCGAGCGGCCTCTGGCACGAGATCCGCGACCAAATCGCCGACCAGATCGGAAAGCAGGGCGGCACCACCACCCTGCGGGAGGGGCCGTTCGGCCCCGAACTCGTCGCGGAGATCCCGGTCGCGGCCGGCTCAGGCGCTGACGAATCGAGTCGGCTGGCCCGCTTCATCGGCGTCGACGGCCCCCGGTGGTTCCTCCGCGGCGTGATCGCGGGGGAGGGCGCCGTCAACCCGGAGGCGGCCGCCCAGATCGAAGACCTCTTCCGCAGCATCGTCGTCGTGCGCGGGTCGGCGCCGATGCCTCCCCGCGATCTCATCCCGCTCCGGATGCCGTCCACCGCGACCGGCGCCGCCGAGCCCACCGACGGCTGACCGGCCTCCCCGCAGGGAGAACGCCCGAATGACGGACGCACCGCTACCTCCAGACGAGTCCCCGGCCGAGTCGACGTCGGCGGATGCCCCGGGCGGGGCCGCCCCTGCCCAGACGCCGGGCTCCGCTGCCGGCCCCGCGGTCTCGGAGACCTTCGCCCAGGGGATGGCCGCGGCGGCACGGCGCGCCGGCTTCGCCTCGGCCGCCGACGGCGAGCCGATCACCGGCCACGCCCTGCTCGCGGCGATGGGCGGCATCCGCGGCCTGGTCGAGGCGGTCCTGCCGGGCCTGGTCTTCCTCATCGTCTACACGTTCACCCGGTCCACCGTCCCTGACCAGTCCCTCCTGCTCTCCCTGATCGCCCCTGTGATCATCGGCGTCGTGTTCGCGGTGCTCCGCCGCGCGGTGCGCCAGACCGTGACCCCGGCCATCGGTGGCCTGCTCGGCGCCGGTTTCAGCGCCGTGCTGGCCTTGTTCTCCGGAAACGCCGCGGATGCCTTCCTGCCCGGCTTCTGGACTAACGGCGCCTATGGCACCGTCCTCCTGGTGTCGGCCCTGGTCGGCTGGCCGATCCTCGGCCTCGCCGTCGGCTTCCTGATGAACGACGGGATCGCCTGGCGGGACGATCCGTCGAAGCGTCGGGTGCTCACGGTGCTCACGCTGTGCTGGGCCGCGCTCTTCGCCCTCCGCCTGATCGTGCAGCTCCCGCTGTACTTCTCGAACAACGTCGAATGGCTCGGCGCGGCCAAGCTCATCATGGGCATCCCGTTGTATGCCCCGCTCCTGGTTGTGTCCTGGTTGATGGTGCGTTCCGTCTACCCGGCGCCGGGCCGACCGGGTGCGACGGCTGCCGAGGCGAGCGGGGACTGACCCGATGGCCCTCGGCGATGAGCTTCCGGGTCTCACCGGCGGGGAGGCAGCTCAGCGGCTCGCCGACGGTCGCGGCAACGATGCGCCGCAGCCGACCTCGCGCACCGTGGCGGACATCCTGCGGGAGAACGTCTTCACCCTCTTCAACGCGATCCTCACGGTGTGCTTCGCGGCCGTGCTGCTCCTGGGCGACCTGCGCGACGGACTGTTCTACGGGGTCGTCGTCGCGAACGCGTTGATCGGAATCGTGCAGGAGGTGCGAGCCAAGGTCGTGCTCGACAGGCTGGCGCTCCTGTCCACCCCGGAGGTCGCGGTCAAGCGCGACGGGCTGCGGCAGCTCGTGCCGCTCGCCGGGGTCGTCCTGGATGACATCCTCGTGCTGCGGCCGGGCGACCAGGTTCCCGCCGACGCCCGGGTGCTGGCCGGGGACGACCTCGTCGTCGACGAGGCCATGCTCACGGGGGAGTCCGAACCGCAGGTCAAGGTGGCGGGCGACCCGTTGCTGTCCGGCTCGCACGTGGCGGGAGGGTCCGGCTACGGGGTCGTCACCGCCGTCGGTGCGGCCTCCTACGCGAACAAGCTGACCGCGGAGATCAAACGGCATTCCCTCGTCCACTCCGAGTTGCGGGCGGCGACCAACCGCATCCTCGTCGTGCTGTCCTGGATCCTCGGGCCCGTCATCGTGGTCACCCTGCTGGGCCGGGTCTCGACCTACGGCGGGATCGCGGCCCTGGCGGATTTCAGCGACGGCGACTGGCGCGCCGCCCTCCGCGACGCGGTGGCCAGCGTGGTCGGCATGATCCCGGAGGGCCTCGTACTGCTGATCAGCCTGGCCTTCGGCGTGGCCGCGATCCAGCTGGCCAGGCACAAGGTGCTGATCGAGGAGCTGGCGGCGGTCGAGGTGCTCGCCCGCGTCGACGTGCTCTGCCTCGACAAGACCGGCACGCTCACCAGCGGCGAGCTGGTCTTCGACCGGCTCGTCCTCGACCGGCAGGCCGGGCTCGATCCGGCACTCGAAGCCGGGGCGAGCCGGGCCCTCGGCGCCTTCGGGGCCGACGATGCCGCCAACCTCACGGCCCGCGTGCTCGGCGGCCACTTCTCCGCTGACGGGGCCACGGTGCGATCCCGGCTGCCGTTCGGCTCGGCGCGGAAATACAGCGGCGTCGCCCTCGAGCACGACGGAGACACCTCCGCGTGGCTCCTCGGGGCGCCGGAGCGGCTCCTCGCCGGGCACCCGGACCGGCTCGCCGCGGCGAACGTCATCGCCGCCGCGGGCGAACGCACCCTCGCCCTGGTCAGGCTGGCCGGCGACCTTTCGACGGATGCCGCCGACGACCCGGGCAACCACGACCTCACCCCGGCCGCCCTCGTGGTGTTCCGTGAATCGGTGCGCCCGCACGCCGCCGAGACGCTCCGCTACTTCGCGGACCAGGGAGTGCGCGTGATCGTGATGTCAGGGGACAACCCCGTCACCGTCGCGGCGCTCGCCCGCCGGCTCGGCCTCGCCGGGGAGACGGTGAACGCGGCGGGTCTGGCCGATGACGCCGCGCTTGCGGCGGCCCTCGGCACGGCGAGCCTGTTCGGCCGGGTGAGCCCCGAGCAGAAACGGAAGGCCGTGGCCATCCTCCAGGCCGAGGGGCGCACCGTCGCGATGACCGGTGACGGGGTCAACGACGCCATGGCGATCAAGGACGCCGACCTCGGCATCGCCATGGGCGCGGCGACCCCCGCCACCAAGGCGGCATCCCGGCTGGTGCTGCTGGACAACCGGTTCGACCGGCTGCCCGAGGTGCTCGCCCTCGGCCGCCGGGTGATCGCCAACGTGGAGCGGGTGGCGAACCTGTTCCTGTCCAAGACGGTCTACGGCATCCTGATCGCCCTGACGATGGCCGCCCTGTCACTGCCGTTCCCATTCCTGCCGCGTCAGCTGACACTGGTCTCCGCCCTCGCGATCGGGATCCCGTCGTTCGTGCTCGCCCTCGCCCCGAACCGGCGCATCTACACGCCCGGTGTGCTGCGCCGGATCATCCGCTACGCCGTGCCGACCGGGGTGATCGCCGCCGCGACCGTGCTGGCGGCCTTCCTGCCGCTCTATCACCGGATTCCCCTGAACGAGGCCCGAAGCGTCACCACGGTCGCCCTGTTCGTCGTCTCCCTGGCGATCCTGGCCGCGTTGGCCCGGCCTCTCACCGGGCCGCGGCTGGCTCTCGTGCTCTCCATGGCGGCGGCCATGGTGCTCGCCTGCACCGTTGGGTTCGGCCGGATCTTCTTCGCCATTTCGGTGTCGCCGAACCCGGCGCTGGCCTTCGGCATCCTCGTCGGCCTGCTGGGCGCCGCCGCCATCGAGCTGATGTACCGGTTCGCGCGGCGCCGCGGCCTGATCTTCGACCGTGAATAGTTCGGGAAATGCTGCCCGGAATGCGGCCGGTCCGGAGCCGCCACGCTAGAGTTATCTCTACGTCAAGATAGTTTGGCGGACAGCATCGACCGGGTGCCGTGCCCGCTGGTTAGGTTACCCTTGCTGGCAGGGGCAGGCGTCCGGTCGTCAGGATTGGGGATTGCGGACGGTTTCCCGTCGGTTTCCACGAAGGAGAGGGCAACGTGTCTGCAGTAAACAGCTTTGGAGCAAAGGACACCCTGCGGGTCGGTTCGACGGACTATGAGGTCTTTCGACTCGATGCGGTCGAGGGCTACCAGAAACTGCCGTTCAGCCTGAAGGTGCTGCTGGAGAACCTTCTCCGCACCGAAGACGGCGCCAACATCACCGAAGACCACATCCGCGCCCTCGGTGCGTGGAAACCGACCGCCGAGCCCGACACGGAAATCCAGTTCACCCCGGCCCGCGTGATCATGCAGGACTTCACCGGCGTGCCCTGCATCGTCGACCTCGCCACCATGCGCGAGGCCGTCGCCGAACTCGGCGGCGACGCGAGGAAGATCAACCCGCTCGCCCCGGCCGAGCTCGTCATCGACCACTCCGTCATCGCCGACCTCTTCGGCAGCGAGAACGCCCTCGAACGCAACGTCGAGATCGAGTACCAGCGCAACGGTGAGCGCTACCAGTTCCTCCGCTGGGGCCAGACCGCCTTCGACGACTTCAAGGTCGTCCCGCCGGGAACCGGCATCGTGCACCAGGTCAACATTGAATACCTCGCCCGCGTGACGATGACCCGGGAGGTCAAGGGCGTGCTGCAGGCCTACCCCGACACCTGCGTCGGCACCGACTCGCACACCACCATGGTCAACGGCCTCGGCGTGCTCGGCTGGGGCGTCGGCGGCATCGAGGCCGAGGCGGCCATGCTCGGCCAGCCCGTCTCCATGCTCATCCCCAAGGTCGTCGGCTTCAAGCTCACCGGATCCATCCCGGCCGGCGTCACCGCGACGGATGTCGTGCTCACCATCACCCAGATGCTCCGCAAGCACGGCGTGGTCGGCAAGTTCGTCGAATTCTACGGCGAGGGCGTCGCCCAGGTGCCGCTGGCCAACCGCGCCACGATCGGCAACATGAGTCCCGAGTTCGGCTCCACCGCGGCCATGTTCCCGATCGACGACGTCACCCTCGGCTACCTGCGGCTCACCGGCCGCAGCGAGGAGCAGGTCGCCCTGGTCGAGGCCTACGCGAAGCTGCAGGGGCTGTGGCACGACGCGAGCCAGGAACCCGTCTTCAGCGAGTACCTGGAAATCGACCTCGGCACCGTCGTCCCCTCGATCGCCGGCCCGAAGCGCCCGCAGGACCGGGTCGAGCTCAGCCGCGCCCAGGAGCAGTTCGAGCTGGACCTGCAGAGCTACGCCACCCAGGACCTGTCCCGGGTCGATGCCGCCGTCGAAGGGACCTTCCCGGCATCCGACCCGATCGGGTTCACCGCCCAGGACGAGTCGAGCGCCCACCAGTTCTCGCACAGCCACGTCAGCCACGCCCCGGTATCGGTGTCGAGCCCCGTCCCGATCAGGACCGCCGACGGTGCCAGCTACACCCTCGACCACGGCGCCGTCGCGGTCGCCGCCATCACGTCGTGCACGAACACCTCCAACCCGTCCGTCATGCTCGCGGCCGGCCTGCTCGCCCGCAACGCCGTCAAGAAGGGGCTCAAGAGCAAGCCGTGGGTCAAGACCACCCTCGCGCCGGGCTCCAAGGTCGTCACCGACTACTACGCGAAGGCCGGCCTCACCGGCGACCTCGAGGCCCTCGGCTTCTACACCGTGGGCTACGGCTGCACGGTCTGCATCGGCAACACCGGCCCGCTGATCGAGGAGGTCTCCGCCGCGATCAACGACAACGACCTGGCCGTCACCGCCGTGCTCTCGGGCAACCGCAACTTCGAGGGCCGGATCAGCCCCGACGTGAAGATGAACTACCTCGCCAGCCCGCCCCTGGTCATCGCCTACGCCCTCGCCGGGTCGATGAACTTCGACTTCGAGACGGATGCCCTCGGCACCGACCTGGACGGCAACGACGTGTTCCTCAAGGACATCTGGCCCGACTCGGCCGAGGTCCAGGCCACGATCGACAGCTCGATCGACACCGCCATGTTCACCAAGGAATACGGCGAGGTCTTCGAGGGCGACGAGCGCTGGCGGTCACTGCCGACGCCCGACAGCGAGGTCTTCGAATGGGACCCCGAATCGACCTACGTGCGGAAGCCCCCGTACTTCGACGGGATGACGCTGGAGACCAGCCCGGTCAGCGACATCACCGGCGCCCGGGTGCTCGCCAAGCTCGGCGACTCCGTCACGACCGACCACATCAGCCCCGCCGGCAACATCAAGGCCGACAGCCCCGCCGGCCAGTACCTGGTCGAGCACGGCGTCGCCCGCGGCGACTTCAACTCCTACGGGTCGCGCCGCGGCAACCACGAGATCATGATCCGTGGAACCTTCGCGAACATCCGTCTCCGCAACCAGCTGCTCGAGGACGTCGAGGGCGGCTACACTCGCGACTTCACCGTCGACGGCGGCCCGCAGGCGTTCATCTACGACGCGAGCCAGAACTACCAGGCCGCCGGCACGCCGCTCGTCATCTTCGGCGGCAAGGAATACGGCTCCGGCTCGTCCCGCGACTGGGCAGCCAAGGGAACCAGCCTGCTCGGCGTGAAGGCCGTCATCACCGAGAGCTTCGAACGGATCCACCGTTCGAACCTGATCGGGATGGGCGTCGTGCCGCTGCAGTTCCCGGCCGGCGAAAGCTGGGCCTCGCTCGGCCTGGACGGCACCGAGGTCGTCTCGATCGCGGGCATCGAGGAGCTCAACCGCGGAACCACCCCGAAGACGGTCCACGTGACCGCCACGCCGAGCGCCGACTCGGCGCCCGGCAAGGAGACCGTCGAGTTCGACGCGGTCGTGCGCATCGACACGCCGGGCGAGGCCGACTACTACCGCAACGGCGGCATCCTGCAGTACGTGCTGCGGTCGCTCGTCTCCGAGTAACTCCCGGCTGGCTCCCAAACCGGCGCGTAGACTCGGTATGACCGTATCTACGCGCCGGTTTCCTTCGGTGCCGGCCAACGTGAAAGGTGTTCTTGATGGGCCTTCTGGAGACAATTTCCGGTCCCCGCGATCTCGATCGTCTCTCGAACCAGCAACTCATCGACCTGGCAGCCGAAGTGCGGGCGTTCCTGGTCAGCGAGGTCGCCAAGACCGGTGGGCACCTGGGACCCAACCTCGGAGTCGTCGAGATGACGATCGCCATCCACCGGGTCTTCGAGTCGCCGCGCGACGCGATCGTCTTCGACACCGGCCACCAGACCTACGTGCACAAAATGTTGACCGGGCGGCAGGACTTCAGCAAGCTGCGGCAGCGTGGTGGCCTCGCGGGCTACCCGCAGCGTTCGGAGTCGGTGCACGACATCGTCGAGAGCTCTCACGCCTCCAGCTCGCTGTCCTGGGCCGACGGGATCTCCCGCGCCTTCGAGATGACCGGGCAGAGCGACCGCCACGTGATCGCCGTGGTCGGCGACGGCTCCCTCACCGGCGGAATGACCTGGGAAGCCCTCAACAACATCAGCGACGACAACACCCGCCGCCTGATCATCGTCGTCAACGACAACGGCCGCTCCTACGCGCCCACCATCGGCGGCATGGCCCGGTTCCTCAACACCGTGCGCACCCGGAGGAGCTACCGGGCCGCCTACCTGACCAGCCGCCAGGCCTTCGACCACATGGGGGCCCCCGCGCGGGCGTTCTTCCGCGGCGTTCGCGGCGGTTTGCACGGCTTCCTCGCCCGTGTCAGCAACAACGAGGCGCTGTACTCGAACCTCGACATCAAGTACATCGGACCGGTCGACGGCCACGACATGGTGGCCATGCTCGAGGCGCTGCGCCAGGCCAAGGGCTACGGCGCCCCGGTGATCGTGCACACGATCACCCAGAAGGGCAAGGGCTACAACCCGGCCATGCAGGATGAGGCGGACCAGTTCCACGCCGTGGGCCAGATCGACCCGGAGACCGGCGAATCGATCGAGTCGGCCGGTGCGCCGTCGTGGACCTCCGTCTTCGCCGACGAGCTCCTCCGCCTCGCCACCCTCGACGAGAAGATCGTCGGCATCACCGCCGCGATGCTCCGCCCCACCGGACTGCACAAGATGGCCGAACGCTTCCCCGACCGCGTCCACGACGTCGGGATCGCCGAGCAGCACGCCGTGACCAGCGCGGCCGGTCTCGCCTTCGGCGGCCTGCACCCGGTCGTCGCGCTGTACGCCACCTTCATCAACCGGGCATTCGACCAGGTGCTGATGGATGTCGCGCTGCACAAGGCCGGCGTCACCTTCGTGCTCGACCGGGCCGGCGTCACCGGTCCGGACGGTCCGAGCCACCACGGGATCTGGGACCTGGCCATCCTGCAGGTCGTGCCGGGCATCCGTCTCGCCGCGCCCCGGGACTCGATCCGGCTGCGGGAGGAACTCGAGGAGGCCGTCAAGATCGACGACGGACCGACCGTGCTGCGTTTCCCCAAGGGCAGCACGGGGGTCGAATTCGACGCCATCCGCCGTCTCGACGATGGGGTGGACGTGCTGCTGGAATCCAGCCAGAAGGATGTGCTCATCGTCACGGTGGGACCGATGGCCGGGATTGGCCTCGATGTGGCGCAGCGCCTCGCCGCGCAGGGGATCGGCGCCACCGTCGTCGACCCGCGCTGGGTGGTGCCGGTGCCGCGGAGCATCATCGCGCTGGCGGCCGAGCACCGGATCGTCGTCACCATCGAGGACGGCATCCGTGTCGGCGGCATCGGCACCCGGATCCGTCAGGACCTGCGAGAGGCCGGCGTGGACACCGCGGTCACCGAGCTGGGTCTGCCCGACGAGTTCCTCGACCACGGCACCCGGGCGGAGATCCTCGAGCAGGTGGGCCTGACCCCGCAGCACATCGCCCGCGACGTGGTCGCCATGGTGCTCGGCAGCAAGATCCCGCACGCCAGGGCCCTGCCGGCCGACCACACCGACACCGGCGGGGTCACGGCCAACCGCGCCCAGAAGGACTGACCGGCGCGGACCGCCTCGAACTGCTGCAACGGCACGACGCCGCCGAGTCGATCCGTACCATCCACCGTGCCATCGGCCTCGGGGTCACCTTCTTCGACACCGCCTGGCCTGGCTGCTCGCGCAGGGTGACGACATCGCGCCGATTCCCGGCACCAAGCGGGTCAGCCGGCTCGAGGATAACAGGGCGGCGGATGCGCATCGGCTCAGCGCAGACCGGCTTGCCGCCCTCGGCGCGATCGACGCGCCTGTCGGCGACCGTTTCGCGGACATGTCGCCGGTCAACCGATAGCCGCGGCTCCGGTGGTGGAGCCGGACGAGACCGGGTCTCGACCGGCTCCACCACCGTTGCCGGATGGTTACCGCGTTACTCGGCCGCGCCGGCCAGGGCCGGAACCGCTCCGACGCCGCGGATCGGGGGAGTGTGGAACGTGCCGCCGAAGACCCGTTCGCTCGCGCCGACCCGGTCGAGGTAGGGGGTGACCCCGCCCATCTGGAACGGGTAGCCCGCGCCGAGGATCATGCACAGGTCGATGTCCTCGGCCGCGTGCACCACGTCGTCGTCCAGCATCCGCTTGATCTCGTCGGCGAGGCCGTCTTCGAACCGGCGCTGGAGATCCGTGGCCGTCATCGGGGTGGTGCCGCCGGCGACGATCTTCAGGGCCGCCTTGTCGTAGCCCTTGATCTTGCCCTTGGCGTCCCGCTCGAGGAGCTTGCCGTGCTCGGCGAGCTTGTGCAGGTTCTCGCTCTCGAAGAACCGGTCGGGGAACGCGGCGTGGTGGGTGTCCAGGACGTGCGCTCCCACCTTGAGGCCAACCAGTTCCAGCAGCTCGAACGGTGTCATCGGAAGTCCGAACGGTGCGATCGCTTCGGAGACGACGTCGAACGGGGTGCCGGTGTCGACGGCGTGCATCGCTTCGCCGAGCACCTTGGCCAGAATCCGGTTGACGACGAACCCTGGGGTGTCCCGGGTGATCACCGCGTTCTTCTTCAGCTTGCCCGCGACGACCATCGCCGTGGACAGGGTGACGTCGTTGGTCTGCGGGGTGTTCACCACCTCGATCAGGGGCATGACGGCGACGGGGTTGAAGAAGTGGAAGCCGACCAGTCGTTCGGGGTGGGCGAGTTTCGCACCGATCTGCTCGACCGAGAGCGACGACGTGTTGGTGGCGAGGATGGCGTCGGGGGCGATGTGCTTCTCGATCTCGGCGAAGACATCCTGCTTGACGCCCAGCTCCTCGAAGACGGCCTCGATCACCCAGTCGGCGTCGGCGAACTGCGCCTTGTCGGTGGTCCCGGTGACCAGCGCGCGGAGCCGGTTCGCCTCGTCGGAGGTGATCCGTTTCTTGTTCTCCAGGGCGAGGATCTCGTCGTGGATGTAGGCGACGCCCTTGTCGACCCTGGCCTGGTCGAGGTCGGTGATCACGACGGGGACGCGCAGCCTGCGAACGAAGAGGAGGGCGAACTGGCTGGCCATCAGCCCGGCGCCGATGACGCCGACCTTCGTGATGGGGCGGGCCAGTGCCTTGTCCGGGGCGCCGGCTGGACGCTTGGCGCGTTTCTGCACCAGGTTGAACGCGTAGATGCTCGCCTGCAACTGGTCGCCCGAGATGAGGCCGGCGAGTGAGTCGTCCTCTCGTTCGAAGCCTTCCTGGCGGGTGCCGCTCTTCGCGGCCTTCAGCAGGTCGAGCGCGACGTAGGGCGACATGGCGACGGTGCCGATCCGGTTTTCGAGCATCCGGCGGGCGATTCCCACGGCGGCGTCCCACTTCACGAGGCGCTCGATCTTGCCCGGCAGATTGGGCCTGGCCACGGTCTCGGTCCCCGCAATGACCTTCTCGGCCCAGGCGATGGAGTTCTCGAGGAAGGAAGCCGAGGCGAACAGGACGTCCGCGATTCCGAGTTCGAGGGCATCCGCGGCCTTGAGCACCCGGTTCTTGAGCGGGTTCTCGATGATCACCTTGAGGGCGTTCTCGATTCCGATCAGGTTCGGTAGGAGGTAGGAGCCACCCCAGCCGGGAATCAGCCCGAGGGATACCTCCGGCAGCGCGATCGCAGGCACGGAGGCGTCCACGGTGCGGTAATCGGCGTTCAGGGCGATCTCGAGCCCTCCGCCGAGCGCGAGCCCGTTGATGAAGACGAAGGACGGCACGCCCATTTCCGACTGCTTGCCTAGGGCGTGGTGGCCGAGCTGGGCGAGGAGCTTGCCGGTCTCCAGGGACGGGATCTCGCTGACCTTGCTCAGGTCGGCGCCCGCAGCGAGGATGAACGGCTTGCCGGTGACTGCAACGCCGTGGATCTCCCCGCGTGCCGCCCGCGCCTTCAGCGCATCCATGGTGGCGGCGAATTCGAGCAGGGTGACCGGGCCGAGGGTGTTCGGGCGGGTGTGGTCCCGGCCGTTGTCGAGCGTGACCAGGGCGAGCACGCGGCCGTGGGAGAGGGGGACATCCCGAACGAAGGAATGCGTGACGACCTCGTCGGCCGACAGGGCGACCAGCGGGGAGAAATCGAGTGCGGAGTAGTCGCTCATCGTTTACTTGGCCTTTCGGTTGAAGTGTGGGTTCTCCCAAATCACGGTGCCGCCCTGGCCGAGGCCGATGCACATGGCGGTCAGGCCGTAGCGCACCTCGGGGTGTTCGCTGAACTGGCGGGCAAGCTGGTTCATCAGGCGCACCCCGGAGGATGCGAGGGGGTGGCCGATCGCGATCGCGCCGCCGTACTCGTTGACCCGCGGGTCGTCGTCGTCGATGCCGAAGTGGTCCAGGAACGAGATGACCTGCACGGCGAAGGCCTCATTGAGTTCGAAGAGGCCGATGTCGGTGATGCTGAGGCCCGCCTTGCGCAGGGCCTTCTCCGTCGACGGCACCGGTCCGAGGCCCATGACCTCAGGCTCGACCCCGGCGAAAGCGAAGCTGACCAGCTTCATCTTGACCGTGAGGCCGAGTTCCTTGGCAGCCTTGCCGCTGGCGAGGAGGCAGGCGCTGGCGCCGTCGTTGAGGCCGGACGCGTTGCCGGCGGTGACCCGGCCGAAGGGACGGAAGGGGGTCTTGAGCGTGGCCAGTCCCTCGAGGGTGGTTTCAGGGCGCGGTGCCTCGTCCCTGGTCGCCAGTCCCCAGCCGGCGTCGCTGCGGATGGCCACGGGGATGAGGTCGGGCTGGATCTTCTCGGCGGCGTAGGCCGCGGCGACCTTCTGCTGGCTGCGCAGCGCGAAGCGGTCGGAGCGTTCCTTGGTGTACGACGGGAACCGGTCGTGGATGCGCTCGGCCGTGGCGCCCATGTTGAGGGCGTCCTCGCTGACGAGGCGCTCCGACAGGAAGCGCGGGTTCGGGTCGACGCCGGAACCCATCGGGTGGCGCCCCATGTGCTCGACGCCGCCGGCGATGGCCAGGTCGTAGGCGCCGAAGCCGATCCCCGCACCGAGAGTGGTGACGGCGGTCATGGCGCCAGCGCACATCCGGTCGATCGCGAATCCCGGCACCGACTTCGGCAGCCCGGAGAGCAGTGCCGCCGTGCGACCGAGGGTGAGGCCCTGGTCGCCGGTCTGGGTGGTGGCCGCGATGGCGACCTCATCGATCCGTTCCCCGGGCACAGCCGGGTTGCGTTCCAACAGCCCGATCATGGCCTTGACCACCAGGTCGTCGGCCCGGGTGTTCCAGTACATTCCCTTTTCGCCGGCTCTCCCGAACGGGGTGCGAACCCCGTCCACGAAGACGACTTCTGCTCTATCGGCCACTTTGCCTCCATCAATCCAACGGGTGTCGGTCGATCCTAAGGTGACACCCTGGGGCGGAAGAATCGTTGGACGGTTCCTACGAATCCTCTTCCGAGGCCGCGTCGATCGTTTGGTGGACCTCGACAAAGGCATCGGCTATTCGTTGTGCGGTCAGGTCAATCTGCCAGGCCCGGGCGCCGAGGGCGGCGAGGGCCTCGCCAACTGATTCGGAGTCGATCCGTTCCGGCGGAGTCCACGCCATCCGGCGCACATAATCGGGTGTCACCAGGTTCTCCAGGGGGATCGCGAACTCGTCGGAGATCACGGCGAGCACCGCACGCGCGGCCTTGAAACGCAGATCGGCCTCGGGATTGCGGTCGGCCCAGGCTCGTGGCGGGGGCAGGGCATCCCCGGTGGCCCGGAGTGAGGGCAGATCGGTCGTGGCCAGGCCGGCCTGGATGGCGGCCCACCAGCGGTCGAGTTCGCTGCGGCTCGCCCGTCCGCTGAATTCGCGGAGGTCGGCGAGGGCCTGCCGGGTCGCCGGCAGCGTCCGGGCCGCGGCGAGGAGGGACGCATCCGGCACGAGCCGGCCCGGTGAGACATCGATGGCCTGGGCCAGCCGGTCCCGGGCGAGCCAGAGCTCACGGGCCACGGCCAGGTTGCGCTGGGCCCGGAGCGAGTGCACGCCGGAAAGCCGTCGCCACGGTTCGGCGCTTGCGGGCTTCGGGTCGCGGGTCAGCACCGCGGCGAACTCCTGCTCGGCGATGACGGTCTTCTGGTCTGCTACGAGCATCTCGACCATCCGGTCGCGCAGATCCGGCAGCAACTCGACGTCGAGCGCACCGTAGACGAGCCAGGCCTCGGGCAGCGGGCGGGTCGACCAGTTGGCCGCCGAGTGTTCCTTGGCCAGGTGGATGCCGAGCAGTTCCTCGACGACGGTGCCGAGACCGACCCTGGGCAGGCCGAGCAGGCGAGCGGCGAGTTCGGTGTCGAAGATCCGTGCCGGGTCGAGGCCGACTTCGCGCAGGCAGGCCAGGTCCTGGCTGGCCGCATGGAAGATCCATTCCTCCTCGACGAGGGCATCGTTCAGCTCGTGGAAGTCGCCGATCGCCGGTGGGTCGAACAGGAACGTGCCCGCGCCGCGACGGTAGACCTGGATCAGGTACGCGCGCTGCGAATAGGTGAACCCGGAGGCCCGCTCGGCGTCAACGCCGATCGGGCCGGTGCCGCCCACAATCGCCGCGGTCGCCGTCAAGTAGGCTTCCCGCGTGTCGATCACGTGGTGATCAACCACGTCCGGTTCGGCGTGTGGACAACATGCTGACTCCTTCGCCAGTGGGTGGAAGACCGGCGAGCATGCAGAGCAGTTCACCCCATCCTTCGACGTGGGCGGTGAGATTGTGGTCCAGCGGTGTCCACGAAGCTCGCAACTCTATCTGTGCGCCATCGCCCTGCTTGGCAAGTTCGCCGAAGCCTGACGAGATGATCTTAGTCGCAGTCCCTGATGCAGCGGTATATCGGGCGCCGTGCGCGTCGAGCGCGTCGACCAGCCAGGCCCAGGCGACCTCGGCCAGGAAAGGGTCGAGGCCGATGTCCGTTTCGAGCGGGGCCTGCGCGAAACAGACGACGCGGAAGGCCCCACCCCACGCCTCCGGCTCGTCGGGGTCGTAGAGCAGGATGAAGCGGCCGGTGCCGAAATCGGAGTTTCCGCCATGCCGGCTCGGCGTGATGTCGGCGGAGAGCGCCACGGCGTGCGGGGCGAGGTTGCCGGGCGCGGAGATCTCGTTCACGATCAGTTCGACCCGGGACTGGGCACGGCGGACGGCCTCGAGGGCTGCGGCGAACTCCGGCGGGAGCGGTTCCAGTGTTTCGGGCACGACTGCAGACTAGAGTTTTTTCAGGGTGCCGCACGCGAGGCACGCCGGGCAGCAGGAGGTAGCGGGTGGGCAGACGGTTCGAACGAGGCGCACAACCGGCGCGGATTGCAGCGGTGACCGGGCTGATCGGTGTCGCGGTGCTGGCCGTCGCCGCCCTGGCGGCGAGCGTGCTGTCCGGCGTGATGGCGCGCCGGATCGTCACCCCGTCGACGAAACGCGCCGACGATGTGCGGGTTGAGTCCGTCGACATCGCGGCCGGCACGATCACGTTGCAGCCCACACCCGACTCCGTGCTCCAGGGCGACTACAGCTTCTGGTTTTCCGGCGACCGCGGGCATGCGCACCTGGGGGAGGTCCTCCGCAGCACGCCGGACGCGGTGACCCGGCGCATCCTGCGGGTCGACTACGGTGACCTGGCCGCGGCGCGGCGCGGCCGCCTCGGCGGCTACTCCTTCCTGGGTCCCTGGGACCTCGCGGTCGACTACGAGGACCTGCTCGTACCCACCAGGGGCGGGGATGCCCCGGCCTGGCTGATCCCGGCCGCGATGCCCGGCGGGCGCTGGGTGATCCAGGTGCACGGCCGCGGCGTGCGCCGGCAGGAGACGCTGCGTGCCGTACCGGTTTTCCGGGACGCGGGCTTCACCTCCCTTCTCATTTCCTACCGGAACGACGGTGAAGCCCCGGAGAGCGCGGACGGGCGCTACGGCCTGGGAGACACCGAATGGCAGGATGCCGAGGCGGCCATGGCGTTCGCCGCGAGCCGCGGGGCAACCGAGATCGTGCTGATGGGGTGGTCGATGGGTGGTGCCATCGTCCTGCAGGCGGCCACCCGGTCACGACTCCGCGAACTGGTCGTCGGGATCGTGCTGGACTCGCCCGTGATCGACTGGGCCGATGTCGTCGCCTACCAGGGCGAAAGCCTGGGCTTGCCCGGGATGGTGTCCAGCGGCGCGATGCAGGTGCTCGGCCGGCGCTGGGGCGGGCGGATCACCGGGCAGGGCGCCCCGATCGACTTCGGCCGGCTGGACTTCGTGTCGCGGGCGGGCGAACTCGACCTGCCGGTCCTGCTCATGCACAGCGACGACGACGGTTATGTGCCGGCGACCGGTTCCCGGGCGCTGGCGGTGCGCCGACCCGACATCGTCACCTTCCTGCCGTTCACGGTCGCCCGCCACACCAAGCTGTGGAACTACGACCGGGAGAGCTGGAACCAGGCCATCACGAACTGGTTGGCCGCACTCCCGGCCAGGTGACCCCGGCGGACGCCTCCGAGCACACCGGCACCTCGGACGGCGCTCGCGTTCAGACGGCGCTCGCGTTCGGACGACGCTCGCGTTCAGACGGCACTCGCACGGAGCCGTCGCTTCGTGCGGGCGAGCATCGCCGTCATCCCGCGGATCCGCAGCGGCGACACCGCCTTGGTCAGGCCGATCGAATTGGGGTAGTCGTCGGGAACGGCAAGCACCTCCTCGGTACTGAGACCGTCGAGACCCTGGGCGAGAATGGACGCGAACCCCCTGGTGGTCGGCGATTCCCGGGGCGCGGTCGCGTACAGGTGCACCGACCCGCGGGCGTCGTCATCGACCTCGACGAACATGAACACGGGAGACTGGCACTCGACGACCCGTTCCAGCAGGTCGGGATGCTCCTCGTAGCGAGCGGGGAGCGCCGGCAACTCGCCCGCGAACTCGAGCAGGAGCAGCAGGCGGTCGGGCTGCTCGAGGGCGAGGAAGTCGTCGCGGATCTCAGCCAGTTTCGCGGGCAATTCGGTGGAAGTCATCGGAGGTATTCTGCCACGCGCCGCTGAAGGGCGGCGCGTACGCGGCTGAACCGGGGGCAACAGGTGGCAAACGGTCAGCGGGGGAGCGGGGCGGCGCCCGGCTCCGCGCCAAGCGCGATCGGCACGTGCACGGCGTTGCCCCATTCGGTCCAGGAGCCGTCGTAGTTGCGCACGCCCTCGAAACCGAGCAGGTGGGTGAGCACGAACCAGGTGTGGCTGGAGCGTTCCCCGATCCGGCAGTAGGCGATCACTCTGTCGCCGTCGGAGAGGCCGGCCTCTCCGCGGTAGATGGCGTCGAGCTCTTCGCGGGTTCGGAAGGTCGCATCCGGTGCGGCGGCACGGGCCCACGGCACCGACGCCGCCGACGGGATGTGGCCGCCGCGGAGGGCGCCCTCCTCCGGATAGGCCGGCATGTGCGTGCGCTCCCCGGTGTATTCCTCCGGCGACCGCACGTCGATCAGCGGATTGCCGAAATGGGCGAGCACGTCGTCCTTGAAGGCGCGGATCGGTGCGTCATTGCGGGGGACGACCGGGTAGCCGACAGCGGTCACCTGGCTGGCGGCGGTCGTGGTCTCCCGTCCCTCGGCGATCCACTTGTCGCGGCCGCCGTCGACCAGGCGCACATCGGAGTGCCCGAAGAGGGTGAACACCCACAGGGCGTAGGCGGCCCACCAGTTGTTCTTATCGCCGTAGATGATGACCGTCGTGTCCCGTGCGATCCCCTTGGAGCCGAGCACGGCGGCGAACGCGGCGCTGTCGACGAAGTCCCGTTCCACCGGGTCGTTGAGGTCGGTGTGCCAGTCGATCTTGACGGCGCCGGGGATGTGCCCGGTCTCGTAGAGCAGCACGTCCTCGTCGGTCTCCACCACGACGAGGCCGGGATCGCCGAGGTGCGCCTGCAGCCACTCGGTGGACACCAGGCGCTCGGGATGGGCGTAGGCGGCGAATTTGGGGGCCGGATCGAGTGCGACGAACATGGGAATTACCTCCGGGGAGCGTCGGAACGACACAGGATTGATTTGGCTGCGGTTTAGGCTGGTCACCGCCCGCTCTTCGAATCTACGCGGTGTGGGCGGCGAACGCATCCGGCCGGTCACGTGATGACCCCGGGGCGTGTCCCACCAATCGACACAGAAACGCGGGTGTTCCACCATGGCTCCAGAGGCGCCTCGCCGTCAGCCTCGGCTGATCGATCGTTCCCCCAGCATCACCGGAGCCGAAATCGTCGCCGAGCTGGTCCCGCCGCCCCAGTTCGAGCACGCCTCCTTCGACTCCTACCGGCCGGACCTCGACTTTCCGTCGCAGTGGGCGGCCGTCGAACGGCTGAACGCCTTCGCCGGCGCATGGCTGCCCCAGCGTCCGAGCGGATTCTTCTCCCGCACCCGCAAGCCCAAACCTGAGCTTCCCGGCATCTACCTCGACGGCGGCTTCGGAGTGGGTAAGACGCACCTCCTCGCCGCGCTCTGGCACGCGGCTCCCGGACCCAAGTACTTCGGCACCTTCATCGAGTACACGGCGCTGGTCGGCGCCCTCGGCTACGCGGCCACAGTCAAGCAGCTCTCCGGCGCCCGCCTGATCTGCATCGACGAATTCGAGCTCGACGACCCGGGCGATACGATGCTGATGACCCGGTTGCTCGCGGAACTCGTCGCGTCGGGGACCCGGGTCGCCGCCACCTCGAACACCCCACCGAATTCCCTGGGCGAGGGCCGTTTCGCGGCGATCGACTTCCTCCGGGAGATCCAGGCGATGTCGGCGAACTTCGAGATCGTGCGGATCGACGGCCTCGACTACCGCCGGCGTGACATCGAGGGCCACGCGATCGCCGTGCCCGTGGAGGTGCTCGAGCACCTGGTCGGCGCGCTCGTGGAGCGGGGCTCGACCGTCACCCTCGACGATTTCGGCGCCGTGATCCGGCATCTGAGCACGGTGCATCCGTCGAAGTACATCAAGATCATCGACGGCATCGACGTGATCGTGCTCACCGACGCCTACCTTCTGACCGACCAGACGGATGCCCTGCGCCTGGTGGCCTTCATCGACCGGGTCTACGACGCGGAGATCCCGATCATCGCCAGCGGCCAGCCGCTCAACGAGATCTTCGACGACGAGATGCTGTCCGGCGGGTACCGCAAGAAGTACCAGCGTTCCCAGTCGCGCCTCGTGGCGCTGACCACGGGGGAGCTCCCGCCGCACGACTGATCGGCGCCTGGGCCCGTCTCCGCTGGCCGGGCGGGTCTGAAACGCGATGTTAACACGTTCGCCGACCGCGTAACGTGGCCGAAACGTCCGCGCGCATTCGCCGAAACGTGGCAGTTCCAAACTAACTCTTGTACCCGCCGAGACACGATCAACTGCTCACCCTGTGCACGTCGACGGCGATCCTTAGTTAGAGAGAGGTAACCATCCCCATGGTTGAACTGTCAGTCCTGGCGAACGCCACAACGGACGAACTGACCCTGAACCTCAATTCCCTGTGGTTGCTCGTCGCTGCGGCCCTGGTGCTGCTGATGACGCCCGGAGTCGCGTTCTTCTACGGCGGCATGGTCAAGGCGAAGAGCGTCATCAGCATGATGATGATGAGCTTCGGCGCCATGGGCGTCGTCGGCGTGCTCTGGGTGCTCTACGGGTACGGCCTGGCGTTCGGGCCTGCGCTCATCCCCGGCTTTCTGGGCAACCCGTCGTCGCTGCTCGGTCTGAGCGGGCTGCTCGGCGCAGGCAAGGACGGCGCTCTGGCGCCGGACCTCAACGGTCTCGCCTTCGCGGGCTTCCAGGCGACCTTCGCCATCATCACCGTCGCCCTGATCTCCGGCGCGATCGCCGACCGGGCGAAGTTCGGCGCCTGGCTGATCTTCGCCGCCGTCTGGTCGACGCTGGTCTACTTCCCGGTCGCCTACTGGGTGTTCAACCTCGCCGACGGCTGGGCTCCGGCCGCACTCGGGGTCAACGACTTCGCCGGTGGCACCGCGGTGCACATCAACGCCGGCGCCGCCGGGCTGGCCCTCGCACTGGTCCTCGGTAAGCGGGTCGGCTTCAAGAAGGGCATCTCCAAGCCGCACAACGTTCCGCTGACGCTGCTGGGCGCCGCTCTCCTCTGGTTCGGCTGGTTCGGCTTCAACGCCGGCTCGGAAGCCGCCGTCGACGGAATCGCCGCCCTCGCCTGGGTGAACACGCTCGCCGCGCCCGCCGCCGGAATCCTCGGCTGGCTGATCGTCGAGAAGATCAAGGACGGCAAGCCCACGTCGATCGGTGCCGCGTCCGGTGCCGTCGCCGGCCTGGTCGCCGTGACCCCGGCCTGTAACATCCTCACCCCCGGCTGGGCGATCGTGCTCGGCGTGCTGGTCGGCGCGGTCTGCGCTGTCGCCATCGACCTCAAGTTCAAATGGGGCTTCGACGACTCGCTCGACGTGGTGGGCATCCACCTCATCGGCGGCATGATCGGGACGCTGTTCATCGGCATCTTCGGTTCCGGCATCGGCCTCCTCGACACGGGCAGCCTGAAGCAGCTCGGTGTGCAGGCGCTGGCCGCCTTCGGAATCGCGATCTTCTCGTTCGTGATGGCCTACGCCATCGGCTGGGTCATCCAGAAGACGATCGGCTTCCGGATCAACAACGAAGACGAGGTCGCCGGAGTCGACACCATCGTTCACGGCGAAGAGGGCTACGCACTCGACGCTGTCTGACCCGCCGTAGCTCGGCACGCGCGGGGCGGAGTCCGGTTTCGACCGGGCTCCGCCCCACCGTTTCGTAGCTCCCGATGTGCTGTAGTCCCTTCCACGGTCGCTGTCCAGCCCTTGCGGCGGCGCCGGACCTGAGGGATGCTCGACCTGCTGGCGATGAACCCGAACATCGCGAGATTCCCCGTCACGGTTTCGTTCAACGAAGCCGTGTCGGGGATTTTTTGTGCCCGGCCCACCGACGCCGTATGCGGGAGGAGGCCTCCCCAATTTTGGGGAGATGAGCATCCCTCACCCGGGGCTTAGCCAACCGGTCGCTGCCGATCACCATGGAGACGTCCAGACAATGGAGGTCAGCATGGAAGCGATGAAGCACTCGACCGGGGTCAAACCGCCGAAGCGGCCTCTCTGGCAGCGCATTGTGAACGCCGCCACTGCCCTGGCCATGCCGGTTGCGATGCTCGTCGCCCTGCCCGCACTGCCGGCCCAGGCTGCGACGACGAGCGACCTGTCGCTCAACGTGATCAGCGCGCGCACGGAACCCCGCGCGTTCGCGGGTACTGGCGTCGTCAAGGGCGACGACATCCCGAACTTCACTTACATCATCAACGAGGACAACACCGGGACGACCGCCCAGCGGAGCCCGGCGCCCGACAGTGGCTGCGCGGCAACCGACCCCTTGTATCCGGCCAGCTGCGACTGGCCGTCGATCAAGGAGGTGCCGCACACCACGAGCCCGATCGTGCGCCAGGGCGACCAGGCCGACTTCGTGGGCGGTCTCACCCTGCCGGACGGGCGTTACCTGATCTCCGTGCTCGCCGACGGTTACAAGATCGACGGGGCGCACTTCAGCGTGCCTCTGCCGGCTACGGGTCTGGTCACCGTCGAGCTCCAGCCCAACCCCCTGCCCGACTCGACACTGCGGGCCTTCATCTTCCGGGACACCGCGCCGACCAACGGAGCCAACGATCAGGGTGAGCCCGGCCTGGCCGGCTTCGTCGGACACGTCGCCGACACCCTGGGCGAACTGCAGACCGACGTCTACGGCAACCCCCTGTGCACCGTCTATGTTGGCGAGAATCCGGACACGCATCTGATCCCTCTGGCCAGCCTGGACGCGACTATGTCCCCAGTGCCGATTGCCGGGACAGGGGGCCGCTGTGTCAGCGACGCCGATGGCCTTTTGACCATGCCGCACCTGGGCAGTAACCGTTACGTGCTGACCGCTACGCCCCCCGACGGGCAGATCTGGATCCAGACGACGACGCTGGAAGGCAACCACGACTTTGACACCTGGCTCATGGAAGGCAGCACCGGTTACGACACCGAGGCACTGGTGGCCGGCGAGCCTGTCCCCGGGCCGATCTTCGGTTTCGTTCCGCCCACGAACACCCTGGCCGCCGGTGCCGCCGGGCGCATCACGGGCGTGGTCGTCACCGCAAAGCAGTACACCCCGCCCAAGGGCGGCGATTTCAACTACTGGCTGGGGATGACCGGGAGCAAGATGGGCAAGCCTATCGTCAGGCCATGGCTCTCCCTCGCCGACCTGCAGAATGGTGACCAGGCCGTATGGGTGGGGCAGGGCGACGCGAACGGCGCCTTCGACATCTCCGGCGTGCCCGACGGCAACTACAGCCTGAGCTGGTGGGACGAGCCGCAGAACTACTTCCTCAACCTGGTCAACGTGACCGTAAGCGGCGGCCAGACGGTGCAGATGGGCAACGTGCCGATCAGCGGCTGGTGGACCGAATACGACGGGTACGTCTTCAACGACACCAACCGCAACGGGGTCAGGGACCCCGGCGAGAGCGGC
Organism: Cryobacterium mannosilyticum; assembly: GCF_004402705.1. Classification (NCBI taxonomy): domain Bacteria; kingdom Bacillati; phylum Actinomycetota; class Actinomycetes; order Micrococcales; family Microbacteriaceae; genus Cryobacterium; species Cryobacterium mannosilyticum. The sequence continues at coordinate 23,777 of NZ_SOFM01000038.1, read as the reverse complement.
CTGCCCAACTTCACGCTGACCATGCGCAAGCAGGACAACTCTTTGATGGACCGGGGCACGAACGTCGTCACCAGCGACAGCACGGGCTACTACCACTTCGAGAGCGCCTATCCGCTCAGTGAGTGGACCGTGATGGAGAACTACAAGGACTCCTTCTACACCACCGGGGTCACCTACCAGGCCGACAACCAGCCGACCCCGACCACGGTCAAGGGTGCCGGTGTCGACGTCAGCGTGCTCAGCATCATCGGGCTCAGCGGCCGGATGGACTGGGGCGTTCACACCTACGATCCGACCGGTGCCAACGGCATCGACCCTCGCAACGGCGGCATCGTCGGCTCGGTGAGCTACGACACGACCCGCAACGAGCTCGACCCGCAGTACGCCGCCTCCGAGGACTGGCAGCCGGGCGTCTCCGATGTGCCCGTAGAGCTTTACGCCACGGTCGACTGCGGTACGAACGCGAACACGCCGTGTGGTGGCACCAACGACGCGTACGAGCTGGCATCAGACGGTTCCCTGGCCAAGGGCAAACTGCTGAACACCTACCTCTCGGAACACTGGAGCCGCCCGACCGGGTGCGTGGCTCGCGACGTGGACGGCAACCCGCTCGTCCACGCCAAAGACAACCCCGCGGCCTACGACGAGAACGTGCTCGTGCCCAATCAGGAGACAGACGGAGAGTGCATCTCGAGCTTCATGCAGGGCGTGCAATTCGGGCCCTACCCGACCGACCAGGGCACAGCCGCCGCCAACTTCGGTGCGGCCGTGGACGGCAACTACGGCTTCGGTGACGCCTGTACCGGCACACTCGTCGCCACGGATCCGTCCGCTCCCGTCTGCAACGGTGGAACGTTCGAGCCCCTGACGAGCGGGGACTACCTGGTCAGGGTCGCGATCCCGAAAGACGCCACCGGGAACCCTATGTACAAGGTGACCGGGGAAGAGGACATCAACATCGGCAACGGCGACCAGATCGTCCCTCAGGTGCCGCCGCCGTCCTGTGCCGGAACGCTTCACACCGTTGACCTTCTTGGTGCCGCAGCGGACAACTACCCCGCATTGGTCGGCAACGATACCAACGGCGCCCCCACCGGGGTCACCGTGCCGGCCTCGACTCCGGTCGCCAACGCCACCTTCCTCGACATCGGTGGGTCGCCCTACGAAGGCTCAGCCAAGCCGTCCTGTGACACCAAGCTGGTCCGAGTGAACAACGGCAAATCGGTCGTGCCCATGTTCAATATCTTCACCGCAGTGCCGATCCCGTCCCGCCTTCGCGGCCTGATCGTGGACGACATCAACTTCTCCACCGACTCGCGCTCGACGCTCTACGGGGAGAAGACCGGCGTGGCCTTCGCGCCGGTCGGCATCTATGACTTCGCCAACCGGCTGGTCACGACCGTCGAGTCCGACTTCAACGGCTCGTACGATGTCCTGCTTCCCTCCACCAATCACATCAGCTGCCCCACCCCCTCGGGTGTCTGCGCCAACATGTACCGATTCGTGGGCAACGACCCGGGGATCCCTGGGCGTCTGAACGCAAACTACAACCCGCGGTATCGCTCCATTGCGACCGAGTTCGAGGCCCTACCAGGCGTGACCATCCCCACTGACCTTGCTCCGACCCAGGTCGGTGTCTATGTCGGGTCGCCGACCACCGGGGTCAACACGGCGGTCGCCTGCACCCTCGACGGTGCCACGCCACAGCTGTTCGCCGTCTCGCAGCCCTACGTGGCCGCGACCGGAACCCGCTCGTTCACGATCGCCGGGACCGGCTTCGGCGCCAACAGGGGCACCGGTCAGGTCACTCTCGGCAACACGCCCCTGGATATCACCGCCTGGAGCGACACCTCGATCTCGGCCACTGTGCCTGGCGTGGTCCCGGTTGGGGCGCACCAGCTCGGGATCATGGCCGACAACGGGCAGAGCACGATCAACGGGCTCACCTTCCATGTGCTGGGGACCGGGTACGATCCTGCCCTGCGTGAGGTCGGCCCGGGCCGCTCCTACGCCACGATCCAAGCCGCGCTCGACGCCGCGTTCACCAACAACGGCGACGATCTGGTGGTCGTCTACCCGGCACCCTCCACCAGGGCCAACCCCCGGGGCGCCTACTACGAGAACCTGGTCGTCGCTTCGCCGGTCAAGCTGCAGGGCGTCGGCTCCGGTGGCTTCCAGGGCACGGCTTTCGTGCCGGGATCAATCATCGACGCCGGCGCGTTCGGCGGTGACACTGCCCTGGCCGCGGCCTGGTTCACCAAGGTCGGCGGCCTCACCTGGGACGGCAACCAGGCCGTAAACGACGGCGAGGCCATCTACGTACTGGCCTCGCAGAACGCCACCACCGCGTCGGGTGCCGCGCGCCAGTTCACCAGCGGCTTCAAGGCCTCCATCGACGGCTTCGACATCCGCGGCGGCGATCAGGTGGGCTTCCCGGGCAACGTCGACGGTCTCACCGGTGGGCCGACCGGCCTTCCGCCGAACATCACCACCCAGGGCGGAGCGATCTTTGCCAACGCCTACGCCCGATTCCTGCAGATCACCAACAACGTTGTCGACAACAATGGAGGCGGCTACGGGACAATCCGCATCGGCACCCCTGACCTGGCCGCGCCGAACACCAGCCAACACAACGAGAACGTCCGGATCGCCAACAACCGGATAATCGCCAACGCCGGCACCAACCTGGCCGGCGGCATCGGTCTCTACGCGGGCTCGGACGGCTACGAGGTGGCTGCCAACGACATCTGCGGCAACTTCTCGCTGGAGTACGGCGGCGGGCTGAGCGCCTACGGCTTGAGCCCGGGCGGCAAGATCCACCACAACCGCATGTACTTCAACTCTTCCAACGATGAGGGCGGCGCCATCATGATCGCGGGCCAGCTGCCGGCGACGGTCGGCGCGCTCTCGCCCGGCTCCGGTCCGGTGGACATCTATGCCAACCAGATCCAGGCCAACATGGCCAATGACGACGGTGGCGGCATCCGCTTCCTGATGGCCGGCGACTACCCGATGAATGTCTACAACAACATGATCGTCAACAACGTGTCGACGCACGAGGGCGGCGGCATCGGCATCAACGACGCCCCCAACGTGCGGGTCTTCAACAACACGATCATGAAGAACCTGTCCACGGCCACCGCGGTGACCTCGAACGGCCAGCCCGCCCCCGCCGGGTTGTCAACCTCGGCCAACAGCGACCAGCTGCAGGCGACCCTGCCGGGCGGCTCGTCGACCTTCAGCAACCCGCTGATGTTCAACAACATTCTCTGGGACAACCGGGCCGGCACCCGGGCCGGCACCACCGTCACCGGAATCGGCCTGGCCGGCGCAACCGACATCAACAACTGGGATCTGGGCGTGGCCGACGGCACGGGCGTGCTCGCTCCGACCAACTCGGTCGTACAACAGAACACCGCGTCTCACCCGTTCACGACCAGTCCGACCAACAGCTCCGCCGATCCGGCAGTGGTCTCGACCTACGACGTCTCGGTCTCCTTCGCCACCTGGCGTCAGAACCCGGCGTTCGTGGACGCCACGCTCGTGACCCTGGAAGCGCCGCCGAACCTGCTCGGCAACTACCACCTGGCCAACTGCCCCGGCTCACCCGCCTGCAACCTCGGCGCGGCCAGCAGGGGCGGAGTGAACGCGCCGGCAACGGACTTCGACAACCAGGCCCGGCCGGCGCTGGGTGGCTTCGACAGCGGTGCTGACGAGTTCGGTGCCGTAACGCCACCACCGCCATCCTCGGACCTGTACTTCTCGACAGCAGGAAACACCAACCCGCCCGGCGTAGCCGGAACTACCGACGACGCCGACATCTACCTCTGGAACGGCACCGCCTTCAGCCGGTCGATCGATGTCACCGCCGCGCCCTACAACGTGCCGGGCGCTGCCAACACGGACGGCTTCTCCCGAGTCGACGCCACCCATTTCTACGCCTCGTTCACCGGGAACGTCACCTTGCCGGGGATCGGCGCGGTGGCCGACGAGGACGTCGTGTACTTCAACGGCACCGCGTGGTCGTTGTGGTTCGACGGCAGCGCGCACGGGGTCGGCGGCAACATCGACCTGGGCGCTGTCAGCGTCGTCGGTAACACGCTGTTCTTCTCCACCGGCAACGATGCGGTACCTCCGGGTGCAGGGGGTTACGGCGACAACGCCGACGTCTACCGCTGGGATGGCGGCAGCTCCTACACCCGAGTCCTGGACGCCACGGCGGCGCCGTACAACCTGCCGAACAGCGGGTCGGCCACCGGAGCGACCAACCCCAACGTCGACGGTCTCATCTGGCGCGACGCAAAGCACTTCTACCTGTCGTTCAGCAACACGACCACTACCGTCCCCGGTCTGGGCGCCGTGAACGACGAGGACGTGGTCTACTTCGACGGCACGTCCTGGTCACTCTATTTCAACGGTGGCAGCCACGGCCTCACGTCGGCCGCCCAGGATCTGGACGCGATCGCGTTCGCCAGCGGGGCCCTGCCGCCCCTGCCGCCGCCGGCCGGCCAGGACCTGTACTTCTCGACCCAGGGCAACACCAACCCGCCCGGTGTCGGTGGTACGGCGGACGACGCGGACGTCTACCTCTGGAACGGCGGCACCTTCAGCCGGGTGAACGCTATGACCACCGCGCCCTACGGTCTGCCGGCCACCGCCAACGTCGACGGCTACGACCGGGTTGACGACACCCACTTCTATCTCTCCTTCACCGCCCTGGTGAACGTGCCCGGTCTGGGGAACGTGCGGGACGAGGACGTCGTGTACTTCAACGGCACCTCCTGGTCGCTGTTCTTCGACGGCAGCGCGCACGGTCTGGGCGGCAATGACAACCTGGACCTCGACGCGATCAGCGTCGTGGGGACAACCCTGTACTTCTCCACTCTGGGCAACAGCAACCCGCCCGGAGTGGGAGGTGCCGCCGACGATGCCGACATCTACAGCTGGAACGGCTCCGCCTACAGCAGGGTGATCGATGCCAGCGCCGCGCCCTACAGCCTGCCGGGCACCGCCAACGTGGATGGATTCGTGCGGATAGATGCCACCCATTTCTACCTGTCATTCAGCAACGCGAACACCACGGTGCCGGTACTGGGCTCGGTCCACGATGAGGACGTCATCTACTACAACGCGGGCACCTGGTCGGTCTACTTCGACGGCACCGCACACGGTCTCGGTGCCACCGGGAGCCTGAACGTTGACGCCTTCGACCTTCCGACCCCATGACCCATTCATCCAGCCGCGCTACAGACGATCCCCAGGGAGATACGGGAATGATCTTTAAGCAGCCTTTCAGCCGCCGAGACCTCTTGAAGTTCGCCGGCGGCGCGGTGGCCGTCGTCGGCACCGGCATCTGGGCGGGCAACGTGCTCATGCCCGAAGCCGCCATTGCGGCCCTCGGGGATCCCGACCTCTACCTGGCCGGGACCGACGGCTGGATCTACCTACCGAAGACCCCGGCCATCCCGCCATTCCACCCCGACGTTCTGGCCCCGGGTCTACTCACGACCTACATCTTCGGGTTCCGCGAAGTCACCGGTCTGACCGACATTCAGCTGTCGAACCAGCAGAACAAGGCCCAGCACTCCGCTCCGCTGTTCTGGGCCAACCAGTTCGACCCGGCCCACCCGGTCGACTTCAAGGTGCAACTGACCAACCTGGGCCTGGCGCTGCGGCCCGACCTGTTCGACGCCCACACCCTCCACTGGCACGGGTTCCGCAACGTGATCCCGTTCTTCGACGGCGAACCGAGCGGTTCGGTGGCGGTGCGAACCGGACGAATCTTCACCTACGTGTACCGTCCCCGCGAGCCAGGGACCTACATGTTCCACTGCCACGTGGAGGACGTCGAGCACGTCCAGATGGGCATGACCGGGCTGGTCTTCGTCCGCCCCCTGCAGGACGGCCAGACCCTCGCCGGACACACCAAGTTCCTCTACAACGACGGTGACGGCTCGACCGGCTTCGAGCGCGAGTTTGCGATGTTCCTCTCGGAGGTGTGGGCCGAGGCGCACTGGGCGGACGCTCACATCCAGCTGCCGGAGTGGAGCGACTACCGGGCCGACTTCAGCCTGCTCAACGGCCGGGTCTACCCGGACACCGTCGCTCCCAACGCGCCGATCAATGCCGCGGCATCCACCCACCGTCTTGCCGTGGAGACCGACCCCGTGACCGGCGACCTGGTCGCCCCCGTCGGGCACCCCGAGCTGCAGTACCAGCCGCAGTCTTCGCTGGTGAACTGCAACGCAGGCGAGACGGTCGCGCTGCGGTTTGCCAACCTCGGATTCCGGGAACAGGCGATGACCCTGGCGGGGATCCGAATGCGCGTGGTCGGCCGTGACGCCACCCCGATGCGCGGGCGCGACGGCACCGACACGTCCTACGAAACCGAGACGATCAACATCGGCCCGGGCGAGAGCTTCGACGTGGTCTTCACCGCGCCGGGGCACACCGGTCCGGGGTACGACACGTACATGCTCTACAACCGCAATTACCTGCGGGCGAACAACCTGGCGCCGGGCGGGTTCGGCGGCCAGGCCACAGAGGTTCGAGTGTATGCGGCGGGTGGCGTGCCTGCGCAGGCCTATCCGAACGACTTGGGAGTGTGAGAGCCATGATGAGAGGTGACGCCGTGATGCTTGGGAAGGCCCGCAACCGGCGCCTGCGCCGGCCGACTCTGCTGGTCGCTCTGGCCCTGGTCGGCGCGACGATGACCACATTCGTCCCGGCGGCGACCGCCGAGACTCCGTCGCGGGTCGGCATCGCCTGCACCACCGGGGTCGGGGGAGGTGCCACCACTCCGATCTTCAACCTGACCACCAAGACCGGATACATCAGCCTGCCCGACGGCAACACGGCGTTCATGTGGGGGTACTCCAGCGGATTCGGCTCTTTCCAGCACCCCGGCCCCGTTCTCTGTGTCAACGCCGGCGATACGGTCACCGTGATCCTGCGCAACACCCTGCCCGAGGCCGCCTCGATCGTCTTCCCGGGCCAGGTAAACGTTCTCGCCAACGGGACCCCAGCCCAACCCGAGCTCAGCGGGGCCGGCGCGACCACGTCGCTGACCAACACGGCCGCGGCCGGAGGCGGGACCGTCACCTACAGCTTCCTGGCAACCAACCCGGGCACGTACTTGTACGAATCGGGCACCAACCCCGAGAAGCAGGTCCGGATGGGGCTGTTTGGGGCACTCATAGTGCGCCCGTCGGCCGTGCCTCCAGGCGGGGCAGTTGGCTCGATCGCGAGCGAATACGCCAACAACCGGGCAGACAGCCGGTTCAACCCCGCCGAGGAGTTCATGGTGCTCCTGAGCGAGATCGACCCGTACCAGCATCAGGCCGTCGAAAACAACAAGAGCTTCAACATGAACACCTACCACCCACGCTATTGGCTGATCAATGGGCGAGGCTTCCCCGACAGCATCGCCGACAACGGTGCGAGCTGGCTGCCCACGCAGCCCTATGGGGCCCTCGCAAAGGTGGGTGAGTTCGACCGGGCGGCAGTCCCGGCGGACCAGCCGGGGATGGCTCGCTACCTGAACGTGGGCACCGAGGACTTCCCGTTCCACCCGCACGGTAACAACGGCCTCGTCGCAGCTCGAGATGGCCGTGCCCTGGAGGGTCCGGCGGGGGAGGACCTCTCCTTCGAGAAGTTCGCCATCAACATCGGACCAGGTCAAACCTGGGACGTGATCTTCAAGTGGTACGACGCCGAGAATTACTCCCCGTCCAACCCGGTTCCGGTGACGGTACCTCAGCTGGCCAACGAGGAGATCGGCGTCTTCTACAGCGGAAGTCCGTACCTCGGCACCAAGGAAGCCCTGCCGCCCGGCATTCAGAGCGTGAACCAGTGCGGGGAGTACTACATCATCTCCCACAACCACGCCCTGTTCCAGATCACGTCGTGGGGCACGAATATGACCGGACCGATCACCTATATGCGGATCGATCCACCGACGCCCAACAACTGCGGCTGACCCGGAAGGCGTAGAGAGCCATGATTCCCAGGACGAGCATGAAGAAGGTAGCCTCCTCCATTTTGACGGGGCTGTTGGCCGGCGGAGGGCTGGCCGTGCTGGTGGCCCTCGTCGTGCCGGCCACGGCCGCACAGGCCGCGACGGTGGACTGCACGGCACCCGGCGACCTGTACGCGGTCTCGGGATCCACGACCCTCGGCGCCCAGACCGTAAACGTCTGGGGCTACAGCACCACGGTTGCCGGCGTCAGCCGCCCCGGCGGGCCGACGCTGTGTGTCACCGCCGGCGACACGGTCACGATCACGCTGCACAACCAGCTGGCCGAGAACACGGCCCTGCTCTTCCAAGGGCAGCAGATGATCCCCGACCGAACCGGCGCGGCGCCCGGCACAACCACGCCGTACACATTCACGGCCAGCCGGCCCGGCACCTACCTCTACGAGGCGGGGCTCGTTCCCAACGGCCAGCACCAGGTGGCGATGGGCCTCTACGGCGCCCTGATCGTGCGTCCGGCGACGGCAAACCAGGCCTACGATGCGACGACCACCGCCTATGACGACGAGGCCGTCCTGGTGCTCAGCGAGATCGACCCGGCTCTCAACAACTCCGCGAACCCGGCGACCTACGACATGCGCAAGTACGCCCCCCGGTACTCCCTGATCAACGGGAAGGCCCACCCGAACACCGACCCCATTGCCGCGACGGCCCCGGGCAACAAGGTGCTTCTGCGCTACGTCAATGCCGGCAATCAGTACCACTCAGTGGCATCGCTGGGCGCCGAACAGAGGATCATCGCCCTGGACGGCAGCCCGCTGAACTTTTCACGTCGCTACGTCGCCGAGACCTTCGGTCCGGGCCAGACAGCGGATGCCATCGTCACCACCCCGTCCGCGATCGCCCAGCTCAACCGGCTGGCGATCTACGACGGCAGCCTGCTGTTGCACAACAGCAACACGGCCGGCATCGGTGGGATGCTCACCTTCGTCACGGTCCCGGCCGGCGTTGTCGGATCCGACACCACCGGGCCGGTCACCAGCGCGGTCGCCTACGTGGCCGGCACCTTGAGCGCCACGATCGACGACACCATCTCCGGCGGAGCCAGTATCGCCGGGGCCGAGTACTTCATCGACACGGTGGTCGGCACGGGTACCCCGATGACGGGCAGTGGCACCGGCAGTGTGAGTGTCACCGCTGCGTTGATCATCCCGTCCGGTGAGCACATCGTCTATCTACGGGGCCAGGACTCCGTCGGCAACTGGGGGGTCCTCAGCTCGGTGCTGGTCACCGGTGGCGACGCCACCGGCCCGACCACCCGGTCGCCGTCGCTGGCGCCGAGCCTCACGAATGGTTTGGGTACTGCGGGCATCGCAGTTCACGCCACCGGGGACGACACCGCAACCGGCGGCTCGAACATCACCGCCGCCGAGTACTTCATCGACGCCGTCGGCGCCAATGGTTCGGGAGCGTCCTTGGCGGTCAACGTTGCCGCACCCATCGCCAGCCTGGATGGCACGATCCCCGCCTCGACCGTGACCGCCCTGGCCGAGGGCACCCATCTCGTGTCGATCCACAGTCAGGACGCAGCGGGCAACTGGGGCGCCCCGACCACCATCAATCTGGTGATCGACAGGACCGCGCCCACCACGTCCGGCGTCTCGGCAGCGCCGACGCCCAACAACGGCACGCTGGCGGTCAACGGCGGCACCCCGGCGGTCCGGGTGACGGTGGCGAGCATGTCGGATCCGATCGTGGCCACGGTCAACAGCAACATCAGCGCGGCCGAGGCCTTCCTCGACACGGTCGGGGCAAACGGCGCAGGCATCGTCGTCAGGGCCACCGACGGTGTCTACAACAGCCCTGAAGAGGCCGGCTACGCCGACATCCCACTGGCCACCATCGCCCAGCTGGCGAACGGTAACCACACCATCTACGTCCACGCCAAGGATGCGGCCGGCAACTGGGGCACGACGGCAAGCACGACCCTGCTGATCGACAAGATCAAGCCTGAGGTCAGTCTCGTCAGCGCAACCCCCAACCCGACCCAGGGTGCCAGATCGGTGAACCTGACGGCGCAAGCGACAGACGGCCTCACGGCGGTCAGCCGCGGCGAGTGGTTCACCGGTGCCGACCCGGGCGTCGGCAAAGCCACACCGATGACGGCCACCGGGACCGGCCCATGGACCCTCTCGACCCCAATCGACGTCGGCAGTTGGAGCGAGGGCACGTACACGCTCACGGTGCGGGCGCGGGACACGGCCGGCAACTGGAGCGTGAACGCCTCCACCGTGCTCCAGGTGAGCGCGCCGCTGTCCTTCTCGACATTCGGGAACACCAACCCGCCCGGCGTGCTCGGCACGGCCGACGACGCGGACATCTACGACTGGAGCGGCACCGCCTTCAGCCGGGTGATCGACGTCAGCGTCCCGCCGTACAACCTGCCGGGCAATGCCAACGTCGATGGTTTCGACCGGGTCAGCCCCACCTCGTTCTACCTGTCATTCAGCGCGACCAACACGACCGTGCCGGGCCTGGGCGCGGTGCAGGATGAGGACGTCGTGTTCTACGACGCCGGTACCTGGTCGGTGTACTTTGACGGCACCGCGAATGGCCTGACCGCGGCGAACCAGGATCTCGATGCGATCAGCGTCGTGGGTACCACCCTGTACTTCTCCACGCTGGGCAACACCAACCCGCCCGGAGTGGCGGGCGTCGCCGATGATGCCGACATCTACAGCTGGAACGGAACCGCCTATAGCCGGGTGATCGACGCCAGCGCCGCGCCCTACAGCCTGCCGGCCGCCGCCAACGTGGATGGATTCGTCTGGCTCGATGCCACCCACTTCTACCTGTCGTTCAGTGCGACCAACACGACAGTGCCGGTTCTGGGCGCGGTCCAGGATGAGGATGTCGTCTACTACAACGCGGGCAGATGGTCGGTCTACTTCGACGGCACCGCGCACGGCCTCACCGCCGACACCCTCGACGTGGACGCGTTCGATGTCCCGTAGCAACGTCTGTCGGCAGGCCGGATACCCCTGCAAGCCGACTGGCGGAAAGAAGGCGACACCGTGATCACCGAAACCATGCCCGAGGCGAACACTGAACCCGGCACTGAAGCGGCCACGAAGCGACCCGGCCGCGGCCGGTTGATCGCGATCGTCGTGGTGGCCATCCTTCTGCTCGGGGCAGGTGCCGCACGCGCCTGGTGGCCGGAACAGAAGGCCGACGTTCGCGCGGGGACCACCCTGGTCACGGCCGAGGGCATGGCGGCTCGCTACGGGATCGACGTCAACCTGATCGGCGTGACGGCGGCAGGTGGACTGATCGAGTTCCGCTACCAGGTTGTCGACCCCGACAAAGCCGACCGGATGATGAACGACACCACACTGCTTCCGATCATCGTCGTCGAGGAATCCGGGGCGACGATGGTCATCTCCAGGCCCCACCACGCCGCCGAGCCCCAGCTGGGCGGAACCTACTTCTTCCTGTTCGCCAATGCCCACAATGCCATTCATGCCGGTTCACAGGTGACTTTGGTGATGGGGGACGCTCGGCTCGAGCACATTGTGGCCCGGGGATGACCCGGGGCTGGCTCCGAGTGGGGAGCCGTGTGACTGCGATCCTGCTCGCCGCGTTCGTCGTGCTCCTGTTCGGGGCGTCGCCGGCCTGGGCGCACGGCGGGCTCGAGCGCTCCGACCCTCCCAACGGCGGGGTGGTCGCCATCGGTAGATCCGCCCTCACCCTCTGGTTCACGGAACCCATCGCCGAAAGCGCCAGCACCTTCGAGCTCCAGACTTCCAACGGAGTGCGGGTGGACGTGACAGCGTCCGTGTCCGATACGGACGGCGGGGGCATCGTCCGGATCGGAACGCAACCGCTTGCCAAGGCCACCTATCTGCTGAACTGGAAGGTTTTCTCCACCGAGGACGGTCACTCGACCAGCGGGTCGTTACTGTTCGGCGCCGGGACTCGCCCCGGGGCGGTCGCGTCCGCAGCGGCAGATGCCCCGGACCCTCCAGGACTCATCCTCCGCTGGTTGGACCTGTCGGCGATCATGCTCGCGATCGGCGCGCTGGCCGTCTCAGGTCGGGTCTTCGATTCGATGGGCGAGATCGGGAACACTCTGCGTCGGCGCGCGCTTGTCATCGGGGCGCTGGCTGTATGCGTCGCGGTCGTCACCGGAGCGATCACCCCGTTTCTCCTCACGCAGCGCGGCGGCAGTTCCCTCGGGCTCTGGTTCGACGCCACCTGGGCCACCCTGACGGGCACTCCCTGGGGTCACCTGTGGCTTGCGCGAGAGATTGCGATCGTGATCGCGGCGGCTGCGCTGGTCCGGGCGACTCGTCCGGGCGGCGCCGGCGGGCGGGTCCAGATCGCCGCCGTCGCACTGGCGGCAGTCGTTTGCCTGGAAGCGTGGGCCGGCCACGCTTCGACCCTGCCCAGCCGATCCGCACTGGCTGCCCTTGCCTCCGCTTCCCACCTCGTCGCCGCCGGAGTCTGGGCCGGCGGCCTCACCGTTCTTGCCATCTGCCTGATCCCGGTGATGCGCCACCACCCGGACCTGCGCGGTCGGATTCTCGCCTCTGCCTGGCGGGCCTTCAGCCCGATGGCCGCAATCGCAACCGTGGTCCTCTTGGCAACGGGGCTCTACGAAGCGGGCCGCCACATCCCCGACCTGCGTTCCGTGGCCTCGACCGTCTACGGCGGCGCCGTGGCCGGAAAAGTGGCCCTGATTGCCGTGGCGCTGACCCTGGCGGTGATCAACACGCTGCTCGTCAATCCCCGCCTGGCCGCTCGGGTGGGCCGTTTCCTGGGCAGGCCTGTGGGGTGGCCGCCGGTGTCGCTGCGCCGATTCACCATCGTCGTGGCGACTGAGATCCTCGTTCTGGTCATCGCGGTGGGTGCGGCGAGCGTGCTCACCTCGGTTCCCACCGCTCGGGAGATCGCCACGGCGACACGGCAGACTGTGCTCCACACCGCTACCGTCGACGGACTCTTCGTCACCTTCGAGCAGCTGCCCGCCGGACCGGATCAGAGCCGTCTGATCGTCCGCGCGCGCTCGATCGTCAAGCTGGAGCAGGCTCCCGTCAACGGGGTCTCCGTCACCCTCGCCGCCCCGTCCGGGACGACGACCGACGTGTTGCTCAAGGGTATCGAGCCGGGACGCTACGAGGCAGAGATAGCCAGACCCGCTACCGGCGCCTGGAAGGCCACCGTGGCCCTGCAACGGGACGGCCTCCCCGCCGCGGTCACGCAGGTCGGATGGACCGTCTCCGCCGCGAGCTCTGATGGTGCCCGCCCGCTGGAGATCGTGACCTCCGGTTTGGCCGTCCTGCTGCTCGCCGCGATGCTGGGCACCGTCGGTCTCACCCTCCGCCGCAAGACGGAGACCGTACGGCCGACATCACTAATTCCGGAATTCGCACTGCGTGGCAACAGAGGGAGCCGATCATGAGGAAGACCCTGGCCGTGACTGTGATGGTCGCCCTGTTTCTGGCCGGGCTCGCCCCGGCGGCGTCGGCCCGAAACCTCGCCACTCCGAGAACCGGCAGCCTGACCCCGGAAGTCCAGGCGATCGTCGATTCCCTCCCTCCCGGAGACATGACCACCGTCGTCGTGACCTTGCGCGATCAGGCTGACCTGAAACACGTCCCGGGCGATCGACGTGCGGCTCGTCTGAAGGGCACGATCCTGGCGCTGAAGGCCAAGGCGGACGCCTCGCAGGTGCCGATTCGAACGCTGTTGCGCGCCCGGGCCGTCGAGGGCAGGGTCGCCAGGACCACACCCCTCTGGGTCGTCAACGGGATCTCAGTGACCGCCACCGCGGACGTCATCCAGGCCCTGGCGGCGCGCCCTGACGTTTCGAGCATCACCGCCGACCAGGTCGTGGTGGTCCCTTCCGTCGGGATCCCGGAACCGAACGTCACCAAGGTCAGCGCTCCCGCTCTCTGGGACCTCGGCTTCACCGGGCAGGACGTTGTGGTTGCGAGCCTGGACAGCGGCGCAGACATCACTCATCCGGACCTCGCGGGCCGCTGGCGGGGCGGCACGGACAGCTGGTATGACCCGTATGGCGAGCATCCCACCACACCGACCGACCTCTCCGGCCACGGCACCGCGACAACCGGTGTGATCGTCGCCGGTGACGCAGGCGGCACGTCCATCGGGATGGCCCCCGGCGCCAGATGGATCGCGGCAAAGATATTCAACGACAGGGGAGCGGCAACGGCCACGGCGATCCACCAGGCATTCCAGTGGGTGCTCGACCCCGATCACGATCCGAACACCCCGGACGCTCCGCAGATCGTGAATGGGTCCTGGTCCATCGGTGCCGGTCCGGGGTGCGACCTGTCGTTCCAGCCTGACCTGCAAGCGCTGCGAGCGGCCGGCATCCTGCCCGTCTTCGCCGCCGGGAACTACGGCTCGGGTGGTTCGACCAGCGTCAGTCCGGCCAACTACCCCGAAGCCCTGGCCGTGGGCGCGGTCACCGGCACCGATCTGATCTACTCGCCCAGCAGTCGCGGACCATCCGCCTGCGGGGCCCGTACCAGGGTCTTCCCGGACCTCGTCGCACCAGGCGTCACCATACGCACCACCGACCTCTACGGGATGTACCAGACGTCCTCGGGTACGTCGATGGCCGCTCCGCACGCCGCCGGGGCGCTGGCCCTGCTCCTGGGTGCGATCCCGGGGCTCTCCGCCGACCAGGCGCAGGCTGCCCTCACCGGCACTGCGCTCGATCTGGGCCTCGCCGGTCCGGACGCCGCATATGGCAACGGCCGGCTCGACGTCCTATCCGCCTACCAGTGGCTCAAGGGACAGCAGGACTTCGGAGTAACGTTCACACCGGCCGAGGCGAGTTCGATCGCCGGGGGCAGCGTGACCTACACCGTCCAGGTCACCCGAGCGTACGGCTTCAGCGGGGACGTCTCGTTGTCGCTGTCCGGCCTGAGCGCGGAACAGGCGGACTGGACTTTCACACCGACGGTCGTGCCCGCGGGCTCGGGCGCGTCCCAACTGACGGTCGCCACGTCGTCGGCGATTCCGACCGGCAGCCACCCGCTGACGATCACGGCCAGCAACGGCACCACCAGCAGGACTTCTACCGGCATTCTCGCCATTACGGAGCCCAGCGTGGGGGACCTCATCGGTCCGGCGACGACGTCCCCGACCCTGACGCCGAGTCCCGCCAATGGTTCGGCTGACGCCAATCTGCACGCCATCGGCGACGACGCCGCAGCCGGGGGCTCCAACGTCGCTGCAGCCGAGTACTTCACCGACACCCTCGGGGCCGATGGGGCGGGGACGGCGATGACCGTCGCCCCTCCGGCGCCCGTCGCCAGCCTGGACGCCACGATCCCCGCCGCGATCGTGTCCGCACTCGCGGACGGCAGCCACACCATCTTCGTCCACGCGAAGGATGCGGCGGGAAACTGGGGTTCGACGGCGACGACGACCCTGCTGGTCGACAAGATCAAGCCGGTGGTCAGCCTCGTCAGTGCAACACCGAACCCGGCCCTGGGCGCCAGCACGGTGAGTCTGACGGCGCAGGCGACGGATGCCCTCACCGCAGTCACCCGGGCCGAGTGGTTCACCGGCGCGGATCCTGGCGTCGGCAACGGGACGCCGATGGCGGTCAGCGGGACCGGCCCATGGGGCCTGTCCGCCAGTCCGATCAACGTGAGCAGCTGGAACGAGGGTGCCTACACTCTCACCGTTCGAGTGCGCGACGCGGCCGGCAACTGGAGCGTGAACGCCGGCACGGTGCTCCAGGTGAGGGCACCGCTGTTCTTCTCGACCTTCGGGAACACCAACCCGCCCGGCGTGGCCGGTACAGCCGATGACGCGGATATCTACAACTGGAGCGGCACAGCCTTCAGCCGGGCGATCGACGTCAGCGTTCCGCCGTACAACCTGCCCGGCGGCACCAACGTCGACGGCTTCGACCGGGTCGATGCCACCCACTTCTACCTGTCGTTCAGCGCGGCCAACACGACCGTGCCAGGCCTGGGCGCAGTGCAGGACGAGGACGTCGTGTTCTACGACGCCGGAACCTGGTCGGTGTACTTCGACGGCACTGCCCGCGGCCTGACGGCCGCGAATCAGGACCTGGATGCGATCAGCATCGTCGGAGGCGCTCTGCACTTCTCGACCCTGGGGAACACCAGCCCGCCAGGCGTCGCCGGCGTGGCGGACGATGCCGATATCTACAGCTGGAACGGCACGGTATTCGCCCGGTTCTGGGACGCGTCCGCCGACGGCCTGGCGAACGGCGCCAACGTCGATGGCTTCGTCAGGGTCGACGCCACCCGCTTCTACCTGTCCTTCAGCGCTGACACGACCGTGCCGGCACTGGGGGCGGTCCAGGACGAAGACGTCGTCTACTTCAACAACAGCGTCTGGTCGGTCTACTTCGACGGCACCGCGCACGGCCTCGGCGCCTCCGACAACCTCGACGTAGACGCTTTCGATCTCCTCTGACGACGGCGGCTCGCGCGTGACCGCGAGCCTGCGCGCGGTCCGGCCCCCTCGGCTGCCAGACTGTGGCCGTAGCTCCGCGCCCATCGCGGGCCGGAAGGATCCAATGTTCGATTTCCTGCTCAGCCCCATTCCCGGGCTCATCCTGTTGGCGGTCCTCGCCTTCCTGATCGTGCTGCTGTACGCCCGGTCGATCTACAAGAACGCCGGCCCGGATGAGGCTCTCATCATCACCGGCAAGAAATCGAAGAAGACCGTCGTCGACGGCGCCACCCTCGAGCAGTCCGGGCAGCGGGTCGTGCACGGCCAGGGCGTATTCATCACCCCGTTCTTCCAGAAGGCCTTCAAGATCAGCCTGCGCAGCCGTGCCATCGAGATCACGGCCATCGCCCAGGACAAGATGGGAATCACCCTCACGGTCGAAGCGGTCGCCATCGTCAAGGTCGGCGACGACCCGGATGCCATCCGCGCGGCCGCCCAGCGTTTCCTCGGCCAGGACAAGAACATCGACAACTTCGCCCTCGAGGTCCTGTCGGGCTCCCTGCGTTCCTCCATCGGCGCGACCGACGTGATGACGATCATCCAGAAGCGCGACGAACTCGGCGCGTCGGTGCTCGCCACGGCCCGCGAATCGCTCGCCAACCAGGGGCTGGACGTCGACTCGTTCGAGATCAAGGGCATCAGCGACGCCAACGACTACATCAAGGACATGGGCCGCGCGGAGCAGGCCAAGGTTCGCCGCCAGGCCGAGGTCGCCGAACACCAGGCCAACCGGGAGGCCCAGGAGGCTGCGATCGCCGCCGAACAGGCCATCGCCGTCGCGCAGAACACACTCGCCCTGCGCCGCGCAGCCCTGCAGCTCGACACCGACAAGGCCGCGGCGGAGGCCGCCGGCGCCAGGCCGCTCGCCGAGGCCAAGACCCAGCAGGCGATCGTGCAGGAGCAGGAACTCACCGCCCAGCGCCGCGCGAGCCTGCGCAAGGCGGAGCTGGAATCCGAAGTGAACGCCGTCGCGGATGCCGAGGCCTACCGCATCCGGGTCACCGCGGTGGCGGCCGCCGACGCGGCCGTGACCGCGGCGAACGCCGACCGGGACAGCCGCAAGTCCATTGCCGAAGCGATCCGGGCCGAGGGCCAGGCCAACGCCGACGCCATCCTCGCCCGCGGTGCCGCCGAGGCCGAGTCGACCCGGCTCAGTGCGGAGGCCGTCGCCCAGCAGTCGGAGGCGCTCATCCAGCTGCGAATGGTGGAGATGCTGCCGCGAATCGCCCACGAGCTCGCGGCGCCGATGAGCAACATCGACAACCTGACCGTCATCTCGACCGACGGCGCGAGTCAACTCAGCAAGAACGTGGCCGCGGGTTTCAGCGAGGTCGACGCCATGCTCTCCTCCACCATGGGGGTCGGCATCCGCGACCTGCTCGGCAGTTTCGTGGGCGGTGCAGTCGCCGGGCAGGGGCTCGCGAAGGCAGCGACCGTTGAGCCGGCCGGGGAGCGGGCACCCGATGCCGCGTCTCCTGAAGACTCGACCTGGACCCGCACCGAGAGCCAGTAGCGTGGGACCGGAACCGATTTCGGTCATCGCGCCGCCGCTTGCGGGCCGCGCCTCGGCCAGCCAGCGGTGGTCGCACCTGGTCTTCCTGCACTGGCGGGTGGAGGCGGCGCAGGTGGCCCCTCTCCTGCCCGCCGGGCTCGTTCCGGACGAGTTCGACGGCAGCAGCTGGGTCGGCCTGATCCCGTTCGTGCTTGACCGGGCGACGGTCTGGGGAAGCCCGCCGGTGCCGTACTTCGGCAGTTTCGTCGAAGTCAACGTGCGCCTCTACGCGGTCGATGCCGACGGCCATCGCGGAGTGGTCTTCGTGTCCCTGGAGGCCTCGAGGCTCGCAGCGGTGATTGCCGCCCGGACCCTGTTCCGGATCCCGTACCGCTGGTCGCGCACCACGCTCACCCGCTCGGCTGGGGAGTTCCACTACACCTCCCGCAGGCACCTGGCGGTGTCCGCCCGGACTGACATCGTGGCGCGCCGCACGGACCAGCCCGTCGTCGGCGACGCCCTGGCCGATTTCCTCACCGCGCGCTGGGCGCTTTTCAGCAGGGTGCGCGGCCGCACGGTGCACCTGCGCAACCACCATGAGCCGTGGCCCCTTTTCCGGGCGGAACTGGTGCGGCTCGACGACACGCTCCTCGACGCGGCCGGATTCCCGGGCGTGGCGGCCCGGCCGCCCGATTCCGTGCTCTACTCGCCAGGGGTGACCACGTGGTTCGGGCGAGCCGGCTGAGGCGCGTCGCCCGTTCGCGGCTCCGGCCTGGAGCCGGGGCGCTACCTGGTGCCGTCGGTGACGTCGGCGCTGTCCCGGAGCCCGGCGACCAGTTGCCGTAGCGCGCGCTCGTAGTGCTCGTCACTGCCGTACGCGCTCATCTGATCGGCGACGGCGCGAGTGCGCGGGAAGCGCCCGGCCGGCAGTGCCGCGATAGCGGCGCCGATGGCCACGCCGGGGTTCTGGTCGATCCGGGTCGCGGCGCTGCGGGCGGAGGCGAACGCAGACCACCCGTAGTTGAGCGCCAGGATGCCGCAGAAGTCGGCGACGGCGTCCCCGCCCGTGATCCCCCCGCGGCTGAGGATCTCCAGGGCGAGTTCGCCGATCCGGGTGGCGTTCAGGCCGGGGTTGGGGTGGGTGAAGAGCGGGACGATGGCCCAGGGGTGCAGGGCCAGCAGCATCCGGTGTGCTCGCGCGAAACCGGCCAGGTCCGCCGCCCAATCCTCGCTGGGTTCCGGAGCGGCGAGGCGTCCGAGGATTCGGTCGAGGAGTGCGTCGACGAGGTCGTCCTTGGTCGCGAAACAACGATAGAGGGCCATCGGCGACGAGCCCATCTCGGTGGCAACTCCGGCGGACGGGCGACCCCGTGCTCAAGGTCGCGACCTCGATCGGAGCCGCATCGGTGTTGCTGTCGCTGATCGGATTCCTGCGCTGGGTGTTCGTGGTGCCCGCCCTGGCGGAGAGCTATGTGGCCGGAGATGCCACCGCCCGTGCGGCCGTCAGCGCCGCGTGGATGGCCCAGCACCAGTTCGGCGGGGCGCTCCTCGGCGAACACCTGGGTCAGGTGCTCGCCGTCGCGTGGTCCGTCGTCGTTTCCGTGATCATCCTGCGCACCCGAGTGCTGCCCCGCTGGCTCGGCGCCCTCGGCCTGGCGGCCGGGGTCCTGTATCTGCTCAGCCAGGGCGAGGTGCTGGCGACCGCCGTGCCCGGCTTTCCGATCTGGGAACCGGCCGGCATCCTCGGCAGCTCCGGCTGGGGCCTCTGGGTGGCGGCCCTTGGCGTCACGCTCCTGGTGCGGCCCGTCGCCTATCGGCGGCCCGGCCGCGCGGCCGAGTCCGCTCAGGCGCCGGCCACGGCCGCCTCCGCGCTGAGCGGGGCGGCCGGGACGGTGTCGCGGGACAGGGAGTAGCCCCGGCGAACTCTCCGGTCAGGCGGTGATCCGCAGGACGCTCGCCGCGAGTCCGACGCACAGAACCGCGACCAGGACGAACAGCGCAGCCCAGACGATGCCCGGAACGTGGGTGAGCCGGGCGAGCTGGTCGGCGTCCGAGGAGAGCCCGCCGCGGCGGGACCGTGACACCTGCAGTTCGATGGCGGTCCGCACGGCGCCCAGCAGCAGGAACGTCGTGATCAGCAGCGCGCCGATTCCCTGGACCAGGGGAGTGCCGAACCAGGTCAGCGCGAGGATCAGGGCGCCGGTGACCAGCACGGACCACAGCCCGAACCAATTGCGGATCTGCACGAGGATCAGGGCGAGGGCGGCGAGCAGCAGCCAGAGCAGTCCGCCGGCGTAGCCGGCGCCCAGGATCGTGGCAGCCGCGAGGCCGAGCAGGGCCGGGGCGGTGTATCCGGCGAGCAGGGTGAGGATCATGCCGAATCCGCGCGGCCGTCCGCGACTGACGGTGAGTCCCGACGTGTCCGAGTGCAAGCGGATGCCGCCCAGCCGACGGCCGGTCAGCGTGGCCACCAGGGCGTGGCCGCCCTCGTGCGCAATGGTCACCAGATGGCGTGCGCGCCGCCACAACGCCGGGACCAGGACGAACAGGCCGGCCGTGAGAACGGTGAGCAGTGCCGTCGCGGCGGGGAGCGGGTCCTGGTGGGCGCTGACGCGCCCCCAGAACTCGAGAAGAGCGTCCACCGGTTCAGAGGCCTTCCGCGATCGTCGCCGTGGCGTGCAGCCAGGCCCGGCGGGTCTGCGGGGCCAGGGAATGGATGTTCAGCGGTCCACCGGCGACGATGGCCGGGTCGTATGGCACGTCGCAAACGGCCCGGGTGAGCTGGCCGAAGTGGTCGTGCAGCCGCCTGGAGAGCGCGGGGTCGACGGCCGTGGCCGGCATGGTGAGGATCGTGACGGCCTGGGCCACCTTGTCGGCGTGTCCCTTCTGGCGCAGTCCCTCCAGGAGCGCGGCCGCGCCGTAGCCGGTGTCCTCGCGAATCGTGGAGACGACGACGAGCTGGTCCGCCGTTTCGACCGCGGCCTCCCAGTTGGAGGCGCGCATGTTGTTGCCGGTGTCGACGATCAGAACCCGGTAGAACCGGCTGAGAATGCCGAAGAGCCTGCGGTATGCCGGTCCATCGATGGTGGACACGCCCGCCGGGTCGAGATCGGATGCCAGCGCGTCGAACTGGGCGTCCCCCTGGGGGTGTACGTAATTGTCCAGGTCACCGAGCCGAATCGAGTGTCCGTTGTCAAAACGGCCGAGGTCCCGCAGAAGATCCATGGCGGTATTGGTGTGCCCGGTCGTCATGATCCGCACTCCGAGGTTGCCCATCGACTCGTTGTTGTCCCAGGCGAGGGTGTAGCCGCCGCGGTACATGCCCATGGTCGCGGCGATGAGCAACGTCGCGGTCGTCTTATTCGCTCCGCCCTTCGGATTGAGCACCACGATCGTCCTCGGTCCGTCGAAGCCGCGCTGGACTCCGGTGATCGCCCGGCGGTGCACGCGCTCGGCGCGACCGGGGCCGCAGGCGATGAGTCCGCGGGTCAGCCGCACCACCTGCCCCTGCCACCCGTGCTGGGCCGGCCCTGCAGTCGACGGGTTGGCGGGCGGCTGAGGGCTGAGGAAAGGGGCGTGCGCGGTGTTCTGCGTCATGGTCGCTCTCTTTCGTTCGCAATTCCCGGGTGTGCGCCGAGTGGCAGTGAGCAGCAGGGCTGGCGCGTCACCGTGCTCAACCGTAAGAGATTCTTCACGTTCGACCAAAACCGGAGCGCTTCGGCCCAGAGCGCGACCCACGACGTGCGTGCGATTCGGTGTCACACTGGGCGCAACAGCAGCTCCGCCGGAACGGAGGTGGGAGTTGGGCAAGTCGACGCGCGGACAGGTCACCGCGGTATCTGGCCGGCTTGCGTCGCGAGATCCGGTGATGGACCTCGCCCGGGTCGCCGGCCTCGTCGTCGTCGTGATCGGGCACCTGCTGATGCTGGGCGCATCCGTTGCCGGTGACCACCGGCTGGTGGTCCAGCGCACACTGACCCTGCAGCCCTGGTTCACGCCGGTGACCTGGATCGCCCAGGTCATGCCGTTGTTCTTCGTGGTGGGTGGATTTGCCGGGGTGATGAGTTGGCGCCGCACAGAGGCGCGGGGAGGACGCGCTGCCGTGTTCATTCGCGCACGGGTGCTGCGCCTGGCGCGGCCCACCCTGCCGCTGTTCGCATTCCTGGCGCTGGCCATCCTCGTCATGCACCTGGCCGGACTGGCCTCCGACACCGTGGCGGAGATCGCCACCGGGGTCGTCTCGCCCCTGTGGTTCCTTGCCGCGTACACCTTCTGCCAGGCCTTCCTGCCGGGGATGGCGACAGTGCACGCGCGCTGGCCGGTTCGGATGCTGGCCGGCCTTGCCGGGGCGATGGTGGTCGTCGACGCCGTGCGGCTGGGGACGCACACGCCGGAGCTCGGCCTGCTCAACATGATCTTCGTCTGGCTCTTCGTGCAGCAACTGGGGCTGTGGGCCGCCGATGGCTGGTTCGGCCGGAGGGGACGACGATTCCTGCTCGTTCTTGCCGGCGCGAGCTACGCGCTGCTCGGATTGATCACGACCGTCGGACCGTACCCGGCGAACATGCTCGAGAACCTCAACCCGCCGACCGTGGCCCTCGCGGTCCTGGCCGTCGGGCAGTTCTCCCTGCTGATGGCCGCGCGCCCGCAATTGGAGCGACTGATGCGCAGTGCGCTCGTGCAACGCGCCGTGGCCGGCATCGGGGCGCGGACGATGACGGTGTACCTCTGGCATCTTCCCGTCCTCGGCCTCATCGTGGGGACGATGCTGCTCCTGCCCGTGCCGGAACCGGTCCCTGGCGGTGCGGGCTGGTGGCTGACCCGCCCCGTGGTGCTCGCGTTTGCCGTGGGTGTCCTGATCGGCGTCGCGGCGTTGTTCGGCCGCTTCGAGCATCCGGCCACGTCTCCAGCCGACGCCGCGGTGGCGGTGCGGGACTGGCGCGTCGGAATGTCGACCGCGTTGATCATCGTTCCGCCGTTCACGATCATGCTTTTCGGCCTCAACCTGGGCATCGCCGTGATCAGTGAGGTGCTGCTCACGGTGGCGGTGCTCCTGCAATTGCCGGTTCGGCTACGCGAAGATGCGGGCCAGGGCCACGAGGATCGCGATAAGGGCCAGGATGATCGCGGCCAGGGCCAGCCTGCGGCCGCGCGCGCCCGCCGGGATGACGCCGAAGGCCTTGCCGGAGAGCATGACGGCGATGGTCGCAAGGATGAGCCCGACAGAGGGAACAGGCACGGCCAGGATGATCCCCGCCAGTGACAGCCAGAACCCCGGGACCCGTCCCGGCGTCTTCGACCAGTCGACCCGAGGGGCGCCGAGTCCGAGGAGGCCGTTGCCCTCCATGTTCGCGCGCGGGTCGTCCACTGGCTGTTCCTTCCGTCGTGTCAGTCTTGCACGCGCGGGGCTGCCGGGGTGGAGACGGCAGAAAAAAACCCCGGATGACCGGGGCTTTTGTTTGTGGGCGATACCGGACTCGAACCGATGACCTCTTCCGTGTGAAGGAAGCGCGCTACCAACTGCGCCAATCGCCCTTGCGCGGCCAGAGCTTCGACCACGAGTTCTGATACTAGCCCAGAGCAGGGATGCGGCGCACATCGAGAGGGGCACAACACGCCGGGCCGGCTCGGTTTGAATATGCACCGGAGTATCGGCTAGAGTCTTCAAGCGCGCAGAAATGCGGGCAATTGCGGATGTGGCGCAGTGGTAGCGCATCACCTTGCCAAGGTGAGGGTCGCGAGTTCGAATCTCGTCATCCGCTCGAATTGAATCGGCCGAAAGGTCGG
>NZ_SOFM01000052.1:0-53968 GCF_004402705.1 Cryobacterium mannosilyticum | reverse complement strand
GACGGTAATGAAGGGCCATGAACCATTTTCTCAGACCCCTCAAACACGCCCAGGAACGACACGCCCTGCCGGTGGGCAGCCCCATAAAGCAACAGGCTCCGGAGCGAGCGCCTGGTTCCGGAAGGTGCGCCGCGAGCGAGCCGGACCGGATCGTCCATCGGGTGCAGCCCCTCATTCCCGGCGAGGCACCTTGCCTACTTCCATTTTGTCGCATCGACCTGCACGGCCACGACGTAGAGGTGCCGGCCCTGCTCGATCTTCTCGACCTCGTAGACCCGCACGGGGGTCTGCGGGGTGGAGCTCAGCGGGCGGCCGACGCCGATGCCGTAGGTGACGTAGCCCTCGAAATCGCCGGCGGGCGCGTACCTCGTGATCGCCTTGTAGCCGACGAAGGCCGGCGGCGACGAGACCACGCTCGACTGCCCGCCTTCGGTGTGCGCCTGCGCGGTATGGAAGACGACCCGCAGGATCGTGTTGGTGCCGGGCATCGGGATCGGCAGGCCGCTGGCGTCGCCGTCGAGCTCCGGCACGTATTCCAGGGTGTAGCCGGGGAACCCGCCCGTGAAGCGGAAGCTCATCTGGTCGAACGGCGGGCTGTCCGACGGATGCGCGCCCACGCCGATCGAGTAGAGGGAGGGCAGCGGCGGCTCGGGCGGCGGCGCGATCGGAACCGTGTTGTCGTGCACCACGGAGATCGGCTGGTCCGGTCCGGGCCAGGCCCAGTCGTGGGCAAGCCGGGACGAGATGACCTTGTCGCCGGACTGAGGCGGTTCGGTCTGGTCCGGTGGCGGGGTGGCCGGGGAGGTGCCGGTCGGAGTGGGGGTAGGGGTGGCCGGCGTGGTCGCCGTGCCGGAGGGCGTGGCGGTGTCGGTGGGCAGCGGCAGCCAGGGCACGCAGGCGGCCAGGGCGAGCACCGCGGGAATCGCGATCAGAAGGCCGGCCGTGCGGCGCATCCGCCGGTGGGAACTGCGGGACATCATCGTCAACCCCAATCAGGCGGCTTCGAATGGCCCCGAACGCCACTGCTCGCGAAGACCGGTCTGATCGTGGTCTACTCCCGCACGTCAGGGTTCACAAGGTCGAACGGCCCTGAGCGACGCCGGCAGGGTCAGGAGGCGCCGCGAACGATCGCGGTGACCTTGCGGTCGGCGAGCCAGACATCCAGTTCCCCGGCGGAGACCGGGCGGGAGACCAGGTAGCCCTGCGCGGAGTCGCAGCCGAAGCGCACGAGCTCGTTGTAGGCGACGCTGTTCTCGACTCCCTCGGCCACCATCTGCAACCCCAGGCTGTGGGCCAGGGCGATCGCGGAGGAGACCAGGGTGGCGGCCCGCTCGTCGTCGATCATCGGGAAGACGAAGGACTGATCGAGCTTGAGCTCGTCGATGGGCAGGTCGCGCAGGTAGGCGAGCGAGCTGTAACCGGTGCCGAAATCGTCGACGGCGATGCGCACGCCGAGGGCCCGCAGCCGGGTGAGGATGTCCCTGGCCCGCTCCCGGTCGTTCAACAGGAACTCCTCGGTGACCTCGAGGGTCAGCACGGATGCCGGCAGGCCCCGGGAAGCGATCATGGCGCCGACCCGGTCGGGAAGGTCACGGTCGACCAGGGAGCTCGCCGACAGGTTCACGGCGACCGTCAGCTGTTCTCCCTGGGCCCGCCAGAGCACCGCCTGGTCGAGGGCCTTGTTCAGCACGATCCGGGTGAGCCCAGGCATCAGCCCGGCCTCTTCCACCAGGTCGAGGAAATGCTCCGGAAGGAGCAGGCCGCGGGTGGGATGATTCCAACGCACGAGGGCCTCGACGCCCTGAACGTTCCCCGTGGCCAGGTCGACCTTCGGCTGGTAGTGCAGCTCGAGCTCGTCATCGCCGATCGCGGAACGCAGCTCCTGGAGGGTTCGCAGGCGCAGGTCGCCGTGGCTGTCGTCGTCGCTCCGGTAGACGTGGTGCCCGCTCTTCGTCGACTTGGCCTTGTACATGGCCATGTCGGCCTTGCGCATCAGCGATGTCAGGTCGTTCCCCTGGTCGGGGTGCACGGCGATGCCCATGCTCGCGCTGGAATGCAGCGTGATCCCCTCGAGCAGGAAGGGCTCGGCCAGCGCCGCGCGCAGCTTGCCGGCGACCAGAACGGCCTCATCGTGGCCCGAGTTCACGAGCAACACGGCGAATTCGTCGCCGCCGAGGCGGGCCAGCAGATCGGTGGCGCGCAGTTGTCCGGCCAGACGCACGCCCACCTGCACCAGTAGGCGGTCGCCCACGTCGTGCCCGAGGCTGTCGTTGACCTCCTTGAACCGGTCCAGGTCGAGGAGCAGAAGGGCGCTGCGCCGGCCGGCGTCAACGGCCCCGAGCCGGCCGGGCACATCGGTGTAGAAGGCGCGCCGGTTGGGCAACCCGGTGAGTTCGTCGGTGCGGGAGAGCACCCGGAGCACCCGTTGCCTGCCGATGAGTGGGATGGTCGCCACGGCCATCGTCAAGGCGGCCAGCAGAACGGCCAGCCCGGACACCGGAGCCTGGCTGGCCAGGATGAGCACGCCGAGCCCGGCCAGGATCGACACCGCCGGCACGGCCACGGCCGACATGCTTCCGGTGCCGCGGCCGGCCGTCGAGCGGGGGGCACCCGAGCGGTCGACCCACAGGGTGATCAGGGCGATCGCGATCGCCCAGGTGGCATCGAGCGGGGTGCCGATCAGATAGAGGTCAGGTGCCAGCGCGAACACCACGTCGGCGCCCGTGAAGATCACCAGTCCGGAAACGAGGAGCATCCAGCGGCGGCCTGACTCCGGCCCGTGCGACGCGACGATCCCGGCGATGGCGGCGAGGAGGAGCAGGTCGAGCATCGGGTAGGCGATCGCGACCGCGGTGCCGAGTGTCGGCGGTTTCGCGACGGCGGCGTTGAGAGCGGGGGTCAACAGCACCGCGAGAAGCGAGGCGGCACCGAGCGAGCCGACGACGCTGTCCAGGATCATCGTCCTGGTGGAGCCGCGCAGCTGCCGACGCACCAGCACGATGAGGGAGGCCAGGAACAGCAC
Organism: Cryobacterium mannosilyticum; assembly: GCF_004402705.1. Classification (NCBI taxonomy): domain Bacteria; kingdom Bacillati; phylum Actinomycetota; class Actinomycetes; order Micrococcales; family Microbacteriaceae; genus Cryobacterium; species Cryobacterium mannosilyticum. The sequence continues at coordinate 50,946 of NZ_SOFM01000052.1, read as the reverse complement.
GTAGAAGAGGAGATACCCCGCGTCAGCCGGCGAGGGGTAGCCGGCGAAACCGGTCCCGCGCTGGATCAGCTCGTAGGTGTCACCGAGCGTGTTGGCGGTCACGGCGCCGGCGGCGAGGAGCACCTCCGGGCGTCCGTGGCCATCGCGGCGCCCCCGGCCGCTTCGGCGGTCCCGGCCCGCCCGGTAGGCGGCGGCCCAGCACACGGCGACGCTCGTCCACCCGGCGGCCATGGACAGGAACCCGTCGACGAAGGGATTGAACCCGGAGTCCGGGACCATGAGGCCGATCGTGTAGGCGAGTACCAGGCCGGCCAAGACCCAGAGAGACCAGCGCCGCCGGATGGGGAGGGCGCTCATTCGGTGGTCGCCGTGATCTCGCGGCGGGCCAGCCACTGGTCCAGGTCGGCGGCCGGGATGGGGCGGCAGATGAAGTACCCCTGGGCGTAGTCGCAGCCGTAGCGCACCAGCTCGTCGTAGGCGACGCCGTTCTCGACGCCCTCGGCCACCATGCGGAGGCCGAGGCCGTGGGCCAGGTCGATGGTGGAGGCGACCAGGGCGGCGGCCCTGGCGTCGTCGGCCATCGGGAAGACGAAGGACTGGTCGAGTTTGAGCTCGTCGATGGGCAGGTCGCGGAGGTAGGCGAGCGAGCTGTAGCCGGTGCCGAAGTCGTCGACGGAGATCCGGATGCCGCTGGCACGCAGCCGGGTCAGGATCTCCCTGGCCCGGTCCCGGTCGGCCATCAGGAATTCCTCGGTGATTTCCAGGGTGAGGGCGGATGCCGGAAGGCCGCGGCTCTCGATCATGGCGGCGACCCATTCGGGCAGTTCGGCGTCGACCAGGGAGCTGGCCGAGAGGTTCACCGCGACGGTGAAGGAGCGGCCGGCGGCCAGCCACACGGCTGCCTGGTCGAGGGCCTGACGCATCACCACCTGGGTGAGGGCGTGCATCAGTCCGGCCTCCTCGGCCATGGCGAGGAACTGGTCGGGGAAGAGCAGACCCCGGGTGGGGTGGTTCCAGCGCACGAGGGCTTCGACTCCGTTCACCGTTCCGGTCCCCAGCTCGATCTTGGGCTGGTAGTGCAGCACGAGCTGGTCCTGGGCCAGTGCTATCCGCAGCTCGTGCAATGTGCGGAGCCTGGTCGCGCCGTGGCTGTTGTCCGCGCTGCGGTAGACGTGGTGGCCGCTGTGGCCGGATTTCGCCTTGTACATGGCCATGTCGGCCTTGCGCAGCAGCCCGGTGAGGTCGTCGCCCTGGTCGGGGTAGAGTGCGATGCCGATGCTCCCGCTGGTCTGCAGCGAGATTCCCTCGAGGGTGAAGGGTGCCGCGAGTGCGGTGCGCAGCCGGAGCGCGGCTGCTTCCGCCTCGAGCCGGTCGGAGTCGTTGAGCAGGATGGCGAATTCGTCGCCGCCGAGTCGGGCGAGGAAATCACCGGGTGCCAGCTCCGAGGCCAGGCGGGACCCGACCTGGATCAGGAGGCGGTCGCCGGCGTCGTGGCCGAGACTGTCGTTGATCTCCTTGAACCGGTCCAGGTCGAGGAGCATCAGCGCGCGCGGCTGCGCCCGGTCGGCTGCGAGCCGCCCGGCGACGGCGGTGTACAGCGCCCGGCGGTTGGGCAGGCCGGTGAGGTCGTCCGTGCGGAGCTGGCGCCGGAGCACCATCTGCCGCGAGATGAGCGGCAGCGCCGCCAGCCCCAACGTCGCGGCTGCGAGTGCGATGGCGAGGGGGGCGAGCGGAACCTGGCTCGACAGCACCAGTACGCCGAGGGCCGCGATGGTCGACACCGCGGGCAGGGCGAGGGCGGCGGCGCTGTGCGCCGCGTGGCCGAGCACGGCATCCGGACGGGTGGACGAGTCAAGCCAGACGGCGACGAGGGCGAGGCCGATCACCCAGCCCGCATCCAGCGGGGTGCCGATGACGTATCGGTCGCCGATGATCGCGAACACGATGTCGGTGGAGGCGAAGATCATCAAGCCGAAGACCAGGAGGACCCAACGTCGGTCGGCATTCGTGCTCTGTGACGCGGCGATTCCGCCGACGGCCAGGGCCAGCAGCAGGCTGAACAGCGGATAGGCGACCGCGATGCTGCCCGTCGCGTCGGGTTTGGCGTCGCCGATCGAGTCCAGAAAGGGGGAGAGCAGCGCCGCGAGCACGGATGCCGTGCCCAGGGTGCCGACGGCACTGTCCAGGAGCACCGACCAGGCCAGGCCGCGCGCACTGCGCTGCACGAGCATCCCGATCACGACCGTCATCAGGGCGTAGAACAGGAGGTAGCCGGGGTTGGTCGGGGAGGGGAACGGCAGTTCCTCGCCGCGGCTGTTCGCGGAAAGGGCGTAGACGTTCGCGGCGACGACGCCGGTTGCGGCCACCGCCGTCAGCAGCAGCTCGCGATGGCCGCGCCCGCCCCGGGCGACCGCCAGCCAGCACACGGTCAGCAGGACCGACTGGGTGAGCATCGACAGCACACCGTCGACGAGCAGGTTGAAGCCCGGGCCGTGCAGGAGCAGGGCGCCGGTGTAGGCGGCGACGAGGAGGCTCATGACCCACACCAGCCACATGCCGGACTGACTGAAGTACCCCAGTACCGGACCGCGTAGACGCGCAAAATTGTTCGACTGCATGGAACTCCCGGACTGACGTTTGTTCAGCGTAGCAGCGGGATGCCGGTGAGCCACGGTGGAGATGCTCCGAGCCGGGACCAATCCTGGCATCGTCCGCATGAATTCGGAGAAAAGGTCGATGACCTTCACCGTGGCGACGGCGATCCGGCTGCGGCCCTCGGTCGTTACGATTGAGGTACCCAGGCAGGAAAACAGGAGGCACTCATCATGACGGTACTCGTGGGGTTCTCGAGCAAGTACGGTGCGACCGAGGGAATAGCCGAGCGCATCGCGCGAAAGTTGCGCGAGGCGGGCCGTGACGCGATCGCCCGGCCCCTCGCATCCGTGGACAAGCCGGCGGATTACGACGCCTTCGTGCTCGGCAGTGCGGTCTACATGGGGTCGTGGCGCAAGGAGGCAACCGAATTCGTGCGCGGACACCTGGCGGAGCTGGCCGGCAAGCCGGTCTGGTTGTTCAGCAGCGGACCGCTCGGCACCGACCCGAAGGATGCCGAGGGACGCGACAAGCTCAAGGAAGCCGAACCGAAGCAGTTCGAGGAGTTCGGTGAGGCGCTGAGCCCGCGCGGGCGCCAGGTGTTCTTCGGCGCCCTCGATCCGGGCGTGCTCGGTCGCCGGGACCGGCTGGTGCGGCGGATCCCGTCCGGGCGAGAGCTGTTGCCCGAGGGTGATTTCCGCGACTGGGCTGCGATCGACGAGTGGGCGGCCGGGATCGCCGAGGAGCTGGCCGCGGGCTGAGCCCGTCGCCGGGGCTCAGGGTTCGAGCAGGCCGCGGATGTCGTCGGCCGTGAGCGCGTCGCTGAAGCCGGCGTCGCCGGCCGTGCCGGCACCGTCGAGCACCGAGCCGGTGAGCGCCGCCTTCTGCTCCTTGAGCGCCATCACCTTCTCCTCGATCGTGTCGGTGGCGACCATCCGGTAGACCATCACGTTCTTCGTCTGACCGATCCGGTGAGTACGGTCCACGGCCTGCGTCTCGGTGGCCGGGTTCCACCACGGATCGAGCAGGAAGACATAGTCCGCCTCGGTGAGGTTCAGGCCGAACCCGCCCGCCTTGAGGCTGATCAGGAACACCGGCGCGGCGCCCTGCTTGAACCGGTCGATCACCGCCGAACGATGCAGCGTCGACCCGTCGAGGTAGCAGTAGGCGATTCCCGCGGCATCGAGCCGTGCCGCCGCCTTGCCGAGGAATGAGGTGAATTGGCTGAAGACGAGCGCCCGGTGTCCCTCGGCGACGACGTCTTCGAGCTGGTCGAACAGGGCGTCCAGTTTGCTCGAGGACACCCCGGCATATTTCTCGTCGACCAGCGAGGGGTCCAGGCTGAGCATGCGCAGCAGGGTCAGCGACCGGAAGACGATGAACCGGTTCTGGTCCAGGTCTTCGATCAGGCCGAACAGCTTCTGCCGCTCCCGTTGCAGGAACGTGTCGTAGAGCCGCCGGTGCCGCGGGTTCAACTCGATCTGCAGGGTCTGTTCCTGTTTGGGCGGCAGTTCCGGAGCGACGACGTCCTTGGTGCGGCGCAGCATCAGGGGCCGGATGCGGCGGCGCAGCCGATGGATCAGCGCCGGGTCGGCCGGGGCCGTTGCGGGTCGCAGGTAGTCCTCGGCGAAGCGGCGGGCCGAGGGGAAGAGGCCGGGGGCGACGACAGTGAACAGGGCCCACAGTTCGAGCAGGTTGTTCTCCATCGGCGTTCCGGTGAGGGCGAGCTTGAACGGGGTGTCCAGGTCCCGGGCGCAGAGGTGCACCTTCGAGGCTCGGTTCTTGATGAACTGGGCCTCGTCGAGGATCAGCCCCGCCCAGCCGGCGGCCTGGTAGGCCTCGAAGTCGAGGCGGAAGAGCGCGTAGGAGGTGACGATGACGTCGACGCCGGCCGCGGCATCCTCGATCGGTGTCCCACCGGCCGCCTCGGTCGCGGTGACGGCGCGCACGACGAGGCCGGGCGTGAACCGGGCGGCCTCGGCGAGCCAGTTGGAGACCACCGAGGTCGGGGCGACGACCAGGAACGGCCGTCGGCCCGGGGTGCGCGGCTGCGCGGTGGCGTGGGCGAGCAGCGTCAGGGTCTGCAAGGTCTTGCCGAGCCCCATGTCGTCGGCGAGGATGCCGCCGAGCCGGTGCTCCCAGAGGAAGGCGAGCCAGGCGAAGCCGTGCAGCTGATAGGGGCGCAGGGTGGCCTGGAGTCCGGCCGGCAGGCAAACGGACCGTGGCTCGGCGAGGGCGCGCTGCCCGCCGGCGGGGTGGTCGCCCGCGGTGAGGGCGAGCAGCCCGGCCACGGCGGACCGCCACGCCACGGCCTGCACGGTCTCGTCGGCGAGGTCCTCGAACTCGGACCAGAGGGCGGCCTGGTGACGGCTGATCCGCAACCCGGTGTCCCACTCCTGCAGGGCACGGGCTTCGGCGATGAGCTCGTGCAGACGCTCGAACACCGGCTGGCGCAGGGAGAGGTAGCTGTTGTCGACCAGAAGCAGCTTGGCCTTCCCCTTGGCCAGGGCCTTGAAGAGGGGGCCGAACGGCACACTCCGGCCGTCGACGGTGACCAGCACGCCGAGGTCGAACCAGTCGCGCTGATCGGTCTCGACCGTGCTGACGGTGAGCTTGGGAACCGCCGTGAGCTCATGGTAGTCGGGCGGGTCACCGACGACGTCGACGCGCACGCCCGGAACCGAGCGGAGCCTTGGCAGGCTCCGCTCGGCGAACTCGGCCGTCTCGATGTCGTGCAGGTGGCGGGGTGCCGGGCCGGGCGCCGGGTGGCCGTCCAGCCGGAGGGTGTCGGCCGCGTCGGCGAGGATGGTGGCTTCAGGGGTGTCGGCAGTCTCGGGGCCGGGGGTGTCGGCTTCGGGTGTGCCGGCGTCGGGTGTGCCGGTTTCGGGTGTGCCGGTTTCGGGTGTGCCGGTTTCGGGTGTGCCGGCGGCGGGGGTGTCGGGCGACGGCCGGAGGGGGCTCCGGGTCACGCGGGCACCCTCCCGGTGCTCCCAGTGCCACTCGAGCTCCAGCGCCTGCTTCGGCCGGAATCGTGCCGTGAGCACGAGCACGGGCGGGTCTGCCTCGGGGAAGTGCACCGAGGCATCCGTGCTCGTGACCGGGAGGGTGTGCCGCAGCGCGGGGTAGAAGACGGTCAGGAACTCGGCCACGTCGGACTCCGGCACGTCGACCGTGCCCGGCTGCCCGAGCAGCCGGAGCTGTTCGCGGCTGAGCGGCCGGTCGGCGGGGGCCAGGGTGAGCTGTGGCCGGGCGCCGAGCTCCCAGACGTAGAGACCGTGGCTGCCGATGGCGCCGGCGTGTTCGGCGGGGTGGGCGTCGCCGTCGATCAGCAGCCGGGTGGCCAGGCGGAGACCCTCGTCGACCGCGTCGGCGCTCGCGTCGAGGCTCAGGCGGGCCGTGCGGCCCACCGTGACCTCGGCATCCTTCTTGCTGCCGACCAAACGGAGGCCGATCGCGGCGGCCTCGTCGAAGAGGGTCCAGAGCAGCGGGCTGGTGAAGTCGTCGAGGTAGAGCCAGTCGGCCTCCTGGCCGGTGTACACGCCGCGCACCGCCCGGTGCAGGGCGAGCAGCTGGCTGAGCCATCGGTGGTGCTCGGGGTTGAGATTGAGCCGGTTCAGGTGGAATCCGAGCTGGTTCCAGGACACGTTCGTGCGCACCCAGCTGCCCCGCGCGCTCAGGATGACCGGCCGCACCCCGAGCCGGAGCTCGCCGTGCCCGGGCCGGACTGTGGTCACCGCTCGCGCCGTCGGCCCGCGCCAACGCTCATTCGTGCGGGGGGTCTGCTCGCGCAGCTCGAACTGCAGCCCCATCGACACCGGCGCGCCGGCGGCGGCGGGGGAGCCGGTCGCCTCGGCGGCAGGCCCCGCGATGCGCTTCCACTCGGCGGATGCCGCTGGAGGCCCGGAGCGCGACATGGCTCCATGCTCTCACGCGCGGCCCGGGCCCAGCGGCATCCGACACCGGGCCAGGCGCTGCCGTCCGCGAACGCCAGAGCGGAGAAAGATCGGACACGCCGGGGAACGCGGCGGCGGCACCGGCGTGGCGCGAGAATCTCCATCCCGGAGTAGGCGGAGTGGGCGGAGCGGTGCGCGCTATTCGGGGAGCGGGGCCTCCCCGGACGGATGCGCGCCCGCGACGTCGATCAGCCAGGCGAAGTCGAAGGCCCGCTCACGCCAGGCGGCGTAGCGCCCGGACACCCCGCCGTGGCCGGCCGACATCTCGGTCTTCAGCAGCGCATCCGCCCCGACCTCGCGCAGCCGGGCCACCCACTTGGCCGGCTCGACGTAGAGCACCCGGGTGTCGTTCAGGCTGGTCACGGCCAGGATGCGCGGGTACCGGGTCGCGCGCACGTTCTCGAGCGGGGAATACCCCTTCATGTACGCGTACACCTCGGGGTCGTGCAACGGGTCGCCCCACTCGTCCCACTCGATCACGGTGAGCGGCAGCGACGGGTCGAGGATCGAGGTGAGCGGGTCGACGAACGGCACGGCGGCGTGGATGCCGGCGAACAGCTCCGGCGCCAGGTTCGCGACCGCGCCCATCAGCAGCCCGCCGGCACTGCCGCCGTCGGCGACGAGCCGGTCGGGGCTGGTCACGTCCAGGTCGACCAGGTGCCGGGCGCAGTCGATGAAGTCTGTGAAGCTGTTGCGTTTGTGCAGCTTCTTGCCCTGTTCGTACCAGGGGCGGCCCAGTTCGCCGCCGCCGCGCACGTGGGCGATGGCGAAGACCATGCCGCGGTCGAGCAGGCTCAGCCGCGGGATGCTGAAGCCGGGATCGATGCTGTGTTCGTACGATCCGTAGCCGTAGAGCACGGTCGGCGCCGGCACCCCCGGGCGCACCAGGTCGCGGCGGAAGACCAGGGAGATCGGCACGCGGGTGCCGTCCGCGGCCACCGCCCACTCGCGACGCTGTTCGAACAGGCTCGGGTCGTAGCGGCCGCGCACCGGCTGCTGCTTGAGCAGGCGGCGCTCGCCGGTGGCGACGACATGGTCGTACACGGTCGACGGTGTGAGGAAGCTGGTGTAGCCGAACCGCACCGTGGGCTGGTCCCACTCCGGGTTGGCGCCGGTGCCCACGGTGAAGAGCGGCTCGTCGAAGGTGAGTTCGGCGAAGTCGAGCCCGCCGGAGCCGGAGCCGGAGCCAGAGCCGGAGCCGGAGCCGGTATCGGTGCGGGCGATGGCCACCCGGGTGAGCCCGTCCCGCCGGTATTCGGCGGTGACGAAGTCGCGGAACGCGTCGACGCCCTCCAGACGTACGGCGTCGTCGTGGGGCAGCAGCATCCGCTGCGGACCCTGGGGGTCCGCCGCGGCCACGCTGACCAGTTCGAAGTTGACCGCGTGGTCGTTGTGCACGATCAGCAGGCGGTCTTCGCCGTTGACGACGGCGTGCTCCACGTCGTATTCGACGCCGTCGCGGCGCGGCCAGACCACGGCGAACTCGCCGGTCGGGTCGGCCGCGGCGAGCAGCCGGGTCTCGGTGGTCACGCTCGACCCGGCCTCGACCAGCAGGAACTTGCGGCTGCGGGTGACGCCGACGCCCACCCAGAACCGTTCGTCCGGTTCGTAGAACACCTCGCTGTCGACGGATGCCGCCGCGCCGACCTCGTGCCGCCAGACGGTGTCCGGCCGCCAGGCGTCGTCGACCGTGGTGTAGAAGAGGTAGCGGCCACTCGGATCGAACAGGGCGCCCTCGGCCGTGTCCTCGATCTCGTCGGGGAGGTTCTGCCCGGTGGCGAGGTCGCGCACCCGGATCGTGTACCGCTCGTCGCCCTCGGTGTCGACGGCGTAGAGCAGCCGGCTCCCGTCGGCGCTCACGTCGAAGCTGCCGAGGGAGTAGAAATCGTGCCCGGCCGCTTCGGCGTTGTCGTCGAGCAGCTGCTGCTCGCCCGGGAGCCCGGCCGCGGCCGGGTCGCCGTCGGCGGTGATCACCGGCGGCTCCCAGTCGTCCGGCCCGGTGATCGGGGCCCGGCAGTGGATGCCGTACTCCTGCCCCTCGACCGTGCGGGTGTAGTACCACCACCGGCCCTCGCGCACGGGCACACTGAGGTCGGTCTCCTGGGTGCGGCCCTTGAACTCCTCGAAGAGCTGCTCCCGCAGCAGTTCGAGGTGGGCGGTGCGGGCATCCGTGTAGTCGTTCTCGGCGCCGAGATGGGCGAGGACGGCCGGGTCATCCTTGTCGCGCAGCCACTCGTAGTCGTCGATGTAGACGTCGTCGTGGTGCACCCGCCGGGTCGGTTTCTTCGCCGCAAGGGGAGGAATGATCATTGGTCCAGCGTACGGGGGAGCACCCGTGCGCGCCGGTGCGGGAGAATTGCCGGGTGACCGGAGCCGACAATCGCGGCCCCGGGAAAGGACACCCATGACGAACGCCCCGAACGCCCCGACCGCCCCGACCGCCCCTCGGGAGTCTCCCGACACCTCGAACACCCTGCTCGGCCGGGTCTTCGAGGCCGTGCTGTTCGACATGGACGGTACCCTCGTCGACTCGACTAACGCCGTCAACCGGTCCTGGCGGCGCTGGGCCGACGAAGCCGGCCTCGGCGAGTCGTTCCAGGGTGCCCGCCACGGGGTGCCGGCCCGCCAGATGCTCGCCACGCTGGTGCCGGCCGACCAGGTCGACCAGGCCGTCGTGCGGCTGACCGAGCTCGAGCTGGCCGACACCGGCGACATCGCGATCCTCCCCGGCGCGGGGGAGCTGCTCGCGAGCATCCCCGAGCACCGGCGGGCGATCGTCACCTCCGCCACCCGGGCGCTCTGCCTGGTGCGCCTGACCGCCGCCGGCGTGCCCACCGTCGCCACCGTCGTCACGATCGAGGAGACGAGCCGGGGCAAGCCGTTCCCCGAGCCGTTCCTGGCCGCCGCCGCGCGCCTCGGCGTCGACCCGGCCCGCTGCCTCGTGGTGGAGGACGCCCCGGCCGGCCTGGAGGCAGCCCGGGCCGCCGGATGCGCGACCATCGGCGTGGAGGGCACCCACGCCGCGGCCGACCTGGTCGCCGACCTCGTGGTGCCCGGCCTGGACCGGCTCCGCATCCTGGTGCAGGACGACGGGGTCAGGTTCGAGCTGCTGCCGGCTTAGTCAGCTCTGGTAGATCTCCAGCGGGAGGCCGTCGGGGTCACGGAAGAAGAACATGGCCTTGTCGTTGTTCGGGTCCACCCGCAGTTCCTCGCAGTCGACGCCCTTCCGCAGGAGTTCGGCGTGGGCCGCCGGCACGTCGTCGACCTCGAAGGCCAGGTGGCGCAGGCCGAGCGCCTCCGGGCCGCTGCGCCGCGGCGGGGTGTCCGGGAACGAGAACAGTTCGATCAGGTAGTGCCCGTTCAGGGCGAGCTTGCCCATCCAGGAATCCCGTTCGGCCCGGAAGTACTCGGCCTCGAGGGTGGCGCCGAGCACGTCCTGGTAGAACGCCTTGGACGCTTCGTAGTCGCTGGCGATGATGGCGATGTGGTGCACTCCGTTTATCCGCATCCCGGCAGTCTGGCACGGCCGCCGTGGCTCCCAGGGGCGCACTCTGTGAGGCATCCACAGGAATATTCAGGGCGCACACGGGTGCGGACTATATGGTGGGCGATTAGTGCAAAAAACCAAGACAGGGAGATCAATGGCACGGGAGCAGGAGCCGATCGGGCGTGGAGACGCCCGTCGCCAGGCCAAAGTGACTGGTCTGGTGCGCCACAAAGGCCACTCCCGCTGGCGCGAATTCTGGGCGCCGCTGCTCAAGGTCGTCGCGATCACACTGGCCGTCGCACTGGTGAGCGGGGCATCCGTCGCCGCCATCGCCGTGAACCAGCTCGCCACCAAGGTCGCCGCCAACTCGGTGGACATCTCCAACGGCAAGAAGCCGGCGAAAACCGCAAAGGCGGCCTCCTTCGCCGGCGGTTTCAACGTGCTGGTCGTCGGTGTCGACAACTCCACCGCCCAGGGCCAGTCCTACGGCGAACGCGATTCGACCCTGAACGACGTCAACATCCTGCTGCACGTCTCCGCAGACCATAAGAGCGCCGTCGTCGTCAGCATCCCGCGTGACCTCGTCATCGCCCAGCCCGAGTGCACCAACCCCGACACCGGCGATGTCAACCCCGCCGTCGACGCCGAGGCGGTCAACGCGTCCTACGGTCGCGGCGGCCTCGGCTGCGTCGTCTCGACGGTCTCCGAACTCACCGGCCTGGACATCCCCTTCGCCGGGCTGATCTCCTTCGAAGGCACCGTCGCGATGGCGGATGCCGTCGGCGGCGTTCCGATCTGCCTCAACGATGCCATCGAAGACCCTGCCTCCGGCCTCAACCTCCCCGCGGGCACCAGCGTCGTCGCCGGCCAGACGGCCCTCTCCTACCTGCGCAGCCGCCACGGCGTCGGCGACGGCAGCGACCTGTCCCGCATCTCGTCGCAGCAGGCCTACATGTCCTCGCTGATGCGGGTGATGAAGAGCAACTCGACCCTCACCGACGTGTCGAAGCTCACCGGCCTGGCCAACGCGGCCGGCACGAACCTCAAGCTCTCCACCTCGCTCGCGAACATCCCCACGATGGTGAGCATGGCGCTCGCGCTGAAGGACATCGACCTGAACAAGCTCGTCTTCGTGCAGTACCCGTCGGCGGAGGATCCCGAAAACACCGCGAAGCTCGTGCCGTCGGAAGAGCTCGCCACGGCGCTGTTCGCCAAGGTGAAAGCCGACCAGCCGTTCACCCTCGACGAGAACTCACTCGGCAACGGCGCCCAGGCGGACCCGGCCGCGCCGGCTCCCGCGGAAACCCCGGCACCGGCTGAGACGGCCGACCCGGCAGCGACCGACCCGGCCGTGACCGACCCGGCAGCGACCGATCCGGCCGCGACGCCGGCCCCCGCCGCGCCGGAAACGATCGCCGGGCTGCGCGGCCAGACCGCGAACCAGCAGACCTGCTCCATCGCCTACGACTACTGACCCGGCTGGTGAGCCCGTCTGACTCGACCTGACCCGGCGGGGTTCGGGCCCGGCGGGGCCTTTTCAGCACCCTCATCCAGTGCTAACGTCAACTAGCTAAGCTAATTGACTATTAGGAGGATGAGATGAAACAGGGCAGTGACCTTCTCCGCCAGGGCGTCGTGCTGGTCAGCGCGATCCTGGCGATCATCGGCTCATTCATTGGTTCGGGGGCGGCCGGCGGCACGCCGATCCAGAACGCGTCGGGCGGTGCACTCGCCGCCGACGCCACCCTGATCGCCCCCGCCGTTCCGGCGTTCGGCATCTGGACCCCGATCTACCTCGGCCTGATCGGCTACGCCATCTGGCAGTTCCTGCCCGCGCAGAAGACGGATGCCCGTCAGCGTCGCCTCGGCTACCCGGTAGCCGCGTCGCTCCTGCTGAACGCGGCGTGGATCCTGAGCGTGCAGTTCGACCAGCTCTGGTTGAGCGTGCCGGTGATCGTGCTGCTGCTCGCCGTGCTCGTGCTGACGTTCCGGATCACCCTGGCTTCGCGTCCGAAGAACCTGATCGAGACCGTTCTCGCCGATGGCACGATCGGCCTCTACCTCGGCTGGGTCTGCGTGGCGACCGCCGCCAACGTGACCGCGGTCCTGGTGGCGGCCGGCTTCGACGGGTTCGGCGCCTCACCGGACGGGTGGGCTGTCGCCATCGTGGCCGTCGCCGGGCTCGTCGGGGTGTTGCTCGCCGTCGCCGGCCGCGGGCGTCTCGCCCCAGCCGTGTCCCTGTCCTGGGGACTGGCCTGGCTGGCCGTCGCGCGGCTGACCGGCAGCCCGCCGTCCACCCCGGCGGCGGTCGCGGCCCTGGTCGCCGTCGCCGTCATCGTCATTCTCACCCTCACCCTGCGCCTGCGCGGCGCACGGTCCGTCGCTCCCCGATTGGCCACCGCATGAGCATCCCCGCCTCCGACCGTGCCGCGCGACCCGCCGAGGCCACGGGGTCTCCCCGTCGCCGCTGGGCCGGCCTGGTCTTCATCAGCGTCGCCGTCGCGCTCATCATCGTCGATTCCACGATCATCAACGTGGCCATCCCCTCGATCGTCGACGACCTCGCCATCACCTCCACCCAGGTGCAGTGGGTGCAGGAGAGCTACACGCTCGTCTTCGCGGCGCTGCTGCTGGTGTTCGGCACCCTCGCTGACCGGTACGGGCGCCGCCGCATCCTGTTGCTCGGCGTCGTCGTCTTCGCCGCGGCATCCGTGCTCGCCGCGTTCTCCGGATCGGGCGACCTCCTGATCGGCGCGCGCCTGGTCCAGGGCGTCGGCGGGGCCATGGTGCTGCCGACCACCCTGTCGCTGATCAACGCCACCTTCCGCGGCCGCGACCGTGGCATCGCGTTCGCCATCTGGGGCTCCACGATCGGCGGCATGGTCGCCGTCGGCCCGCTCCTCGGCGGCTGGCTCACCACCTACTTCTCCTGGCGCTGGGCGTTCGGCATCAACGTGCCCCTCGGCATCATCATCGTCATCGGCGTGCTCACCTTCGTGGTCGAATCGCGGGATGCCGGCGAGCCGCGCCGGGTCGACGTCGTCGGCGCCGTGCTCTCCGTGATCACCAGCGCGTCGCTCGTCTTCGGGCTGATCGAGGGGCGCAGCTACGGCTGGTGGCTGACCAACAAGGCGATGGTGGTCGGCGACTGGACCTGGCCGTTCGAGCTCTCGCCGATCCCGTTCGCGTTCGCGATCACGCTCGTCGCCGGGGCGGCGTTCGTCGCCTGGGGTCTGCACCGCCAGCGCACGGGCCGCACCACCCTGCTCGCCTTCTCGCTGTTCCGGATCGCCTCGTTCCGCAACGGCAACATAGCGGCCATGATCGTCTCGCTCGGCGAGTTCGGGATCATCCTCTCCCTGCCGCTCTGGCTGCAGAACGTGCTCGGCTACGACGCGCTTCAGACCGGTTTCGTGCTGCTCGCCCTTGCCCTCGGCTCCTTCGTGGCGAGCGGCCTGGCCGGCGCGTTCGGCAACAAGGTCTCGCCCGAGACCATCGTGAGGCTGGGCATCGTCGCGGAGATCATCGGCGTCACGGGTCTCGGGGTCGTCATCTCGAAGGATGCCACCTGGCTGTCGGTCGTGCCGTTCCTCTTCGTCTACGGCATCGGCGTCGGCCTCGCGACGGCGCAACTGACCGGGGTCGTGCTCAAGGACGTGCCGGTCGAGAAGAGCGGCCAGGGCTCCGGCACCTCGAGCACGGCCAGACAGATCGGTTCCGCCCTGGGCATCGCCGTGCTCGGCACCGTGCTGTTCACCTCGGTCGGGGCGTCGCTCGACGCGAAACTCGCCGACGTCCCCGGCATCCCGGCGGTCGCGCAGTCCCAGATCGTCGACGCCGTCGTCGACAGCGCCGGTGCGGCCATCCCGGCGCTCGAGGCCCGGAGCCCGGCCATCGCGGATGCCGCGCGGGACGCGTTCAGCGAGGGCACCCGGTACTCCGCCTTCGCCGCCGCCGGTTTCCTCGTGCTCGGCTTCCTGGCGACGCTGCGGCTCTCCGGCACTGCTCCGCACCGGGTTCCCCGTGAAGCGGATGCCGCCCCCGCCGGAGTCGGCGGTTCCGCCTGAATCGACCCGGCGTCACCGCACGGCGCCCTGGGCTCCGCGTCAGGGGAGGCGCCGGCGTGGGCGGCGGAGCCACACGAGAGCGGCACCAGCGAGGATGAGCGCCGCCGCCATGGCCGCCCCACCGAGGTCGACGCCGGTGGGGGCCAGGTGCGGCTTCGCGGGGACGCCCGGCGCGGCCGGACCCGGCTGGGCTGGTGCTGCCGCGGGGGCGATCACGATCGAGTACGTTGCCGTCGCGGCGGGGTTGCCACCGGTGTTGTCGTCATCGGCGACGGAGATGACGACCGAACTGGTCCCGGCGGCCGAAGGTGTACCGGCGATCACGCCGGTCGCCGAGTCGAGGATCAGGCCGTGGGGGAGAGATCCGCCGATGATCCGGAAGACGGGGTCGAAGAGGCCGGAGGCCGTCAGAATGAAGCGGTACGCGCTGCCGACGAGGCCGCTGGACGGCGGCCCGGAGGTGATGGCCGGCAGGTCGGCGAGCACGGTGACGGTGCTGCCATCCGTGCTGCCCACGTAGGCGCGGTGCGTCCCCGGGTCGACGGCGACACCGTAGGGCGCGTTGGGCACCGGGACGGTCGCGGTGACCGTGTTGGCGGCGGCGTCGATCACCGACACGGTGTTGCCGTTGATGTTGGTGACGAAGACGGTCCGGTTCGGGTCGACCGCGACCCGGTACGGGGCGGTGCCGACAGCGATGGTGGCGGTCACGGCGCCGGTGCTGCCGTCGATGACCGAGACGGTGTTGTCGCCCGCGTTCGTGACATAGACGGTGTGGCTGGCCGAATCGACGGCGACCCCGTAGGGGAACGCCCCGACCGGGATGGTGCCGACGATGCTGGTGCCGTCGAGCACGGTGACCGTGGCGTTGTCCGCGTCCGTGACGTAGGCGGCATGACTGCCGGTGTCGACGGCGACTCCCTTGACGTTGGTGCCGACCGTGACGCTGCCCGTGACCGACTCCGTTGCGCCGTCGACCAGAGTCACCGTGCCGCTGTCCGGGGAGGTGACGTAGACGGCCCTGGTTCCGGGGTCCACGGCGACCTGGTCGGCGGGGAAGCCGAGGTCGATCGTGCCGGTCACGGCATCCGTCGCGCCGTCGATCACGGAGACCCGGTTGTTACTGGTGACATACACGGTGTGGGTCACCGGGTCGACAGCGACGCCGGTGGCTCCTGAGGGGAGGGGAATGGTCGCGGCGACGACCCCCGCGTCGATGACCGACACCGCGGCGGGAGAGCCGGCGGCGACGTAGACGGTGTTCGTGCCCTCGTCGACGGCGACGCCGAACGGGTTGAAGCCCACCGGGATGGTGTCGGCGACTGCCCAGGCCGCGGAGGCGGCCTCGAGTGCGACCGGGGCGACGACCATCGCGCCGGCCAGGGCGAGTGCCGCGCCGGCCCGGAGCCCCAGACGACCGGCGGAGGGTGTGCGCATGGAGTCTCCCGTCGTCCGTGGGGACAGCCGTCGATGGGGACAGTAGTCGCCCAGCGGGCGCTCCGATAGGGACGGGACCCCCCGAATGCGGGGCGTACGGGGCGGCGCGGCCGGCGGCATCCGTCGCGGCGCACCCTACGCAAGCGGGCGCACGCTTTGCGGTGCGCCGGCTTCCCGAGGGTGCGCCGCGACCGGGTCCGCCTCAGATCTCGGAATCGTCCAATCGTCCAGCCAGGTCAGGGCGCGCGTCGCGATCCTGCCGAGCGCTGCTCGCATCGGTGCCGGAACGCGCGGCCCCGGTGCGCTCGGGCGGAGCCGCGGGGCGGGCGGGCTGCGGTCGTTGAACGGCGAGTTCGCCGCCGAGCCGGCCGCCGAACGGTCGACCGTGGTCGGCGTATTCCTCCCGGAAGTAGGCCATTCGCCACGGCCCCATTTCGATCCGGGCGCCGGTGCGCAGAATCTGGCCGCCGCCGTGCGGCCGAACCTCCTGCTTCGTGCCGCCGGCCACCGGGCCGAGGGGGAACAGGACGTATTCGTCGTTCCGGTCGTGCCGGATTTCGGCGTGCACCGGTTGCAGACCGTCCAGCCGGAGGTCGCAGTCCGGTCCGGACCCGATCGTGGTGACCCCGGGCAGCAGATCGAACTCTCGCGGTGCCTGTCCGTTCCAGTTCTCCGAGCCGACGACGAACACCAGCCGAGGCCGTCCGGCACCCGGCGCGTAGTGCGTCGTCGTGATCCGGCGGCGGATCCGCCGGTCGAATGTCGGGACCAACGGGAACAGGGTCGACGGCGGCAATGGCACGGTGGGCAGCGGTGGCGCCCCCCGGCGCCGGGACCGCCGCCGCAGCAGCGGCGTGAGTGCGGCCCGGCTGCCCAGGACGATATGGGACGACCCGGTCAGGACCCGCTGGAGCGGGGGTGACGTCACCGCTCCCACGCGAACGATGAGGCCGTTCGGGCCGCTCAGCGACACGGTCAGGCCGCGGTCGGCGAGATCGGCCGCGATCCGGCGAAGGTCCTTCAGCCTGACCGCCGAGGACACGAACAGCTCGGGCTTGCCGGCGAAGATCTCCACGTCGAGGCCGGCGGCCTTGACCGTGCCGGACATCGTCTCGACGGTCGGCGTCGGCACCGCCGCACCGGCCGCCCTCTGGTCCGCCGTGGTCGAGGGAGGCGGGCTCGGCTGGACCAGGGAGAAGGCCAGGTCGATGTCCAGCCGGGTGGTCGCGGTCATGGCTACTGGGGGAGGGATTCGGCGCCGGCGTTCTCACTCGTGGTGACGCGCAGGGTGCCGTTGAGCTTCCAGGTCGCCCGCGGTGCGTCGGGTCCGATGTCCCGCGGCACCTCGACGGTCATGTCGATGAAGCTGTAGTTGATGACGGCACTCTTGCCGGTGAGATAGGACCACATCTCCTTGCCGAGGTCGGTCCAGTCCTGGATGCTGTGGGCCCCGGGTCCGTTCGCGCCGGTTTCGGCGGGCGAGGTCTGGTCTGTGGTCGAATCGTTGGTCACGGTGCACTCTCTTTCGGTTTCACCGGGATGAGACTGGCTCAGGCAGGTGCGGAACCGTCCCGGATCCGGGTCCGTCTGCTCCGGCAACCAGCTGCGCCACTGCCTGCCGTGACGCCAGAGTAGTTGAGGCCCGACCGCCCGGAGCGAATCCACAGCAGGCTCTCAGGACGACACCGTCGGAGGGTTCGGTTAGCCTCGGGGGAGCACCCCTGGAGGCCACCGTGTTCCTACTCGATCCCGGCACCATCGTCTACTCGGCGAGCGACCTCAGCGCCGCCGCCGGCTGCGAATGGGCGCTGATGCGCAGGCTCGACGCGAAACTCGGGCGGATCGACCCGATCGCCGAGACCGCCGACGCCATGCTCGCGCGCACCGCCGAGCTCGGCGATGCCCACGAACTGCGGATGCTCACCCGGCTGCGGGAGACCCGCCAGGTCGTCGAGATCGAACGCCCCGCCCTCGCCGAGATCGGCTCCGCCGTGCGAGCGAGCGAGGCGGCGCTCACCGGTGGCGCCGAGGTGGTCTTCCAGGCCGCGTTCTTCGACGGCCGGTTCCTCGGCTACGCGGACTTCATCATCCGCTCCGACGACGGCGCGAGCTACGAGGTGTACGACACGAAGCTGGCGCGCAAGGCGAAGATCACCGCGTTGCTCCAGCTCGCTGCCTACAGTGACCAGCTCGAACGGATGGGCATCCCGACGGGGGAGCAGGTACACCTCCTGCTCGGCGACGGGCGCACGAGTTCGCACCGGCTGCGGGACATCCTGCCCGTCTACCGCACCCGCCGGGCCAGGCTGGAACGCCTCGTCGACGACCGGCTCGCCGACACCGGGCCGACCGAGTGGGGCGACCCGCGCTACACCGCCTGCGGGCGCTGCGACCTCTGCGACGACCAGGTGCAGCAGCACCGCGACGTGCTGCTCGTGGCCAACCTGCGGCTCAGCCAGCGCGCGAAACTGCGCGCCGCCGGCGTGGCGACGATCGAACAGCTGGCGGCGGCGGTGGGCCCGGTCCCCGGCCTTTCGGATGCCACGCTGCACACGCTCAGCGAGCAGGCCAGGCTGCAGGTCACGTCGGCCGGCGCCGACCGGCCCGTGAACTGGGAGGTGATCAACCCGCTCGCGCTCCAGGCGCTGCCGGCACCCGACCCGGGCGACATCTTCTTCGATTTCGAGGGCGACCCGCTGTACCAGGAAGACGCGGGCGAGGCCGGCCAGGCCGGCGTTGTCTGGGGGCTGGACTACCTCTTCGGCCTGGTCGAGCCCGACGACACCTTCCGCTCGTTCTGGGCGCACAGCCACGCCGACGAACGCCGGGCACTGGTCGAGTTCCTGGACTACGTGCGAGCGCGGCGGGAGCGCCATCCGGGGATGCACATCTACCACTACGCCCCCTACGAACGCACCCACCTGCTCACCCTCGCGGCCCGGCACGGAGTGGGCGAGGACGCCGTCGACGGCCTGCTCAGGGACCACGTCCTCGTCGACCTCTACCCGGTGGTGCGGCAGGGCCTGCGCATCGGCAGCCGCAGCTACTCGCTGAAGAAGCTCGAGCCGCTTTACATGGGCAGCGAGGAGCGCGAGGGCGTCGCCAACGCCGCCGACTCGATCACCGAGTACGTGCGGTCGCGCGAGCTGCTGGCGAACGGCGACGCGGATGCCGCGGCCGACGTTCTCGCCGACATCGCCCGGTACAACGCCTACGACTGCCGCTCCACCCGGCGGCTCCGCGACTGGCTGCTCGAGCGCGCCGCCGAGAGCGCGGTTCCCGCGGCGGCGGCCGCGGAGCCGGCCTTCGACCTTCCGGTGCGCGAGCCCGACCCCGTCTACCTCGAGCTCACCGACCTCCTCGCCGCGGTGGCGCCCGCCGATCGGAGCACCGACCAGACCGCGCTCGCCCTGGCCGCCGCCGCGATCGACTATCACCGGCGGGAGCAGAAGTCGTTCTGGTGGGACCACTACTCGCGCCTCGGTTCGCCCGTCGACGAGTGGGCCGACACCCGCGATGTGCTCGTCGTGGACTCCGTCACCGTGCAGACGGGGTGGCACCGGGAGGGCCGGCAACGCCTCGACCGGCGTCTGCTGCGGATCTCGGGCGCGCTCGCCCCCGGCAGCTCGCTCAAGGTCGGACAGAACCCGTTCCTGCTCTACGACCCGCCGTATCCGCCGATCCGGCCCAGCGCCGAGCCGGGCGCGCGCACCGCGCACGACAAGGCCACCATCGTCGAGGTGATCGACGAGTCGGTGTTCGTCGTCGAGGAGATCCTCGAGCGGGACGCCCCCACCCACCACGAACTGCCGATCGCGCTGACCCCCGGCACCCCGCCGCCGGCCGGCAGCCAGGTCGGGGCGATCTCGGAATGGGGCCGGGCCGTGCTCGGCGCCTGGCCGGAGCCGCTGCCGGATGCCGCGTTCGACCTGCTCCGGCGCCGGCCGCCACGGCTCCGGGCCGGCCCGGCCGACGCGCCCGGAGGCACCGCGGAGCACGGCCTCGCCCGGCCGCGGGACGGCGACGTGCAGCCGGCAATCCTGGACAGCCTGTTGCGCCTTGACCGTTCCTATCTCGCGGTGCAGGGACCGCCCGGCACCGGCAAGACCTACGTCGGGTCGAGGGTGATCGCCGACCTCGTCGTCAACCACGGCTGGACGATCGGCGTTGTCGCCCAGTCCCACGCCGCAGTGGAGAACATGCTCCGCGCGGTGCTCACCGCCGGCGCAACGGTCGGCCTCGACCCCGACCGGGTCGGCAAGAAGGCCAGGAAGGGCGAGGAGAACAAGCCCGTTCCGTGGGCGCTGCTCGACACCCGGACCTTCGGCGCGTTCACCGGCCGCCCCGGCGGCTGGGTGGTCGGCGGCACGGCCTGGGACTTCAGCAACGCCGACCGGTTGCCACGCGGGTCCCTCGACCTGCTCGTCGTCGACGAGGCCGGCCAGTTCTCCCTGGCCAGCACGATCGCCGCGGCCGTGTCGACGGAGCGGCTGCTGCTCCTGGGCGATCCGCAGCAACTGCCGCAGGTGAGCCAGGGCACCCACCCGGAACCTGTCGACGAGTCCGCCCTCGGCTGGCTGAGTGACGGGCACCGGGTGCTCCCGGCCGAATTCGGCTACTTCCTCGCCACCAGCTGGCGGATGCACCCCGCGGTCTGCGCTCCCGTCTCGGCGCTGTCCTATGAGGGCAAGCTGCTCTCGCACCCGTCGGACCGCAGCCTGGCCGGGGTGACTCCCGGACTGCACCCGCTGCCGGTGGCACATTCCGGCAACGCGACCTCATCGGTCGAGGAGGCGGAGGAGGTGGTCGGGCTCGTGGCCGACCTGCTGGGGCGACCCTGGACATCCGCGGGGGTCACCGCGACGCTCGGGCAGCACGACGTGATCGTCGTGGCTCCGTACAACGCCCAGGTGGAACTCCTCCGCGGCAGGCTGAAGGCGGCCGGTTTCGGCCTGGTGCCGGTCGGGACCGTGGACAAGTTCCAGGGGCGGGAGGCTGCGGTCGCGATCGTCTCACTCGCGGCGTCGGCCGCCGAGGACGTGCCACGGGGCCTCGAGTTCCTGCTCCTCGCGAACCGGCTGAACGTGGCCGTCTCGAGGGCGCAGTGGGCGGCCTGGCTGGTCTATTCGCCAGCGCTGACCGAGTCGCTGCCGACCAGCGTCGACGTGCTCACCCAGCTGAGCGCGTTCATCACGCTGGTGACCCCCGCCGGGTCGTAGCGGGGCGCCGGGCCTGGCCGACCGGGACAGGCCGGCCAGGGGGAACGGCCGGGTGTTACTCGGCGTCGAGGTCGGTTTCGAGGATCTTGACGAGGGCTTCGAGGGCCTCGTCGGCGCCCTCACCCTCGGCGCGGAGCACGACGACGTCTCCGTTGGCGGCGCCGAGGCTCATCAGGCTCAGGATACTCGAGGCATCCATTGCGTCTTCGACCGGGTCGGCCTCGAGGCCGATGGTGACCTCGATCGGCAGTTCGCCGACGGCCGCGGCGAAGATGGACGCGGGGCGGGCGTGCAGGCCCACCCTGCTGGCGATGGTGGCTTTACGTTCGGACATGGTTTCTCCTCATTTGGTGCTCGTCGAGTTGTGCCCGGCGATCGTGGGGCGGCGCGGTGCGCCGCGAAATGGTGCGTCGGGGCTCAGAGGCCCAGCTTTTCGAGGATCGGCAGCTCGGCGCGCACGCGGGTGCGCGCTTCGTCGGCGTTCCGGGCCGAGAGAGCCAGCTCGGCCAGGCGCTTCGCCTCGTCGAGGGTGACGCTCTTCAGCACAGCGCCGACGGCGGAGAGCGACCGTGCGGTCATCGAGAGCGTCGAGACGCCGAGACCGACGAGCACGACGGCGAGCACGGGGTCGGCCGCGGCCTCGCCGCAGACGCCAACGGGCTTGTTCTTGCCCTGGGCGATCGAACCGGCGACGGTCAGCTTGATCAGATGCAGCACGGCCGGCTGCCACGGCGAGTTCAGCGCGGCAAGGGTGCCGAGCTGACGGTCGGCGGCCATCGTGTACTGGGTGAGGTCGTTCGTGCCGAGACTGACGAAGTCGACCTCGCCGAGGATCCGATCCGCGAGCAGCGCAGCGGACGGCACCTCGACCATGACCCCGGGGATCTTCAGCCCGGCGACGCGGCACATCGCGGCGAAGTCGGCGGCCTCGTCGACGGTCGCGATCATCGGCGCCATCACCCACACTTCGGCGGGGGAATCGGTGGCCGCGGTGGCGATCGCGGTGAGCTGGCGCTTGAGCACGCCGGGGGTGGTCAGGTCGGTGCGGTAGCCGCGCACACCCAGGGACGGGTTGGGCTCGGTGGTGTCGGTCAGGAACGGGAGGGGCTTGTCGGCGCCGGCGTCGAGGGTGCGCACGACGACCTTCTTGCCCGGGAAGGCGTCGAAGACGCCGCGGTAGGCGACGACCTGCTCGTCGATGGTCGGTTCGGTGTCGCGCTCGAGGAAGCAGAACTCGGTGCGGAGCAGGCCGACGCCCTGGGCGCCGAGCTCGGCGGCCTTGACCGCGTCCACGGCGCCGCCCACGTTGGCGAGCAGGGGCACGAGGTGCCCGTCGGCGG
Source organism: Cryobacterium mannosilyticum (assembly GCF_004402705.1). NCBI lineage: Bacteria > Bacillati > Actinomycetota > Actinomycetes > Micrococcales > Microbacteriaceae > Cryobacterium > Cryobacterium mannosilyticum. The sequence continues at coordinate 28,851 of NZ_SOFM01000052.1, read as the reverse complement.
TGCTGCCCGTGCCGTCGAATACGGCGAGGGTCTCGGCGGCGAGCAGCCAGGCCGCAACCAGCGCCTGCTCGTCGGCGCCGGGGTTGACGCTGACGGTGCCGGCGGCGCCGTCGACGTAGACCTCGGTGCCGTCGACGAGTTCGTCGACGCCGGGGGCGGCAACCACGGCCGGCAGGCCGAGGGCGCGGGCGATAATGGCGGTGTGCGACTGCGGGCCGCCGCCGGAGGTGACCAGGGCCAGGACCTTCGCCGGGTCCAGGGTGGCGGTGTCGGCGGGGGCGAGGTCCTCCGCCACGAGAATAAAGGGTTCGGTGGATTGCGGGATCCCGGGCGCAGGCACCCCGCGCAGCTCCGCGACGATGCGTGCGCGAACGTCGAGGACATCCGTGGCCCGGTCGGCCATGTAGCCGCCGAGATTGTGCAGCATCTCGGCGACGGATGCGCCGGATTCCCAGATCGCCCGCTCGGCCGAGGTGCCGGTGGCAATGAGTTTCACGGCCGCCTTGATCAGCATGGGATCGGCTGCCATCAGCGCGGTGGCCTCGAGGACTGCCTTGCTGGCACCCGTTGCGGCCGCGGCGCGCCCCTGGAGCTCGGCTTGCACGACCTTCGACGCCGCGCGCAGACTGGCCGTGGCCTCATCCGCTGTCGTCGAGGACGACATGCGCTCACCGACGGGGGGTTCGCTGACCGGTTTCGGCATCTGTCGGACGGAACCGATGATCCGTCCTGGGCTGACGCCAACTCCAGAGAAATTCTGCACGGGATAACCTCTTTCATGCGCAGCGATTTGCCCACGCTATTTCATGCTACGCGTCGGCCGCCGTGCTTGTGACACGGCGGCCGACGTGATGGTTACGCGTTGACGAGTGCGGGGGTCTCCGCGTCGACGCTGGACTTCCTTACTGCGTACCGCTTGAGCACGATCACGACGAACGCCGCGACGACGGTTCCGATCGCGATCGCGAGGGCCCAGAGCGGGAAGCTGTCGATGGCGAAGAAGACGAAGACTCCGCCGTGCGGGGCCTTCGAGGTCACTCCCCAGGCCATCGACAGGGCACCGGTGACGCCGGCGCCGATCATGCTGGCCGGGATGACCCGGAACACGTCGGCCGCGGCGAACGGGATGGCGCCTTCGGAGATGAAGGATGCCCCGAGCAGCCAGGCCGCCTTGCCGTTCTCACGTTCGACCAGGCTGAACAGCTTCTTGTCGACCACCGTGGCCAGGGCCATGGCGAGCGGCGGAACCATTCCGGCGGCCATGACCGCGGCCATGATCTGCCACGGCGCCTGGTTGGCGATGGTGGCGGTGCCGAGGCCGGCGACGGCGAACGCGTAGGCAACCTTGTTGACCGGGCCGCCGAGGTCGAAGCCCATCATCAGGCCGAGGATCAGGCCGAGGATGATCGCCGATGCGCCGCTCATGCCGGTGAGCCATTCGTTCAGGTTCGTGGTGATCCAGGCGATCGGACCGCCGAGCACGAGGAACATCAGGCCGGATGCGACGATCGAGGCGACCAGCGGGATGATGACGACGGGCATCAGGCTGCGGAGCCAGCGCGGAACGTCGAGCCTGGCGAAGCTCGCTGCCGCGACACCGGCGAGGAGACCACCGGCGATGCCGCCGAGGAAGCCCGCGCCCATGAAGCCCGCGACGGCGCCGGCGACGAAGCCGGGCGCGATCCCGGGGCGGTCGGCGATCGCGTAGGCGATGTAACCGCCGAGGGCCGGAACCAGGAAGCCCATCGACAGGGCGCCGATCTTGAAGAAGACCGCGCCGAGGTAGATCAGCAGTCCACCCTCAGGGAGGTTGAACAGGCTGTTCTGCAGCACGACGACGTCGGCGACCTTGGTGATCTCGTAGCCGCCGAGCAGGAAGCCGAGGGCGATGAGGAGACCTCCACCGGCGACGAACGGGATCATGTAGCTGACACCGGTGAGCAGCGCACGTTTGACCTTCTGGCCGAAGTGCTCGTTCTTGGTGTCGGCCTCGACGACGCCGACGTTGCCGCCGACGCGACGCGCGTTCGGGTTCCTGGCTGCGGCAAGCGCGTCCTGGATGAGCTTGGCCGGTTCGTCGATGCCCCGCTTGACCGGGGCCTGGATGACCGGCTTGCCGGCGAAGCGCTCCCGTCCGCGCACGTCGACGTCAACGGCGAAGATGACGGCGTCGGCGGCGGCGATGACGGCCGGGTCGAGCATGGTCAGGCCGGCGGAGCCCTGCGTCTCGACCTGCAGATCGACGCCGGCGGCCTTGGCCGCCGCGACCAGGGAGTCGGCAGCCATGTAGGTGTGCGCGATTCCGGTGGGGCAGGCGGTGACGGCGACGATGCGCTTGACCGACGACGACGAGCTGGAGCCGGTGCCGGCGTTGGCGTTGCCGGCGGCGGCCGCGCCCGCGCCGACGGTGACGGGGGCGATGACGTTGGTGACGAGTTCGACGATTTCGGCCGGCGACTTGGCGGCGCGCAGGGCGGCGGTGAAGTCGCTCTTCATCAGCGAACGGGCGAGCTTCGCCAGGATCTTCAGGTGTTCCTGGTCGGCTCCCTCCGGCGCGGCGATCAGGAAGACCAGGTCGGCCGGGCCGTCCTTGGCCCCGAAGTCGACGGGCGAGGTCAACCGGGCCAACGCCAGCGTCGGCTCGGTGACCGCGGAGGAACGGCAATGCGGGATGGCAAGGCCGCCCGGGATGCCGGTAGCCGTCTTCGCCTCGCGGGCGAGGGCATCCGCGTAGAGGCCCTCGATCTCGGTGGCCCGGCCGGCGCCGACGATCAGCTCGGCAAGATGCCGGATTACGCTCGAGGGAGCGGCTCCGAGATTCTTATCCAGAGCAACAAGCTCCGGCGTGATCAGTGCACTCACTGGACATCCTCCTTTGGATGGGTAACAAGCGACGTCACGGTGACATCGCCTGGTCTGGTTTGGTTCACTGCCGGCACGGTCGAGCCGGGCAATGACGCGGCTGCTGCCCCGTGGGCGGCGGCCTGACGAAGGGAGTCGGGCGCGGATGCCCCGGCAATGGTGCTGAGCAGGAATCCGGCCAGCGACGAATCTCCGGCGCCGACGGTGCTGGCGGCGATCATCGGCGGCGTCCGGGCCAGCCAGGCGCCGGCCTCGGTCACCAGCACGGCGCCCTGGGCGCCGAGGGTGGCCAGCACGGCCCCGACCCCGGCGGCGACGAGGCGTTCGGAGGCCCGGGCGACCAGCGCCGGGTCTGCCTCGAGCGCGTCGGCATCGGGGATTCCGGTGAGTTCGGCCAGCTCCTCGCCGTTGGGCTTGATCAGGTCGGGGGCCGCGGTCACGGCGGCGACCAGCGGTGGGCCCGACGAGTCGACGGCGACCTTGGGGGCGGCGGCGCCGTAGCGGACCCGCAGCTGCCGGGTGATGTCGGCGTAGAAGTCCACCGGCACGCCCGGCGGCAGGGATCCTGCCAGCACGAGCCAGTCGGCGCCCTCCGCCTTCTCCAGCACCAGGGCGATCAGCGCGTGCTGCTGTTCGGTGCTGAGCAGCGGTCCGGGAACGTTGACCTTGGTCGTGGTGCCGTCGGGTTCCGTGATCGCGACGTTGCTGCGAATGGCGGCGCCGATCGGCATGCCCAGGTGGGGGATCCCGGCCGCGCGAAGGCCCTGCAGCACGGGGTCGAGTTCATCGCCGGGCAGGATGGCGAGGCTCGGGAGGCCGGATGCCTCGAGGGCGCGGCAGATGTTGACGCCCTTGCCGCCCGGTTCCTCGGATGAGGACACGGCCCGCTGCACCTCGCCGCGGACGAGCGGCCGGTTCAGTCCGATCGTGCGATCCAGGCTCGGATTGGGGGTAAACGTGATGATCACGCGATCACAACCTCAACGTCGGCCGCGGCGAGGGCCGCGGCAAGTTCCAGTGATGGGGGAGCGTCCGTGATCAGCACGTCGATTTCGCCGAGGGCCGCAAAGCGGAGCAGGGTTTCCTTGTCGAGCTTGGAGGAATCGGCCAGAGCGACGACACGCCGGGCCGAACGGACGATGGCTGTCTTCACGGCCGACTCGACGGCATCCGGGGTGCTGAAACCGAACTCGGCGTGCACGCCGTTCGCGCCGACGAAGCCGATGTCGGGGCGCAGGGCGTCGAGCTGGGCGATGGTGCTCGGCCCGACGACTGCCCGGGTGAGACCGCGCACGCGACCGCCGAGGATGTACAACTGGATGTCGTCGTTACCGGCCAGCTTCGTGGCGATCGGCACGGCATTGGTGATGACGAGGAGCTCGTCTCCCGGATCGGCCGGGGCCCAGTCGACGAGGAGGTCGGCGAGGAGTTCGGTGGTGGTTCCGGCGTCGAGCAGGATCGAGCCGGTCTGGCTGGCGGGGATCAGCGTGAACGCTGCGGCGGCGATCCGCACCTTCTCGTCGTGGTGCTGGGTCTGCCGTTCCTCGAGGCTCTGCTCGGACATGCTCAGCCGGTCGAGGGCCACCGCGCCGCCGTGGACCCGGCGCAACTGGCGCGCGCCTTCGAGGGTGTCGAGGTCCCGCCGCACGGTCTCCGGGGTGATGTCGAAACGGGTCGCAAGTTCGTTGACCGTGACCCGACTCGAACTGGAGACCAGATCGATGATCAGGGCCTGACGCTCTTCCGCGAACATGAGACCTCCTCCTCGACGTTGAGTGACCGGGGTCACTGTGTGAATAATCTTCACGCTACCTGTGTTTGCTTTTGTTTGTCAAGAAAAACGCAGACAAACAAAGAATCAGTCTGACTCGGGGACGATTTCAGCATCGCCCGCCTCCGCGGTGGCGATTCACCGTGCGATGTCGGCGGTCGCCCGTAGCGTGGGAACAATGAAGATCCTGCACACCTCGGACTGGCACATCGGGCGCACCTTCCACACGCATTCCACGCTGGGGCATCTCCGTGTGGTGTTCGAGGCGCTCGTCGAGGTGGTGCGGGAACGACAGGTGCAGGTTGTCGTCGTCGCCGGTGACGTCTTCGACTCCGCGATGCCGTCGGCCGACAGCTACACCCTCCTGGCCTGGGTGCTGCGGGAGCTCAGGGGAGCCGGAGCCGCGGTCGTGATGACCAGCGGCAACCACGACTCGGCGACACGGCTCGGCTTCCAGTCGGAGTGGGCGGGCCTGGCCGGCATCCACATCATCACCCGGCCCGACCAGTTCCTCGAACCCGTCACCATCTCCGACGCGAACGGCCCCGTGCACTTCTACGGCATCCCCTACCTGGAGCCGGCGATGATCCGGCACCTGTTCCCCGAGGAGACGCTGCGAAACCACGAGCAAGTGCTCACCTTCGCGATGCGGAGGATCCGCGCCGACATCGCCGCGCGGGGCGGGCGCTCGGTCGTGCTGGCGCACTGCTTCGCGGCCGGGGTCACTCCAGCGGCCGAGGCCACGGAGGTCGAACGGGACATCACCGCCGGAGGCCTCGACCTGGTGCCGATCGCGGTGTTCGGCCCGTCCGACGGCCCGCTCGGTGACGGCCCGCGCGGTGTTGGCCAGCGCGGTGACGGCCAGCGCGGTGTCGGCCCAATCAGTGACGGCCCCGACTACGTCGCGCTCGGCCACATCCACGGCCGGGCCACGCTCACCGAGCGGGTGCGCTATTCCGGGGCACCCCTGCACTACTCCTTCTCCGAGGCAGGCAAGCCGCGCGGCGCCTGGCTCGTCGACCTCCAGGCCGGCCGGCGCGCCGAGGTCGAATGGGTCGGGCTTCCCGTTCCCCGCAGGTTGTCCGTGCTCACCGGCGAGATCGAGGAACTGCTCACCGCCGACGACTACGCACGGTTCGAGGCCGACTGGGTGTCGGCCGTGCTCACCGACCAGGTGCGGCCCCTCGACGGCATGCGCCGCCTGCAGAAACGATTCCCGCACTGCGTCACCGTCGAACACCGGCCACTGGTCGTCGTGGACACGGATGCCGCGAGCTACGGCGCGCGCCTGCACCAGCAGAACGACCACCAGATCGTCGCCGGGTTCCTCGAGTTCGTGCGCAACGGGGTCGGCCAGACCGACTTCGAGCGCGAGCTGGTCGCCGAATTGCTTGCTGCCAACGATCTGAGGGAGATCACGGCATGAAGATCCAACGACTGAGGATCGCCGGGTTCGGACCGTACAAGAACGAGCAGGTGATCGACTTCGAACGGTTCGACGACGACGGGATCTTCCTGATCACCGGCAAGACCGGGGCCGGAAAGTCCAGCATCCTGGACGCCATCTGTTTCGCGCTCTACGGAAACGTTCCCCGCTACGAGGGCACGGAGTCCCAGCTCCGCAGCGACTATTGCGAGCCGGAGGACCCGACCTTCGTCGAACTCGACTTCGGGCTGGGCGAGCGGGACTACCGCCTCTATCGCACCCCGCGGTACGAGAAGGCCAGGAAGCGCGGCACCGGCACGACCCTGGCGCAACCGGACGCCCGGCTCGATCTCCGCAGCAACGAGGGCTGGCGCACCATCGCCACCCGGCCGGTCGACGTCGGCCACGAGCTGGGCCGCATCCTGCCGCTCAAGCAAGACCAATTCCTGCAGGTGATCCTGCTCGCCCAGAACCGGTTCCAGAAGTTCCTGCTCGCGAAGACGGACGATCGCCGAGCCGTGTTGCGGACCCTGTTCGGCACCGTCAGGTTCGAGCAATTGGAGACCGTGCTGATCGACCGGCGCAAGTCCCTCGATGACGAGCTGGTCGCCGTCGAGCTGCGCCTGGCCGGGCTGGCGGCGTCCGCGGCCGGCCAGGCCCAGTGCGAGGCGGCGGAGGGAACCGCCGACCGAGACTGGTTCGACCGGGCCCAGCAACAGCTTGACGGCCAATTCGGCCGGGCCATCGACGCCGCCGAACGGGCCGGCACGGCGCTGGCCGCCGCCACCCTGCACCATCGGATGCAGGAAGACCTGCGACGGCGCCAGGACAGGCGGGACACGGCGGCAGCTGAAGCCGCGGTCCTGGCCGGCCGGCAGGAATCCGTCGCCGCCGACCGCGTCGCCGTGCAGGCGGCGAACCGGGCGGCACGAGTGTGGCCGCTCCTCACGGCACGACGAGAGGCCGAGGAGGCCCTCGCGGCGGCCGTCGCCGTCGAAGCGGATGCCCGCGACCGGTTGCACACCCTCGCCGAGGAGGAACCGGGCGACGGTCCGGCCTCAGCCGGAGCCGCAGGCACCGAGTCGCACGAGACCGTCGGGGCGGTCATCGAGGAGCTGCTCGGGCGACTCGGGTCCCTCAACGATGTGCTCGTCGCCGAACACATGCTGCCCGGCCTCGAGCGCGAACTGACCGAGGTGCGAACCAGGCTCGCCCGGCACGAGGAGGCATTGGCCGCCGCACAGGCCCGGGTCGTGCGGCTGCCCGGACAGATCGACACCGTCGACCGGGACCGCTCCGTGGCGGCCCTCGCCGCCGCACGCGAACCGGAGGCGCGCGCCAGGCTCACCCGGCTTGAGGCAGCCAGGGCTGCCGCCGAGGAAGTGAGCGTCCGCGGTGCGGAACTCGAGGGGGCGTTCCAGGCCGACAGGACGGCCGCGGCCGCGAACACCGCCGCCGCCGTTCAGTTCCAGGTGCTGGTCGATCGCCGGCTCGCCGGCCACGCCGGTGAACTGGCCGAACAGCTCGTCGACGGGAAGGCGTGCGAGGTGTGCGGTTCGACCGTCCACCCGGCCAGGGCGGTGAGTGCCGGCGAACCGGTCACCGAAAGCGACATCGAGGAGGCGCGGTTGCAGATGACGGCGCGCCAGGCCGCGCTCGAACAGACCCGTGCCCGGATCCAGGAGATCAACCTGCGCCTGGCCGAGGCCCGCGGCCGGGCGGGCGACCGCAGCGTCGACGCCCTCGAAACGGACGTCGCGGCCGCGTCCGGCAACCTTGCGGCCGCCCGCCAGGCCGCAGCGCAGGAGACCGAGCTCAAGAGCGAGAAGGCCCGCCTCCTCGCGGACCTGGACGAGGCCGGCCGGGCGCTGGCTGAGGTGCGGCAGGCGAAGGACCTGGACTCGACCAGGCTCACCGAACGGGGCAGCCAGCAGGCCGGGATCCTCGAGCGGGTCGCGGCGCAGCGTGGCCGGTGCGCATCCGTCACCGAACTCGTCGACCGGTTGCAGCGCGAGCTCGAGGCGGCCCGCACCCTCGACGATGCTCTCGACCGCAGCCGCGAGCACCGCGGGGTGCGCGACGCCGCGGCTGCCGCCGTGGAGGCCCAGCTGGCCGTCGAGGGCTTCGCAGCCGAGGCAGCCGCGGTCGCCGCCAGGCTCACCGAGGCCGCCCTGCTCCAGGTCGAGGCGCGCATCCGCCGCCACGACGATGAGACGGCCGCGGCACTCGCCGTGCTCGCCGAGCCGGAACTCGGCGGCCTTCCCGACGAACCGGTCGATGCCGCCCCGGCACGGCGAGACCAGGCCGCCGCCGCGGCGCTCCGCGACACGGCGATCGCCGACCGTGCCTCCCTGGCCGAGCGGGTGACCGTGACCACGGGGCTCGTCGGCGAGGCCCGGTCGCTGTTCGACGCGTCGGCCGCGCTGCTGGCCACCCAATCCCAGGTGCGCGTCCTGGCCGCGGTGGTGCACGGGGAGGAACCGAACACGAAACGGATGCGCCTGGAAACCTATGTGCTGGCCGCGCAGCTCGAGCAGATCATCGCCGCGGCGAACGGCCGGCTGCGCACCATGACCGGCGGTCGTTACGCGCTCGAACACGACGATTCGCTGCAGTACCGGGGCAGCCAGTCCGGGCTGGGCCTCGCAATCAGGGACGAGCACACCGGGCGCGCCCGCCCGACCCATTCGCTCTCCGGCGGCGAGACCTTCCTGGCCTCGCTGGCCCTGGCTCTCGGGCTGGCCGAGGTGGTGTCGAACCAGGCCGGGGGAATCGCCCTCGACACCCTCTTCGTCGACGAGGGGTTCGGTTCGCTCGACAGCGCCACCCTGGAGACGGCGATGAGCACCCTCGACGGGTTGCGGGCGGGCGGGCGCACCATCGGGCTGATCAGCCACGTCGACTCGATGAAGGAGCAGATCCCCGCGAAGCTGTCGATCATCGTCACCGACCAGGGCTGCAGTGAGATCGAACCGGCGCTGCTGCCCGTGTAACGCCGGTGTTCGCCGGCAGCCCGGGCCGCACCGGTCCGGCAGCCCGGCGGGCGCGCGGGCATACTGGCCCCATGACCAAACACTGGACTCCGCTCGCGTTCGTCTACCTGGCCCTGAGTCTTGCCGGACTCATCGGCACCTGGTCGTTCAACATCCTCGCGATCGTGGGGCTGCGGGACTTCATCGGCGACTGGGTGGGCAGCGGCCCTGCCGTCTCCTCCCTGACCGTCGACCTGCTCGTCGCCGCGGTGGCCGGCAGCATCCTGATCATCGTCGAGGCACGCCGGCTCGGGATGCGGTGGGGCTGGCTGTACGTGGTGCTGTCCGGCCTGACCGCGTTCGCATTCACCTTTCCGCTGTTCCTCGCGATGCGGGAACGCACCCTCCAGGCCGCACGCGCGGCCGCCGAGGGCTGAGTCGGGGCTCTCGTTCCCGGTGGATTCCCAGCCGTGACGGCCGGCCGGTCTGGTTCACTGGTCGAAGGAGGGGAGTAATCCCCGACGTTGCGTCGTCACCACGATTCCCCGGGCGGAATCCGGCGCAACGGGTCCGAGAGGGCCGGACGAGACCTCCAGTTGGAATCCCGACTGGAAGGCATGACTCATGGATGTTCCCCTCTCCGCCTGGCTGATCGTCTTCGGCGCCATCGCCGTGATGCTCGCCGTCGACCTGTTCGCCCACCGCACCGCTCACGTGATCGGGGTGCGGGAGGCGGCCGCCTGGTCGGTGGCCTGGGTGCTCGTCGCGGTCGGCTTCGGCGTCGGGGTCTGGGTCGTCGCCGGCGCCGAATTCGGGCAGCAGTATTTCGCGGGCTACCTGATCGAGAAGTCGCTCTCGGTGGACAACGCCTTCGTCTGGGCGATCATCTTCTCGGCCTTCGCCGTGCCGCGTCAGTACCAGCACCGGGTGCTCTTCCTCGGCGTGGTCGGGGCGCTCCTGCTGCGCGGCGTGTTCATCGCGGCCGGAGCCATCCTGATCGAGAGTTTCTCCTGGGTGCTCTACCTCTTCGCCGCGTTCCTGATCTTCACCGGCTACCGGATGATCCGGCAGCGCAACGAGCACGTGCACCCGGAGAAGTCCCCGGTGCTGCGGGTCTTCCGGCGGCTGGTGCCGATGACCGACGCTTTCCACGAGCAACGGCTCCTCATTCGCCGCGGCGGCGTGCTGCTGGCCACCCCGCTGCTGGCGGTGCTGGTGCTGGTCGAGGTGACCGACGTCGTCTTCGCGGTGGACTCGATCCCGGCCATCTTCGCGGTCACGAGCGAACCGTTCATCGTCTTCGCCGCGAACGCGTTCGCCATCCTGGGCCTCCGGGCGATGTACTTCCTCCTCGCCGACCTCATGCACCGGTTCGTCTACCTGAAGATCGGACTCGCGCTGGTGCTGGTCTGGGTGGGCGTCAAGATGCTCCTGCTCGACCTGTTCTACGTTCCGACCACCGTGTCGCTGCTTGTCGTCGCATCGATCATCGGGGTCTCGATCGTGCTCAGACTCCGCGCCACGCGCGGCCAGGGTCGCCGCCCCGTCGCGGCCGAGTCGGCCGGGGCGTTCCGGATGGCGAGCGCGGAGGAGATCGCGGCCCTCGAACCGGTCTGGGGAGCAGGCTCGCGCCGAGCCGGCTCGAGCCGAACCGAGAAGGACCGAACCGAGAAGGGCCGAACCGAGAAGGGCCGAACCTAGAAGGGGAAGAGCAGACGGTGCAGGAACTGGCGGGTGCGTTCCTGGGTGGGGTTGCGGAGCAACTGCTTCGGGTCGCCGTGCTCGACGATGGTTCCACCGTCGACGAAGGCGACCTCGGTGGCGACCTCCCTGGCGAACTCGAGTTCGTGCGTGACGATCACCATGGTCCAGCCCTCGACCGCGAGTTCCTTGATCAGGCGCAACACGTCGCCGACGAGTTCGGGGTCGAGCGAGGAGGTCGGCTCGTCAAAGAGCAACAACTGAGGGCGGAGCGCAAGGGCGCGCACGATCCCGACGCGCTGCTGCTGGCCGCCGGAGAGCTCGAACGGGTGGGCATCCCGCTTGTCGGCCAGGCCGACCCGGCCGAGCAGGGCGAGCGCCTCCGCGGTGGCTTCCGCGCGCGGCCGGCCCTGCACGATGATGGGACCCTCGATCACGTTCTCGAGCACGGTCTTGTGCGGGAAGAGGTTGTAGTGCTGGAAGACCATCGCCGAGCGGTCACGCAGCCCGGTGAGCTCCTTCCGCGCCGGCGCGGTGCCGAAATCGAGGGTCACCTCACCATTGATGGAAATGGTGCCGCCATCGGCGACCTCGAGCCCGTTGAGGCAGCGGAGGATGGTGGTCTTGCCCGAGCCGGACGGCCCGATCAGGGCGAGAACCCGGCCCCGGCCCACCGTGAGGTCGATCGATTCGAGCACCCGGTTCGTGCCGAAGCTCTTGCTCAGGCCTCGAACTCTCAGCAGGGGTGCCGGGGCGGGAACGCCGGCGGGCGCGGCATCCGTCGGCAGGTCAGTGGGCGACATAGCGGTCCAATCGGGTCTCGAGCACGCCCTGCACCGAGGACAGGACGAGGCAGATCACCCAGTAGACCAGGGCGGCCTCGAGGTAGAGCAGCATGAACTCCTGGCTGAAAGCGGCCACCTGCTGCGCCTGCCGGAACAGCTCGGTGACCAGGATCAACGAGGCCAGGGAGGTGTCCTTGACCAGGCTGATGAAGGTGTTCGACAGGGGAGGGACGGAGACCCGGGCGGCCTGGGGCAGGATGATCCGGGTGAGGGCGCGGCGGTGGGACATTCCGATCATGTAGGCGGCCTCCCACTGTCCCTTGGGCACGGAGAGGATCGCGGCGCGAATCACTTCCGCCGCGTAGCCCCCGACGTTGACCGAGAAGGCGATCACCGCACTCGGCCAGGGGTCGATCAGCACGCCCAGCGACGGCAGCCCGTAGAAGATCACGAACAGCTGCACCAGGAGCGGGGTGCCGCGCACGATCGAGATGTACACCCGCGCGATCGACGAGATCCACCGTCGCCGGGACAGCCGCATCAGCGCGAGCACGAGGGCGAGGGCGAGACCGACGGCGAACGACACCAGAGCCAGCGGGATCGTCCCGGTGACGGCACCCAGCACGATCGGTCCGAGCGAGCTCAGGAACAGGTCCCACGTGGATTGGTTCATGCGAAGAGGTCCAGGATCTTGCTCGAGGCTGACTGGGGGTGGCGCAGTCTCAGGCTACCGGGAGACGTCGGCCCCGAAGTACTTGTCGGAGATCGTCGCCAGGGTTCCGTCGCTGCTCAGTTCCTCGAGCGCCTTGTCGACGGCGCCGGCGAGCTTGGTGCTGCCCTTCTTGAACGCGAACGCGCTCTCGGACTGGTCCTTGGTGGTCGCGGCGACCTTGAGACCGGCCGCTCCGGTCTGCTTCTTGTAGTCGAGGTAGGTGAGCTTGTCGTTCACCGTGGCATCGACGCGGCCCTGTTCGACGAGGGCGACCGACTGGGCCCAACCCTCGACGGCCTGCACGTTCGCGCCGCTCTCCGTGGCGAGGGCGTTCCAATTGCTGGTCAGCGACTGGGCGCTGGTCTTGCCGGCCAGGGTGGCGAACGAGGTGATCGAGGTGTTGTCGCTCTTCACGACGATGACGCCCGACGAATAGGTGTACGGCTTCGAGAACTCGTACTTCGCGGTGCGCTCCGGTGTGATCGAGACCTGGTTGGCGATGACGTCGAACCGGTCCGCTTCGAGACCGGCGAAGATGCCGTCCCACTGGGTCTCTTCGAACTTGGCCTTGACGCCCAGCTTCGCGGCGACGGCCTGAGCGACCTCGACGTCGAACCCGGTGAGCGGTCCGGAGCCCGCGTCGTGGAAGGAGAACGGGCGGTAGGTGCCCTCCGTGCCCACGGTCAGGGTGCCGGCCTTCTGCACGGACGACAGAGAGTTGTCGCTGCCCGTCGCGGCCGGCTTGGCCTGGCCTGCCCCGCCGGCGGAGCAGCCGGCCAGTGAAACGGCAACCGCTGTGAGAAGAACCGCCGACATGATCTTGAGCTTCATTATTTCTGGCCTAACCGGGATGCGGGTGGGAACGTCAGGGTGACGACGGTCCGCAGGGTGACGAAATCGCAGGATGCTGGATTTCCGTGGCACGCCCGAAGGCGACGTCCGAAGAGTAACAAGCGCCCGGCGACCGCGGGTATTCCCGTGACGCCCGGTTACTCGCACGGATCCGGGCCTCCCGTCAATGCCTTGCCCGACCATTCCTGGCCGACGTAGGTTGTGCCTGTCGACTCAACCCGAAGGAGTCCGCTGATGCTCAGTCCTGCCCAGCACGATCGATCCGCCGCCGTGCTCCTCGGGCTGGCCTGCGGGGATGCCCTCGGCGCCGGCTACGAATTCGCCGGCCCCCTTTCGTCGAACGCACCGGTCAGCATGCGCGGAGGGGACGGCTTCCACCAGGCGCCCGGGGAATGGACCGACCACACGGCCATGGCCGTGCCGATCGCGATCGCCGCGTCGAAGGACCGCGACCTTGCCGCGGACGCCGTGCTGGACGACATCGTGGCCGAATGGGTGGTCTGGTCCCGGTCCGCGCCCTACGCCGGGATCCAGCTCGGCGCGGTGCTCTCCGGCACTGAACCGACCGCGGCCTGCAGCCGGCGGATGGCCAGGGAGCAGCACAACCGCACCGGTCGCAGCGCCGGCAACGGTTCCCTCCTCCGCACCGCCCCGGTGGCGCTGGCGTGCCTGGACGACCCGGCCGCGCTCGCCGGGATCGCCCGCCTGATCAGCGAACTGACCCACGTCGATGAGGACGCCGGTGACGCCTGCGTACTCTTCGGGCTCGCCCTCCGGCACGCCGTGCTCGAGGGGGAGGCCGACCTCCGAATCGGGCTGGAGCTGCTTCCCGCGGCCCGCAGGGACGTATGGGCGGCGCGGCTGGCCGAGGCCGCCCGGAAACTTCCGGCCGATTTTCCCCGGAACGGCTGGGTGGTGCAAACCCTGCAGGCCGTGTGGTCGGCGATCAGCCGCACCGAGGCGGATGCCGGCCAGCTGCGGCGGGGCGTGGAGGCGGCCGTCCGCGGGGGCGGCGACACCGACGCGGTGGCAGCGGCTGCCGGTGCGCTCCTGGCCGCGCGCTGGGGACTCCCGGCCGTGCCGGAATCCTGGCGGCGCCTGGTTCGGGGCTGGCCCGGGCTCACCGGGCCGGACCTGGTGAGCCTGGCCGTGCTCAGCTCCCACGGCGGCCGGTACAGCGAGGACGCCGCGCCTGTGCCGTTCCGGCTGCACGTGGTCCGTTAGGCGGAGGGCGACACCGGGGCCGACGGCGTCATCGCGGAGATGATCTCGTAGGCCACATGGGAGGCCGCGACCGCGGTGATCTGCGCGTGGTCGTAGGCCGGGGCGACCTCGACGACGTCGGCGCCGACCAGGTTCACGCCGCGCAGCGCGCGGATCATCGCGAGGAGTTCCCGGCTGGTCATTCCGCCGGCCTCCGGTGTGCCGGTTCCGGGCGCATGCGCCGGGTCGAGCACGTCGATGTCGATGGACAGGTAGACGGGACGGTCGCCGAGGCGGGCGAGCATCCGTTCGATAGCGCGGGGGAGCCCCTCGGTCTCGAACTCGTGGCTGGCGATGATCGCGAAGCCGAGCCGTTCGTCGTCACGGCGGTCGTCGCGGGAGTAGAGCGGCCCGCGGATGCCGACGTGCAGGCTCGCGGTGAGGTCGATCAGGCCCTCCTCGGACGCGCGGCGGAACGGCGTGCCGTGGGTGACCGGGGCGCCGAAGTAGGTGTCCCAGGTGTCGAGGTGCGCGTCGAAGTGCAGCACCGCCACCGGGCCGTGCCGCTCGGCCACGACCCGCAGCAGCGGGAGGGCGATCGTGTGGTCGCCGCCGATGACCACGAGCCGCTTGCCGTCGGCGGAGAGCTCGGCCGCGGCGGCCTGGATCTGGGCGACGGCCTCGGTGAGATTGAACGGGTTGGCGGCGATGTCGCCGGCGTCGACGACCTGCTGGCTGGAGAACGGTTCGACGTCCTGCACCGGGTTGTACGGGCGGAGCAGGCGGGAGGCCTCGCGCACGTGCGCCGGGCCGAAGCGTGCCCCCGGGCGGTAGCTGACTCCGGAGTCGAAGGGCACGCCGACCACGGCGATGTCGGCGCGGGTCACGTCTTCGAGCCGGGGGAGCCGGGCGAAGGTGGCGATTCCGGCATAGCGCGGGACGAGGCTGGCGTCGACCGGACCGAGGGGTGAGTCTCCGTTGACCATGGTGTTCCTTGCTTGTCAGTCGAGCGGTGGCACTGTGACGCAATTAAAAGTGTCTCAGAGGCAATATCGGTGTGGATCGAGTCTGCGGGCAGGCCCGGCCGTTGTCAAGGCCATGCGGGCGGCGGTCAGGAACGCAGGGCGAGCGCGAACGGCAACACCGTTCCTACGCCCTGGCGGCGGAGCAGACGGCCGGCCACGGTGAGGGTCCAGCGGCTGTCGGCAAGGTCGTCGACGAGCAGAACGGGGCGTCCGGCGAAGGGAGCCAGCGCCGCGGCGAGTGCCGGCCCGACCGCGAACCGGTCCCAGACGGAGGACAGGCGGTAGGCGCTGTTGCCGCCCGGCGTGCCGACCGGGCCGCCGCCGACCAGGTCGAGCGACCCGAGCCAGGGCAGGCGGCCGGCGTCGGCGAACGCCCGCCCGACCGAGTCGACGAGCAGCGGATGCCGCCGTGACGGCACGCTGACCACCGCGGCCGGGCGTTCGTCCCAGCCCCAGTCGGCCAGCACCCGGAAACACGCGGCCGTCATGGCCGCGCTTGCCGGGGCATCCGGGGCGTCGACCGCGAACAGGTCCCGCAACGGGCCACCCCAGCCGAGGTCGGTCAGCCGGGCGAGGGCGCGGCCGGTCCCGAGCCGTTCGCCCACCGGGATGTTGCCGCGCACGTCGACGCCGAGGCTCGCCACCCCGGTGGGCCACTGGGCTCGGGGCTCGAGGGCGACGCCGACCCGGTCGAGCGAGGCGGCGGCGGCCGCCGCGGCCTCGTCGGCGACCCCGGACGGGTACCAGGCGTCGGTGCAGTTGTCGCAGCGGCCGCAGGCCACGGCGGTGTCGTCGTCGAGGGCCCGCTGCAGGAACTCCATCCGGCAGCCGGTGGTGCGTTCGTAGTCGATCATCGCCTGCTGCTCGCTCAGCCGGGCCGCCGCGATGCGCTCGTACCGGTCCTCGTCGTAGACCCACGGCTGCCCGGTCGCGACCCAGCCGCCGGTGACCCGGCGCACGGCGCCGTCGACGTCGAGCACCTTGAGCAGCAGTTCCAGCGGGGAACGCTTGAGGTCGACCCGTGCCTCCAGGGCCGGTGTGGAGAGCGGGGACCCGCCGTGGGCGGCGAGCGCGCCGAGCACGGCCTCCGCCTTGTGCCGGCTCGGCATCGACGAGGTGGCGAAGTATTGCCAGATCGCTTCGTCCTCGACCCCGGGCAGCAGGAGCACGTCCGCGTTCGCGGTGGCCCGGCCCGCACGGCCGACCTGCTGGTAGTAGGCCACCGGGGAACTGGGCGCGCCGAGATGCAGCACGAAGCCGAGGTCGGGCTTGTCGAAGCCCATCCCGAGGGCGCTGGTGGCGACGAGGGCCTTGACCTCGTTCCGCTTGAGCATGCCCTCGGACTCCTCCCGCTCGGCGGTGTCGGTCTGGCCCGTGTAGGCGCGCACCGGATGTCCGGCCTCCCGCAGCATCCGGGCGGTGTCCTCGGCCGCGGAGACGGTGAGCGTGTAGATGATGCCGCTGCCGGGCAGTTCGGCCAGGTGGCTGAGCAGCCACGCCAGCCGGGCACGGGAATCGGGGAGCCGGAGCACGCCGAGGCGCAGGGAGGCCCGGGCGAGCGGGCCGCGGATGGTGACGACCTCCGCGCCGCCGGTGGTCGGGCCGCCGGCGGTCTGGCCTGCCCCTACCCTCACCGCCGCCCCGACCTGCTCGGCGACATCCGTCACGACCCGGCTGTTGGCGGTCGCGGTCGTGGCCAGCACCGGCACGCCGGGCGGCATCTCGGCGATCAAGTCGCGCAGCCGCCGGTAGTGCGGGCGGAAGTCGTGGCCCCAGTCGGAGATGCAGTGCGCCTCATCGACCACGAGCAGCCCGACCCTGGCGATCAGCGCGGGGAGTTGCTCGTCGCGGAAGGACGGGTTGTTCAGCCGTTCGGGCGACACGAGCAGCACGTCGACCTCGTCATCGCGGAGCTTCTGCAGGACCTCGGCCCACTCGTGGGCGTTGGAGGAGTTGATCGACACCGCCCGCACCCCGGCACGGGCCGCCGCGGCCACCTGGTCGCGCATCAGGGCGAGCAGCGGCGAGACGAGGATGGTCGGCCCGGCGCCCTGGCGGCGCAGCAGCAGGGTCGCCACGAAGTAGACGGCGGACTTGCCCCAGCCGGTGCGTTGCACCACGAGCGCCCGTTTGCGCGCGTCGACCAGGGTCTCGATCGCCTCGAACTGGCCCTCGTGAAAGTCGGCGTCGTCGCGGCCGACCAGGCTGCGCAGGATCTCAAGGGCGGCGGCACGGGTGTCGGTCATCGGCCCAGCCTTGCAGACGCAGGTGACAGTGCGCCCCGCGCGCCCCCCAAACCTGCGCGCCCCCAGACCTGCGGGCGCTCGAACTGGGAATGGCGGCGAACGCGGCGCCCGCCCTAGCGTGGATGCTGGCGCAGTATTGATTGTGCTCTCAACATTCGGGGGAATGATGCGCTCACTGACGACCGCCGCGCCCGGCCATCCGGCCGGAACACCGACGACATGACGCGTCGACGGGTTTTCACGCCGGACACGGTGACGGTCATGTACTCGACGCCGCGTCGGGGGACCCTGAGCTATGTGGGGTTGCTCATCTACATCGCCGGGACGACGGTCTGCTGGGACCGTCTCGCGCTCTGGCCGTGGGTCGCGATGACCGCCGCCGCCGCCCTGGTGCTCTTCATCCTGGGCACGCTGTGGATCGCACAGGACGACCGCGAGGCGCGTGAGCGGCGGACAGGCAGTGAGAGCGAGTCGAGCCGTTAGAGCGCGTCGAGGCGGGCGGCCACATCGGCCGGAAAGCCGCCGGTGCCGATGGGGCTCCACCGGGTGGGCGTGATGCGGATCAGGGACTTGTCTTGCAACGCCATGGCCGCGCGATACTCCGCCCAGTCCGGGTGTTCGCCGGCGATGGCGCGGAAGTACTCGACCAGGCCGTCGGCCGCCTCCGGCATGTGCAGCACCTCGGCGTCACCGTCGACCTGGATCCAGCCGCCGTCCCAGTCGTCCGAGAGCACGAGAACGGATGCGCGCACGTCCCGTTCGGCGTTGCGGGTCTTGGCCCTGGCCGGGTAGGAGGAGATCACGATGCGTCCGGCCGGATCGACCCCACCCGACACGGGTGAGATCTGCGGGCGGCCGTCGGCGCGCGTGGTGGCGAGCAACATCCGGTGCCGGGGTCGCACGAAATCGAGCATGCCGTCCCGGTCGACGACGGTGGTGGTTGCGATGCTTCTGGCCATCCGCCAAGGCTACCGGAGTCACCCGGTGCCGCTCGGGGAGTCGCGCAGTCTCTGCGCTGGGCGTCGCTAGGCTCGCAGCGTGAAGGTGATTCAGGAACTCGAGACCCGCATGCACCCGGATGCCATCGCCGGCTTCCGGCTGGTGGTCGCCGAGGCACGGGTCACCGACTCGATCCTGCTCCCGGAGCGGGCGATGACGCGCATGCTCGGCCAGGTGCAGTGGATCCTGCGCCGGGTCGGGGCCGACGGCATCCGCCTCACCAGGGCCGGCCACCTGCCGCCGGCAGTCGTGGTGGCCGCGTCGGCCGAACTCGACTGGGACTGGCCGACCGGGGCGAACCGGGAGTCCAACCTGCTCCCGCTGGCCGAGTTGCGCGCTCACCTGCGTGCAGTGGGGCTGCTGCGGGTGAGCAAGGGCATGCTGCTGCTGACCAGCCGCGGCCGGGCGCTCGCCGAGGCACCGCGGGAGCTGTGGTGGCATCTCGCGCGCACCATCCAGATCAGCCGGAACCCGGCCGAAAGCGACGCGGTCAACCTGCTGCTGGTGCTCATCGCCCGGCGTGGCTTCGACGAGGCGGAACTCTTCACCCAGATGCTCGCCCTCGGCCTGGAGACCCTTGGCTGGGTGGCCCCCGACGGCGCCCAGCTGTCCAGCCACGTGGCGATGGCCCTGGTCGCCCCCAAGTGGCGGCTGCTCAATCAGCTCGGCCTGTTCGCGCGCACCCCGAACGACTACCGGCACTGGACGATCACTCCCGGCGGGGCGGCCTTCGCCCGTGCCGCCCTGCAGACCGACGTCGAGTCCCGGGACGACGACTGACCGACGGCCGGCCGGCCCCTCGCGTGGTCGGCGGCGCCACGGATGCCGTCAGCCGCCGAGCGGGAAGTCCCGGCTCTCGCCGGGCGAGAGCCGGGCCTCCCGTCCCTCCACCCGCACCGTGATCGGTGCCGCTCCTCCCGTCCGCAGCCGGACTCGCAGGGTGGCCGGGGTGAGCTCGAGCCGGATCGGCTGGTCGCGGTAGTTGATGCTGAAGGCAACCTCGTCCAGCTCGGCCGGGAGCACCGGGTGGAGCCAGAGCACGTCGTCCCTGATCTCCAGGCCGCTGTAGCAGCGGAGCACCATGTCGACGGAGCCGGCCATCGCCCCGAGGTGGATGCCCTCGTGGGTGGTGTCACCCTGGATGTCGGCGAGGTCGCTCGCCAGCGCCTGGCCGAGGAATTGCCAGGAGCGCTCCCGATCGCGTCGAGCCTCCACCCACGAGTGCACGACGTTGCTCAGCGTCGATCCGTGGCTGGAGCGGGCGCTGTAGAAGTCGACGGTGCGCACGACGGCTTCCGGCGACAACTCATAGCCGAGCGCCTCGAGCTGTTCACGCAGTTCCTCGGCCGAGAACAGGTAGAGCAGCATGAGCACGTCGGCCTGTTTGGAGAGCCGGTAGTTGTTGGTGCTGTCGCCCTCGGCGTTGAGGATCAGGTCGAGCCGGCCCAGGTCGCCGTAGCGCTCCCGGTACCCGGCCCAGTCGAACTCGGGGAGGTCCTCGTAACCGTCGAACTGGCTGGGCACGCCGTCGGAGTGGAAGGCCACCCGCATCCGCCGGCTGATCCGTTCCCAGCCGTCCACCTCGTCGGGCCGCAGTCGCAGCCGGTTCCAGAGCGGGCGGCAGTTTCGCCCGGCCAGTAGGGCCACCGTCTCGACCGCCCGGCCGAGCACCCACGCCGTCATCACGTTCGTGTACGCGTTGTTGCGCAGCCCCGCCCCCGGTGCCCCGGGCGGGCCGTCGTGGAACTCGTCCGGGCCCATCACCCCGTCGATGTCGTAGCGGTCCGCAGCCGGGTCGTGGGTGGTGAGCGAAGCGAAGAAACGGGCGATCTCGAGGATGAGTTCCGCGCCCTGGTGCACGAGGAAGTCGGCGTCGCCGGTGGCCTGGTAGTACTTCCAGACGCTGTAGGCGATGGCCAGGCCGACGTGCCGTTGCTTGTAGGAATTGTCCGGCAGCCAGCGGCCCGAGCGCGGGTTGAACAGCTCGGCCGGGGTCACTTCCCGCCCGTCGATGCCGCTCTGCCACGGGAACATCGCGCCGGTGAACCCGGCCGCCCGTGCCGCGGCCCGTGCTTCGTTCAGACGCCGGTAGCGGTAGCCGAGCAGGGCCCGGCTCAGGTCGGGCCGGCGGAGGGTGAGCATCGGGTAGACGAACGTCTCGTCCCAGAAGACGTGCCCGCGGTAGCCCTCGCCGCTGAGACCCCTCGCCGGCACCCCCGCATCCAGGTCCGCGTCCACGCCCGCGAGGGTCTGCAGCACGTGGAAGGTGTTCAGGTTGAGCGCGAGGGCCTGGTGGTCGCCGCTCTTCAGGCTCACCGCGAACTCGTCCCAGAGCCCCTCCCATTCCCGTTCGTGGGCCGCGAGGAGTTCGGCCGGGTCGGCCGCCCGCTCCAGCCAGGTGGTGACGGCGGCCGGGGCGGACAGCACGGCCCGGTCCCGGGACGTGCTCACCGCGACGGTCTTCTCGACCCGCACCGGATGCCCCGGTTCCAGCAGCAGGTCGAACTCCTGCGCGACCCAGCCGGCCGGGTCGCTCTCGAACCGGCGCTCAGGGGTGAGCGGCCGGTCGCCCGCGAAGGCGCGGGTGCGGGCACCCATGGCGATGTGCACGCCGGAGCGAGTGGTCTCCATCTGCAGCAGCACGGTGTCGGCGGTGACCTGCTCGGTGCTGCGCGCGACGAGGTGGCCGGAGGCCAGCAACGCATCGGCGATCACGTTCCGGTTGGCGACCCGGCCGTCGATGCCGGTCTGCACGGTGACCGGGCCGCTCCAGTCCTCAGCCTCGAACCTGGTCTCGAGCACCGCGAGGTGCGGCGCGGCCTGGGAGACGAACCGGAGCGAGGTGACCGTGCTGGTGCGCCCGGCCCGGTCCCGAATCCGCACGAACCGGGTGAGCACCCCGCGCCGCAGGTCCAGTTCCTGCCGGTAGTCCAGAACGTCGGGGCTGCCCGGCCGGAACCAGTCGCCGCCGGCGAACCGGAAGCCGAGCGGCAGCCAATTCGGGGCGTTGACCATGTGCTCATCGTCGCGGGAGTGCTCGCCGAGGTCGGTGTGGACCGGGTTGTAGACGCCGGCGAGGTACGTGCCGGGGTAGTGCACGGCATCCGCGGCGCATTCGGGGGCGGCGCCGCGGGTGCCCCAATAGCCGTTCCCTAGCGTGCAGAGGGCTTCGCGGCGACCCTCGGTCCCGGGGTCGAAGCCGTCGAAGCGGAGGATCCAGGGATCGTCGCCGGCTGCGGGTGAGCGGCCCTCGGCGCGGCCCACGGTAGGGCCCTCGCGCTCGGCGCCGGCCCGGCTCGTCGTCGAGTCCATGCCGGTCCCTTCCTCCGAACGGCGGCCATCGGGCCGCGGGTGGCCGATCGGCCCATGACCTCCACTGCGTCCAGCGACACCGCCGCCACGACCACAGCGTACATCGGCGAGGTCGGCGGCCGGCGACTCGCCGTGGCGGCTTCCGCGGCGGCCTGGTCGTCAGTCAACTTCGGCAGACGCACCCTGGCCCTCGACCCCGAGCTCCGTGGTTCCCCCGCTAACGACCCGGTCCCCGAGCGGCTGCGTCGGCCGCGCGTTGTGGCTGTGCGCGCCCACGAGCGTGCCGATCTGCCCCGGCGACATCGAGATCGGCGTGCTCATCACGACCCACTGCACGTCCTCGGTGCAGGGCGGCGTGGTCAGGCTGCCCGAATACTCGAAATGCTCCAGCGACGACGGCAGCACAGCCGAGACATCCATCGTCACGTCTCCTTCGTCAGCCGGATGGGTGGCGGCCTCGATGAACGGCGCCAGGGCGTCGGATGCCTGCCCCTCGGCCACCAGGACGCCGAGCACCAGCAGTGCGCCGTCTGCAGTCGCGTGAACGAGGTGCAGCTCGGCCGCGGCCGGCCGGCCGTTCACGGTGTGCTCCGACGGCACATGGGCGTGCATCTGCTGAAGGTGGTACTCATCGCCGGCGAGGGTCAGGGTCTCGCCCTCGCCGTCGGACTCGAACTCCACCGCGTGGCCGCTGTCGAACACGTCGCCGTCCGCGTTCGTCGCGCTCAGCCGGATGCTCCTGCTGGCTGCGGGCATGGCCGCCGGCAGGTCGATCGGGGACTGCCGGCTGCCCACCGCGCAGGTCTCGAAGCCGGAGTCCAGCTCCGCCCACGACGCCGGTCCGCTCGCGCCGTCGTACGACCAGTGCCCCGGTTCTGCCACCGGTGTCACGCTCGCCTCCGGCCCGGGCTGGGCGCAGCCGACAAGGGTGACGGCGGCCAACGTGAGTGCAGAGGTGACGAGCCAGGATCGTGCGGACATGGGAACTCCTAGAACTGGTGAGACAATCGCCGCACCGAACGTGCGGCGTGACCACTCCCGTGAGAGAACGGCCGTCCCGAATTATCCTCTCGACGCGCCCGGGTCCCGCCCGCGGGTGGTTGGATTGACCCATGACCTCCACAGCGCCCAGCGACACCGCGGCCTCGACCACAGCGTACATCGACGACTTCGCCCGGTTCATCGCGGCGTCGCCGTCGTCGTACCACGCGGCGGCGGAGGCCGCCCGGCGCCTGGACGAGGGCGGTTTCACCCGGCTGAGCGAGTCGGACGAGTGGCCGGACGAGCCCGGCCGGCGCTATGTGGTGCGCGACGGCGCCGTGGTCGCCTGGCTGCAGCCGGCCGGCGCCGGGCCGACGACGCCGTTCCGGATCCTCGGTGCCCACACCGACTCGCCCGGTTTCAAGCTCAAGCCCAAGCCCACGATCGGCTCGCACGGCTGGTTGCAGGCGGGCGTCGAGGTCTACGGCGGCCCGCTGCTCAACTCCTGGCTCGACCGCGAACTCGAGCTCGCCGGCCGGCTCGTCACCCGTGACGGCACCGAGCATCTCGTCCGAACCGGCCCGTTCCTGCGCATCCCTCAGCTCGCGATCCACCTCGACCGGGACGCGAACACCGGCCTCACCCTCGACCGCCAGCGCCACCTGACCCCGGTCTTCGGCGTCGGCGACCTGGCCCAGGCCGACCTGGTCGGGCACCTGGCCGGCCTGGCCGGGCTGACGGGGGCGGATGTCGCCGGTTACGACCTGCTCACCGCCGACAGCCAGGCTCCGGCCCGGTTCGGCCAGGACCTGGCCCTCTTCGCCGCCGGACGGATGGACAACCTGTCCTCGGTGCACGCCGGCCTCGTCGCGCTCCTGGCTGCCGGCAACCCGGCGCAGGGCGGCTCCTCGCAGCGCGGCTCCGGGCAGATCAGCGTGCTGGCCGCCTTCGACCACGAGGAACTCGGCTCCGAGACCCGCTCGGGGGCGAGCGGTCCGCTGCTCGACGACATCCTGACCCGGATCGGGGCCGGGCTCGGGGCATCCGCCAGCCAGCGGTTGCGGGCGTATGCCGATTCCTGGTGCGTGTCGGCCGACGCCGGCCACTCCGTGCACCCGAACTACCCGGAGAAGCACGACCCGGCGAACCTGCCGATCGCCGGGAGCGGGCCGCTGCTCAAGATCAACGCGACCCAGCGTTACGCCACGGATGCCGCCGGCGCCGCGCTCTGGGCCCGCACCTGCGCGTCGGCCGGGGTCGAGTACCAGGAGTTCGTGTCGAACAACACCGTGCCGTGCGGCTCGACCATCGGGCCGCTGACGGCGACGCGGCTCGGCATCCGCACCGTGGACGTCGGGATCCCGTTGCTCTCGATGCACTCGGCCCGCGAGCTGTGCCACGTGAACGACCCGGTCGCCCTGTCCGCGGCGATCGGCGCGTTCTTCGCGCCCGAGCGATGACGGCCTCCTGCCCGCTGCCGTTGGGTGGCTAACTCAGGAAATCTGCGGGACAGATTCGGTCGGAGGCCAAATCCGGGCCGGATTCCGGCGGATTTCCTGAATTAGCCACGAGACGGGGCGCTCGGAGGTGCACGGAAACCATCGGTGGCGAAAGATTTAGCATAGATAGTGTAACTATCTGATATAGTGAGTATCAGAAAGTTTCACTATCGGTAAGGCGATCTTTGCGTCGTCCACGGAGGAGAACCAATGGCCACCCAGCTCGTCGTCGGCGCCGGTTTCATCGGGCGCGCATTGACCCAGTCGCTCGTCGCGCGCGGCGACACGGTCAGGCTCGCAACCCGCTCCGGCACGATCGTGCCCGGCGTGACGGCCCTCACGGTCGACGCGTCCGACCCGGATGCCCTGGCTGCCGCTGCGGAAGGCGCCGCCACGATCTTCCTCGCGACCGGTCCTCGCCAGTACCACCGCTGGCCCGAACTGTGGCCACCGATCTACCGCGCCGCGATCGAAGCGGCCAGCCGGTCCTCGGCGCGGCTGGTGCTGATGGGCAACCTCTACGGCTACGGGGAGGGCAGCCCGATGCCGATGACGGAAACGACGCCGCAGCATCCGACCGAGCCGAAGGGCCGGGTGCGCGCCGAGGGGTGGGCGCTGGCCCTTTCCGCCCAGGCGCGCGGCGAGATCGAGGTGGTCGAGGTGCGCGCGAGCGACTATTTCGGACCGGCCGCCGGAAAGGGTGCCCAGCTCGGATCGGCGTTCTTCGAGCCGCTCCTTGCCGGCAAACGGGCTCGGATCTTCGGCGGCCAGGCCGCACCGCACAGCTGGTGCTACCTGCCGGACATCGTCGCCACGCTGATCGCGGCCGCGGACTACCGCGGACCGTGGGGCCGGGTCTGGCATGTTCCCGCAGCGGAACCGCTCTCCCGTGCCGAACTCGCCGAACGGGTGAACCAACTCACTGGTGAGGCAGGGAGCGTCAAGCCGATGAGCCCGGCGTTCCTGCGGATGCTCGGCTTCGTGGTGCCGTTCATCCGGGCGGCCGGCGACTCGGTCTACCAGTTCGACCAGCCGTTCATCGTCGGCTCCGCAGAGACCGAGCGCCTGCTCGGCGTGCACGCCACGCCCTGGGAGCGTTCGCTGCCGGCCGTGATCGACGGCTACCGAATGCAGGCCGGGCTGGCGGTCGCCTGACCATGGCGACAGCCGAATGGAAGATGGCCGAACTCGGCGCACGGAGCGGTGTCCCGGTTGCGACGATCAAGTTCTACCAGCGGGAGAACCTGCTTCCGCCCGGAGAGCGCACGAGCCCGAATCAGGCGTTGTACGGCGAAGCGCATCTCGGCCGTATCCGTCTCATCCGCGCCCTGATCGAGGTCGGCGGCCTCAGCATCGTCGCCGCCCGCCAAGTGCTCGAGGCCATCGACTCCGAGCGCCCCCTGCAGGAGACCTTCGAGATCGCCCAGCACTCCGTGTCCGAGGCGATCGATCCGGAGACCCTGACCACGGATGCCCTCACCCACGTCGACGCACTGATGAGCGGATGGCACGTCTCCGCCGACAACCCGGGTCGCCTAGCTGCCGCCCGGGTCTACGACACCTTCACGGGAGTCGGCCAGGTCGACGCCGCCGGCTGGTTCCGTCGCTACGCGGCCGCCGCCCTGCTCGCGGCGGAGGCCGACATCGACGAACTCGACGCCCGCGCCGAGCGAGCGGCCAAGGCGGAAATCGTCGTCGTGGGCACCGTGCTCGGTGACACGCTGTTCTCCGGTCTGCGTCGGGCCGCCCAGGAGCATGTGTCTGCGCTCCGCTACGCGACTCCGCCCGCGGCGGAGGTCTGAACCGGGCGCAGATTCCGCACGCCATAGCAGTGAACCAAACCGTCCAGCGAAACCGCAGTTCTCAAGGAGTGATCATGTCCGGTAAGCCGTTCCCGTCGTCCCGGCCGAGCCTCGCGCCGACCCGCACCCTTCGGCCGCCGTTCGACCCCGCGCAACGGGGGCGACGGGCGATCCTCGGCCCACTCGCCTGGCATCGTCCCCTGCTCGGGATGACTCTGGCCATGGCGGTCCTCGTCGTGATCTGCCTGGTCGGGCTCGTGGTCGATCCGCGCACCCTCACCGGCGCGCCGCTCTGGGCCAAGCCGCTCAAGTTCTCGATCAGCGTGCTCGTGTACGCGATCACCCTCTCCTGGCTGCTCCCGTTTCTGCGTCGGCGGCGTCTGGCCTGGTGGATCGGCACGGTGGCGATTGCTGCGCTCGCCATCGAGATGGTCATCATCGTCGGAACCGCCTGGGCCGGAGTGACCAGCCACTTCAACGTCGCGACCCCGCTCGCGGCCACACTGTGGTCGGTGATGGCGTTCTCGATCGTCGTGGTGTGGATGGCAACGCTCCTCGTGGCGGTGCTGCTCTTCCGGGCCGACCTCGGTGACCCGGCCCTGTCGCTCGCCATCCGGGCCGGCGCCCTGGTCGCCGTGGCCGGGATGGGACTCGCCTTCCTGATGACCGGGCCGACGGCGGCCCAGCTCGACAGCTTCCAGGGCATCGCCGGCGCGCACACCATCGGGGTGCCCGACGGCGGACCGGGCCTGCCCCTGCTGGGCTGGAGCACAGTGGCCGGCGACCTGCGCATCCCGCACTTCGTCGGGATGCACGCCCTGCAGGCGATTCCGCTCACCGCGCTGCTGCTCGAACTCCTGGCCAGGCGCATCCCGGCCCTCGCCGAGCCGCGCACCCGGTTGCGCCTGATCTGGGTCGTGATCGGACTCTACCTCGGGGTGCTCGCGCTCCTGACCGGCCAGGCGCTCGCCGGGCAGTCGATCGTGCGACCGGATGTCGTCGTCGTGGTGTCCGCGGTGTCCCTCCTGGTCGCGGCCGCCAGTGCCGCCGGCGGAGTGCTCTGGGCCGGCCAGCGCCGCGCACGCGCTGCGTTCGCCCGCTGAGATACGGAGAATGCACCTGGCCGCGAAGGTGTCTTTTCCGCAACTCACCCGCGGCCAGGGAGCGGCTAGGCCGCCGCGCCGAGCCGGGCGATCCGGGCCCGGGCGGCAACCTCGGAGGTCGAGGACCGGCCGAGCAGGAAGCGCACCAGGCCGAGCACGGCGCCGGTGCCCCAGACGACCGGGAGCATCGAGCGCCGCACGCCGAGCAGATCGCGATACTCACGGGGGATCGACGCGACGGCTCCGGCGAACATCACCCGGTAGAAGGGCATCATCGCGGGCCGGAGCGGGGGATTGCGGATGAAGCGCACGGCCTCGGCGACGCGTTCGTCGCTCTTGAGGATGCCGGCATCCCGGAAGGCGTCAAGCTGGCGCTGCAGCTCCAGGCGGGACCGGGGCGGGTTGCGCACGCCGACGAGCTCGCCCGCCTTGGCCCATTCGCAGACGTAGCCGTCCGCGCCGCCGGGGATCGGCCCGCCCCAGATGGTGTGCGACTGGAGGAACGCATCGGTGAAGACGATGTGCACCCAGGCGAGCAGGTCGGGGTCGCCGGCCGCATACGGGCGCTCGATGCCCTGAGCGTCACGGTAGGTGCCCGTGACCCGGTCGTGGAACCGCCCCACCCGGGAAGACTCGTTCTCGGCCAGGGCGGTGTCGCCGAAGGTGACCGTGACGAGCCACTGGATGGTTCCGGAGAGCCGGCCGAGCGGGTCCTCCTTGTACCGCGACCAGTCGTGCACGCCGGCCATGGCGCCCGGGTGGAGGGTCTGCATGAGCAGGGCACGGATGCCGGCCACCATCGTCGCCATCCCGCCGTGCACGGCCCAGGCCGCGGAGCCGGGGCCGAAGAAGCCGACGTCGTCGCCGAGTTCGATTCTGTCGACCCACTGCGGCCGGCCCTCACCGTTGCCGGAGAACGTCACCAGGAGATGTGACCGCCAGCTGTCCACGAACCTTCCCATGCAGAGAGGCTAACCCGGGCTGGCTGGGCATCGGCCCGGAACCCGGCAGCGGCCCGTTGTCGGCCCGCGGCCGCTCAGGATGGGTCGCGCGCCGGTCGGCGCCCGGCGCGAGTGACCGCCGCGCGCACCGGTGCGCCGAACGGCACGATGCGCGCGACCGGTCGCCCGCGCCGGGTGAGCACGATCTCCTCGCCGGCCTCCACGCGGTCCAGCAGCACGCCGAGGTGCCACCTCGCATCCGGCACGGAGACGGTCAGGGGCAGAAGCCCGCCGGTGCCGGAGTGCAGCAGCGGATACGGGTCGTAATCGGGATCGCGGTCGACGCCGTGGCGCCCGTCGCGCGGGCCAGGGTCGGGGAGCTCTGGCAGCTGGTCGAGATCGTCCGGGTAGAACATCGTCGGCTCCTCTCCGTTGACGGATGCCTGCATTGACGCTACTTCGATCGGCATCCGTTCGCTAGTCGTTCGCCCCGGTCGCGCGGCTCCCCGCGATCCGGTCGCGCATCCTCGCCGCGCCGGTTTCGGCAGCCCGCGCCCGCGACGGAGCGTGTTGATTATTGGAGGCTGGCGATCGAGGCCAGCACTCAGTCCCATGTCGGATGTCGATGGGCTGGTGTCGGCGCGGGCGATCGGGCGCTG
>NZ_SOFM01000028.1:0-42415 GCF_004402705.1 Cryobacterium mannosilyticum | reverse complement strand
GCGATTGGCGCAGCGGTAGCGCGCTTCCCTGACACGGAAGAGGTCACTGGTTCGATCCCAGTATCGCCCACAGACAAACCCCCGGCCTCCCGGGGGTTTCTTCTTTGCCCGGAGCTGATCGCGCACCTCGGTGCGCGGTGTCAGGGACGGAGCCTGGGCCGCCGCAGCGCCCGCTCCGTCGACAGCCAGACACCGTAATCGGGCTTCTCCAGGGTGCCGCCGAACACCGACGCGTGGGCCACCGGTTGGCGCCCGGCTTCCAGGTGCGGCCGCAGTCCCCGACCCCAGCCGGCCGCGAGATAGGCGGGGATGTGCCCGCAGGTCTCCGTGACATCGCCGAACCGCAGATCGACGCGCACCGCATGGGCGTCGACGGGGTTGCCGGGTTCGGGCCGCAGGATGGCCAGGATCGGCGCATCGGCGGCACCCGAGTCTTTCCAGGCCGACACGACACGGTGAATGCCGGCGTAGTAATGGGATTCGCCGACGATCTCCTGCAGCCCATCGAACGGATAGAAGACCGTCTCCGTGATCGGCACGGGCTCGTAGGTTCGGTGCCTTCGCTTCGCGGCACCGAGGGAGACCATCGACACGTGTGACGCGACGAAGTCCACGACAAACCAAGCGGGTCTGGCTCCGGGCCGCCGCCCGATCTTCCGGTCGAAATCGTTCACTGTGCTCCCTGCCCTGCTCTGATCCTCCCAAGGCGCCGCTACCGTGCGCACCGCCCAATTGGAGGGGCAGCGTCGTGCGGCCGCACCGGTGCGGCGTCATCCGTACTGGGGATGGCGGCGCGGGCGCGGGTCCGCCAGTCTCGAGGTGGAGGTCCATCGATGGAACTGTTCGTGGTGGTCGCACTGTCCCTGCTCGTGATCATCGGCATCGCCGCCTGGCGCATCCGGGTGGCCGGCCGGTCGGTCGGCCGGTCGGCCGGGGCCGACGTTCCCCGTCGCCGCGCCTCCGATGCCGTGCCCGCGCCCACTCCGCGGGCTGCTCCCGCCCCCGCCGTGTCCGCGAACACACGCCCGGGGATGGCTTTGAGCCGATATCTGCCGCCGCAGGACTGGGCGAGACTGCTCGTAGCCGACGCCGGGGGACTGCCCACTCTGTACCTGCAGCCGCACGGCGGGGAGCTGTGGCTGACCGAGCCGACGACGGGCCTGCTTGTGAGCATCAGCAATGTGCACCTGCGCGGCCTGGGGATCTGGACCATCTGGCTGCGCAACGTGGATTCGCGCACCATCGTCGCCCGCGAAGGCCTGATCCAGCCCGGAGCGATGGTCTCCCTGGTGCGTGAGCCCGGGCATCCGGCTGCCGGCGGCGCCGTTTCCGTGCACTCGTCCAGCGGGCGCAGGGTCGGCCAGGTCAGCCCCCGGATCGCGGCGGGGCTGGCCGACCTGATCGACACCGGCACCGTGCTGCACGCGGTCGCTGTCGCCTTCGACCCGAAGCCGGGTGCGGACCGGCCGGGCCTGATCAAGGTTCTGGCGGCGCCGCCGGCAACCATCGAGCACCTGTTCCGGCGGCTGCCGCGCGCCGCCACGATCGCGCTGAACGACCGGGACGCCGTCCTGTCCGGGCCCTGGGGGTCGAAGGCTTCACTTGCGCCGCTAAAGTTGGAGAGGTTCGCACACAACTGAGGAGTTACACACGTGGTTGACGGCTTTGAGCTTTTCACCGACCGGTCCGTTGTCGCAATGCGCGTCAACGGCGAGCTCAGGGACCTCGCCGCAACGGTGACGCCGACGGATGCCGTCGAGCCCGTCACCCTGTCGTCCGCCGACGGCCTCAACATCCTTCGGCACTCGGCCGCACATGTGCTCGCGCAGGCCGTGCAGACCGTGAACCCGGCCGCGCGGCTCGGCATCGGCCCGCCCGTCACCGACGGTTTCTACTACGACTTCGACGTCGCCGAACCGTTCACCCCGGATGACATCAAGTCGCTCGAGAAGGCCATGGACCGGATCATCCGCCAGGGCCAGCGGTTCGTGCGCCGGGTCGTCACCGCCGACGAGGCCAGGGCTGAGCTCGCCGCCGAGCCGTACAAGCTCGAACTGATCGGGCTCAAGGGCGCCGCTCCCAGCGGGGACGACGCGAGCGCCGAGCTGGGAGCCGACAACGAGTCCGTCGAGGTCGGCGGCGCCGAACTGACCATCTACGACAACGTCGACCCGAAGACGGGGGAGACCGTGTGGAAGGACCTCTGCCGCGGTCCCCACCTGCCCAACACGCGCATGATCGGCAACGGCTACTCGCTCACCCGGCTGGCCGCCGCCTACTGGCGCGGCTCGGAGAAGAACCCGCAGCTGCAGCGGATCTACGGCACGGCCTGGCCCACCAAGGACGAGCTGCGTGCCTACCAGGCCCGCCAGGAGGAGGCCGCCAAACGCGACCACCGCAAGCTCGGCGCCGAACTGGACCTGTTCAGCTTCCCGGAGGAGATCGGCTCCGGCCTGCCCGTCTTCCATCCCAGGGGCGGCATCATCCGCCAGGAGATGGAGAACTACTCCCGCAAGCGCCACGCCGAGGCCGGGTACGACTTCGTCTACACGCCGCACATCACCAAGTCGAACCTGTTCGAAACCTCCGGGCACCTCGACTGGTACTCCGACGGCATGTTCCCGCCGATGAAGCTCGACGCCGAATACGACGCCGACGGGCACATGACCCGCCAGGGCGTCGACTACTACCTCAAGCCGATGAACTGCCCGTTCCACAACCTCATCTTCCGCTCCAGCGGCCGCAGCTACCGCGACCTGCCGATGCGGCTGTTCGAGTTCGGCTCGGTCTACCGCTACGAGAAATCCGGCGTGGTGCACGGCCTCACCCGGGTGCGCGGGATGACCCAGGACGACGCCCACATCTACACCACGAAGGAGGGGATGAAGGAGGAACTCACCTCCACCCTGAACTTCGTGCTGAAACTCCTCGCCGACTACGGCCTCGAGGACTACTACCTCGAACTCTCCACCAAGGACCCGAAGAAGTTCGTGGGCAGCGACGAAGCCTGGGACGAGGCCACCCAGACTCTCGCCGAGGTCGCCGAGGCATCCGGACTCGAACTCGTCTCCGACCCGGGCGGAGCGGCCTTCTACGGCCCGAAGATCTCGGTGCAGGCGCGGGACGCGATCGGCCGCACCTGGCAGATGTCGACCATCCAGCTGGACTTCAACCTGCCGGAGCGGTTCGACCTCGAATACACGGCGCCCGATGGCTCCCGCCAGCGCCCGGTGATGATCCACCGTGCCCTGTTCGGCTCGATCGAACGGTTCTTCGCGGTGCTCACCGAGCACTACGCCGGGGCGTTCCCGGTCTGGCTTTCCCCGGTGCAGGTCGTCGGCATCCCCGTCTCCGAGCAGTACGGTCCCTACCTCGATGAGATCATCGGCCGGCTCAAGGCGGCAGGCGTGCGCGCCCAGGTCGACCATTCCGACGACCGGATGCAGAAGAAGATCCGCAACCACACCAAGGCCAAGGTGCCCTTCCAGTTGATCGTGGGGGAGGAGGACCAGGCCAACGGCGCGGTCAGCTTCCGCTTCCGCGACGGCAGCCAGGACAACGGCGTTCCGATCGACGAGGCGATCACCCGCATCGTCGCCGCGATCGAGACCCGCGCCCAGGTCACCGGCCAGGGGCAGAGCTAGATGGTCCCCGGAAACGACGACGTCGGCACCGGAGCAGCCGGCACCGGCGCGACCGCCGACGACCGATTCGAGGGGATCGAGCACTCGTCCGACTTCGCCGCGGTACCGGATGCCTTCCAGCGGCTGTGGACGCCGCACCGCCTGGTCTACATCCAGGACGGCCAGCAGCCGGACGAATCCGACTGCCCGTTCTGCCGCGCCCCCGAGATGACCGACGAGAAGGCCCTGATCGTGGCGCGCGGGAAGCATGCCTACGTGCTGCTCAACCTGTTCCCGTACAACAGCGGGCACCTGCTCGTCTGCCCGTACCGGCACATTGCGACGTATGACGAGGCGACGCCCGAGGAGGTCGCCGAAATCGGTAGCCTGACCCAGGTGGCGATGCGCGTGCTCACCGAGGTATCCCACTGTGACGGCTTCAACATCGGCATGAACCAGGGCCGGGTCGCGGGTGCGGGCATCGCGGAGCACCTGCACCAGCACATCGTGCCGCGCTGGGCCCTCGACTCGAACTTCTTCCCGATCATCGCCAGGACGAAGGCCGTTCCCCGGCTGCTCGGCGAGGTGCGGCGCGAGGTCGCCGACGGCTGGCCGAAAGACGAGAACTAGCTTCACCTTCACGCTCCGCGCGGCACTTCGTCGTGCGAAACCCACAAGACGCAAGGAATAGAATCAAGGCTATGACTGAAACCACTTCCGCCGAGCAGTTTGGGTCGAGCCGCGTCAAGCGCGGACTCGCCGACATGATGAAGGGCGGCGTCATCATGGACGTCGTCAACGCCGAGCAGGCCCGGATCGCCGAGGATGCCGGTGCCGTCGCCGTCATGGCCCTCGAGCGGGTTCCCGCCGACATCCGTTCCCAGGGTGGTGTCGCCCGGATGAGCGACCCCGACCTGATCGACAGCATCATCGCCGAGGTCTCCATCCCGGTGATGGCGAAGGCCCGGATCGGCCACTTCGTCGAGGCCCAGGTGCTGCAGGCCCTGAACGTCGACTACATCGACGAGTCAGAGGTGCTGAGCCCGGCCGACTACGTCAACCACATCGACAAGTGGAACTTCACGGTTCCGTTCGTCTGCGGCGCGACCAACCTGGGTGAGGCGCTGCGCCGCATCACGGAGGGTGCCGCGATGATCCGCTCGAAGGGCGAAGCCGGCACCGGCGACGTCTCCGAGGCCATGAAGCACATCCGCACCATCAAGGGTGAGATCGCCCGCCTCTCGTCGCTGAGCAAGGACGAGCTGTACGTCGCCGCCAAGGAACTGCAGGCCCCGTACGAGCTCGTCGCCGAGATCGCGTCCACCGGCAAGCTCCCCGTCGTGCTGTTCGTCGCCGGCGGCGTGGCCACCCCGGCCGACGCGGCGATGATGATGCAGATGGGCGCGGACGGCGTGTTCGTCGGCTCCGGCATCTTCAAGTCGGGCAACCCGCAGGCCCGCGCCAACGCCATCGTCAAGGCCGTCACGTTCTACGACGACCCCAGCGTCATCGCCGCCGTCTCGCGCGGCCTCGGCGAAGCCATGGTGGGCATCAACGTGTCCGACCTGGCCGCACCGCACCGCCTCTCCGAGCGCGGCTGGTAGCCCGCAGTTCGTGAGCGTTGGAGTCCTCGCCCTCCAGGGAGACTTTCGTGAGCATGCCGCGCTCCTCCGGGGGCTCGGCGCGGAGGTCGAACTCGTTCGCCGCCCGGAGGAACTGGACCGCATCAGCGGCCTGGTGATCCCGGGCGGCGAGTCCAGCGTGATGGACAAACTGGCGCGCGCGTTCGGCCTGGCCGAGCCGCTCCGGGCCGGGATCCAGGCGGGATTGCCCGTCTTCGGCACCTGCGCCGGCCTGATCATGCTCGCCGACACCGTCCTCGACGCCATCCGCGGCCAGGAAAGCCTCGGCGGGCTCGACATCGCGGTGCGCCGCAATGCCTTCGGCTCCCAGACGGCGTCGTTCGAAACCGACCTCGACGTTCCCGTTCTCGGCGCCGACCCGGTGCACGCGGTCTTCATCCGCGCGCCCGTCGTCGAGACCGTCGGGCCGCGGGCCAGGGCGCTGGCCGGCCTCGCCGACGGCCGCTGCGTCGCCGTCGAACAGGGGAACCTGCTCGGCACCTCCTTCCACCCCGAGATCACGGGCGAGCACCGGTTCCACCAGTACTTCCTGGGCACGGTCGCGCGGGTCGGCTTCCGTGGCTGAGGTCCGCCCGTGACGCGCTTCGTCGCGCTGCTGCGCGGCATCAACGTCAACGGCATCACGATCGCGATGAACGACCTCCGCGACACGTTCGAGGAACTCGGCCACACCAGCGTGCGCACCGTCCTCGCCAGCGGCAATGTGCTCTTCGACACCGACCAGACGGATGCCCCTGCCATCAAGGCGCGGATCGAGCGTGCCCTCGGCGACAGGTTCGGCTACGACGCGTGGATCGTGCTCGTCGACACCGGCAGCCTGGCCCGGGTGGTGCGGGACTACCCGTTCGATCCCGGCCGGGAGGGCTGGCATCCGTACGTGGTCTTCGGCTCTGAACCGGCCGTGCTCGACGAGCTCGCCTCGGCGGCGTCCGGGCTGGACCCGGCCATCGAACAGGCGGCGCCCGGACACGGGGTGCTCTACTGGCAGGTGCTCCGCAGCGTCGGAATCACGAGCCCGTTCAGCAAGTTCACCGGGAAGGCGAGATACCGGACGACGACGACGACCCGCAACTTGCGCACCCTGGACAAGCTGCTCGCCGCGCCACCGGCCGGGTGAGACGGCGCCCCACCGGGCGCCTCGGGTTAGAATGAGCAGCACCCCATCGGTGCGACGACCAGGCAGCAGTGCGGCCGGCGGCAGCAGGCCGGCACCGATCCGAAGCCAAGCGAGACAAACGGGAGATTCATGTCCGGACATTCCAAGTGGGCGACAACGAAGCACCAGAAGGCGGTCACCGACTCTCGTCGGGCCAAGGCCTTCGCCAAGTTGATCAAGAACATCGAGGTCGCGGCGCGGATGGGCGGCATCGACCTGTCCGGCAACCCGACCCTGGTCGACGCGATCCAGAAGGCCAAGAAGACCTCGGTTCCGAATGAGAACATCGACCGCGCGGTCAAGCGCGGCGGCGGACTCACCGGCGAGGCCGTCGACTACTCCACCATCATGTACGAGGGCTACGCCGCCCACGGCGTCGCCATCATGATCGAGTGCCTCACCGACAACAAGAACCGCGCCGCGGCCGAGGTGCGCACCACCGTCACCCGCAACGGCGGCAACATGGCCGACCCGGGCAGCGTCGCCTACAACTTCCACCGTAAGGGCGTCGTCGTCGTCGCCAAGGGCAACAACGTCACCGAGGACGACGTGCTCGCCGCGGTCCTGGATGCCGGCGCGGAAGAGGTCATCGACGAGGGCGACAAGTTCGAGGTCCTCAGCGAGGTGCACGATCTCGTCGCCACCCGCACCGCGCTGCAGACAGCGGGAATCGACTACGACTCCGCCGACGTCGCGTTCATCCCGCAGCTCAAGGTCGAGGTCGACGCGGAAACCGCCCGCAAGGTGTTCCGGCTGATCGACGCGCTCGAGGAACTCGACGACGTGCAGAACATCTACAGCAACTACGACGTGTCGGCCGAGGTCATGGCGGAGCTCGAAGCCGAAAACGAGTAGCGGCCGATGAGCGTCCGGGTGCTCGGCATCGACCCCGGGCTCACCCGCTGCGGTGTGGGCGTCGTCGACGTGGCGGGGAACCGCACCGCGACCCTTGTCGACGTCACCGTGCTGCGCAGCGCCCCCGACCTGCCGCTGGAACAGAGGCTGCTCCTGATCAGCCGCGGACTCGAGGAGATGCTCGACCGGCACAAGCCCGCCTTCGTCGCGATCGAGCGGGTGTTCGCCCAGAACAACGTGCGTACCGTGATGGGAACCGCCCAGATCAGCGGTGTCGCCCTGCTGCTCGCGGCCCAGCGCGGCCTGCCGGTGACGCTGCACACCCCGAGCGAGGTCAAGGCCGCGATCACCGGCTACGGCTCGGCCGACAAGGCCCAGGTCGGGGCCATGGTCGCCCGCGTGCTCGGCCTGACCGAGGTGCCCAAACCCGCGGATGCCGCCGACGCCCTCGCCCTCGCGATCTGCCATGCCTGGCGCACCGGGATCTCCGGCGGAACCCTGCCCGCCGCCCCCGGCGGACCGGCCGGCAGCCTGACCCCGGCCCAGCGGGCGTGGCGCGCCGCCGAACGAAGCTCGGTGTCGCCCGTGCCCCGTAGTCTTAAGCGGTGATCTCCTCCGTACGTGGCCTCGTCCTCTCCGCCCTCGGTTCCACGGTCGTGATCGAGGTCGGGGGAGTGGGCCTGGCCATCCAGGTCACCCCCACCACTGCGCTGTCGCTCCGCACGGGCACCGAGGCGCGCCTGGCCACCACCCTGATCGTGCGGGAAGACTCGCTCACCCTCTACGGCTTCCCCGGCGTCGACGAACTCGCGGTCTTCGAACTGCTGGTCGGTGTGACCGGGGTCGGCCCCAAGTCCGCCCTCGGCGTGCTGGCCGTGCTCACCCCCAACCAGATCGCCCAGGCGGTCGCAGCCGAAGACGACGGCGTCTTCCGCAAGGTCAGCGGCATCGGGCCGAAGACCGCCAAGCTCATCGTGCTGTCCCTGGCCGGCAAGCTCGCTGTCACCACCGTCGCATCCGCGCCCGGTCGCCCGGTCGCCAGCACCGCCGCGGCGGGCGTGCAGGCCGCGCTGATCGGTCTGGGCTGGTCGGAGCGGGTGGCCGCGCAGGCGGTCGAGGAGACCCTCGCCGAAGCCGCCGACCCTGACCAGGTCGGTGTGGCCAGCCTGCTCCGCCTCGTCCTGGCCCGCCTCGGCCCCGCCCAGCAGGCATCGGAGCGCCGCTCATGACCACCAATCCCGCGACCAACCCCGGCCTGGCCGGCGACCCCGGCGTCGAAGTGACCAACCCGGTGCTCGAAGGCGAGGCGGAACTCGCCTTCGAGGGTGCCCTGCGCCCCCGCAGCCTGGGCGAGTTCGTCGGCCAGCACAAGGTGCGCGGTCAGTTGCAGCTCCTGCTCACCGCCGCGACCATGCAGAACCGCACACCCGACCACATCCTGCTGGCCGGCCCGCCCGGGCTGGGCAAGACCACCCTGGCCATGATCATCGCCTACGAGGGCAACCGGCCCCTCCGGATGTCCAGCGGCCCGGCCATCCAG
Source organism: Cryobacterium mannosilyticum (assembly GCF_004402705.1). Classification (NCBI taxonomy): domain Bacteria; kingdom Bacillati; phylum Actinomycetota; class Actinomycetes; order Micrococcales; family Microbacteriaceae; genus Cryobacterium; species Cryobacterium mannosilyticum. The sequence continues at coordinate 33,598 of NZ_SOFM01000028.1, read as the reverse complement.
CACGCCGGCGACCTGGCCGCGGTGCTGTCCTCCCTGGTGCCGGGCGAGGTCCTCTTCATCGATGAGATCCACCGGATGGCACGGTCCGCCGAGGAGATGCTCTACCTGGCGATGGAAGACTTCCGGATCGACATCATGGTCGGCAAGGGAGCGGGCGCCACGTCCATCCCGCTCGACCTTGCGCCGTTCACCCTGGTCGGCGCCACGACGAGGTCCGGCCTGTTGCCGAACCCTCTCCGGGATCGCTTCGGCTTCACCGCGCACCTCGAGTTCTACGCGGAGTCGGAACTGGAACAGGTGCTCGGCCGCGCCGCCGCGCTGCTCGACCTCCCGATCGGCCGGGACGCCCTGGCGGAGATCGCCGGGCGCTGCCGCGGCACCCCGCGAATCGCCAATCGCCTGCTCCGCCGGGTGCGCGACTACGCCCTCGTGCACGGGGGAGACGCCGACCTGGCCGCCGTGCATGCGGCGCTGGAACTCTACGACGTGGACCAGATCGGCTTGGACCGGCTCGACCGCGAGGTCATGCAGATCATCCTGACCCGTTTTGGGGGTGGGCCGGTCGGGTTGAACACCCTGGCCGTGTCGGTCGGTGAGGAGTCGGAGACGATCGAAGCGGTCGTCGAGCCGTTCCTGGTGCGGATAGGCTTCCTCACGCGCACCCCGCGTGGGCGCGTGGCCACTCCGGCGGCCTGGCGGCACTTCGGTCTCGTCAATCCGCTGGGCGCCGCGCCTCCGGGCGCCGCGCCTCCGGGCGCCGCGCCTCCGGGCGCCCTCACCCTGGATGACCTATAATTCGAGTTGGCTCGTCACGAGCCGCTCGCACACGCTTCGGCCACCGCGCCGCAACCGGAAGGTTTCACAGTTTTATGGATCCGTTGACTCTTGTCATGCTCGCCGTTCTGGCCGTGCTTGTCTTCTTCATGTTCCGCAATGGCCGCAAGCGCCAGAAGGACCAGGCAGCACTGCAGTCCCAGATGGTGGCGGGCGCCGAGGTCATGACCAACTTCGGCATGTACGGCACCATCCTGTCCATCGATGAGGAGGCCAACAAGGTCGCCCTCGAGATCGCCCCCGGCACCGTCGTGCACCTGCACCGCCAGACCATCGCGCGCGTCGTCGAGCCCACCGTGGCCGAGTCCGAGGCCGAGCCTGTCCCGACCGTCCAGCTGAACAAGGACGAAGCGATCGTCATGGGCGAACCCGAGTTCGGCCAGCGCGTCACCGATGCAGAATCCGACGAAGAGCCCAAAAAGGGCGACGCGTAACCAACCCCTCTCCATGCCCGCGCCATCGGCGCGGGCATGTGATTAGAAAGCTGAGTTTCAAGGTGGCAAAGTCGACTCCGGTCAAGAAGGCCTGGCGTTCCCTGACCTGGCTGGGTGTGATCATTGTCGGTCTCATCGCCCTCAACAGCGCCGGCGTCCTCACCGGAGGCGGTTCCTGGGCCCCCAAACTGGCCCTCGACCTCGAGGGCGGCACCCAGATCATCCTTGCGCCGAAGCTCGAGTCCGGTCAGTCCGTCTCCCAGGAACAACTCAACCAGGCCGTGTCGATCATCCGGCAGCGGATCGACTCCGCCGGTGTCTCCGAAGCGGAGATCAACACCCAGGGCGGCCAGAACATCGTCGTGTCCATCCCCGGGATCCCCGATGACGCGACGATCAACCGGATCGAGTCCTCGGCGAAACTCGAATTCCGCCCGGTCCTCGTCGCGGCGGCGCCCTCGGCCGCCAGCGTCGGCGGTGACGGCACGTCCAGTGCGACCCCGTCACCCACGGTCGACCCGAACCTTTCCAGCACCCCCACCGCGGTCCCGACCAACGGCAGCGACCTCAGCTACGTCACGCCGGCCCTGCAGGCCCAGTACGACGCGTTCGACTGCAGCAAGATCGACACCTCCAATGTGGCGCCGGCCAAGGAACCCCTCGTCACCTGCGAGTCCGACGGGTCGGTCAAGTACATCCTCGGCCCGGTCGAGGTCAGCGGCCAGAACGTCTCCAACGCCACCAACGGCCAGAAGACCACCCAGAGCGGCGCCACCACCGGCGAATGGGTCGTCAACATCGCCTTCGACGGCACCGGAACCAAGGACTTCGCCACGGTCAGCACCCGCCTCAGCGGGCTGACGGGCGTGCAGAACCAGTTCGCCATCGTGCTCGACGGCAAGGTCATCTCCGCTCCCCGCACCCTGGCCGTGATCACCGACGGCAACGCGCAGATCAGCGGAAACTTCACCCAGGACTCGTCCAAGACGCTCGCCGACCAGCTCAAGTTCGGCGCCCTGCCGATCAGCTTCACCGTGCAGAGCCAGGACACCATCTCGGCCACCCTCGGCTCGACCCAGCTCGGCAGCGGCCTGATCGCCGGCCTGATCGGCCTGATCCTGGTCGTGCTGTACTCGCTCGTGCAGTACCGGCTGCTCGGGCTGGTCACGGTGGCCTCCCTGACGGTGGCGGCGCTGATCACCTACCTGCTGATCACGATCCTGTCCTGGCGGGAGGGCTACCGGCTCTCGCTCGCCGGCGTCGCCGGGTTGATCGTCGCGATCGGCATCACCGCCGACTCGTTCATCGTCTACTTCGAACGGGTGCGCGACGAACTGCGCGACGGCCGCGGACTCGAGTCCGCGGTCGAGGCCGGCTGGAAGCGGGCCCTCCGCACCGTGCTGGCGTCAGATGCCGTGAACTTCCTCGCCGCCGGTGTGCTCTTCATCGTCGCCGTCGGCAACGTGAAGGGCTTCGCCCTCACCCTCGGCCTCACGACGATCGTCGACGTCGCCGTCGTGATGCTCTTCACCCACCCGATGCTGCAACTGCTCGCCCAGACCCGGTTCTTCAACGAGGGTCACCGGTTCTCCGGACTCGACCCGCGAGCACTCGGCGCCACCTACCGGGGCAGGGCCAAGTTCGCTCCCTCCCCGCAGTTGCCGTCCGGCAAGCTGGCGTCGGCCAGCCGCGAGGCCGCGAAGCGTCAAACCATCGCCGAGCGCAAGGCGGCAGAACTCGTCGGTTCCAGTACGGATCGGTCGACCGACGGGAAGGATTCCTAATGGCCAGCTTCTCCCAGTTCGGCAACGACCTGCACACCGGCAAGCGTTCGTTCAACATCGTCGGACGACGCAAGACCTGGTACACGGTCGCGGCGGTGATGATCCTGATCGCCCTCGTGGTGCCGCAGCTCCGCGGCGGTTTCGTCTTCGGCATCGAGTTCACCGGCGGCTCCGAATTCGTGGTGTCGGATGTGCCCAAGCAGGATCAGGCGATCGCAGGCAGGGCCGTGAACAGCGTCGTGCCCTCCGCGGTGCCCAAAGTGTCCAACGTCAGCACCACCGGTATCCGGGTTCAGACCGACCAGCTCAGCAGTGAGGCCACCCGTTCGGTGCGCAACGCCCTGGCCGACTCGTACGGTGTGCCGGCCGACAAGGTGACGGCATCCTTCATCGGCCCGTCCTGGGGTGCGGACATCACCGGCCAGGCCCTCCGCGGCCTCATCATCTTCCTTGTGCTCGCCGCCATCGGAATGGCGCTGTACTTCCGCACCTGGAAGATGTCGCTGGCGGCCATGGTCGCCCTGCTGCACGACCTGGTCATCACCGCGGGGTTCTACGGCATCACGGGTTTCGAGATCACCCCGGCCGCCGTCATCGGCTTCCTCACCATCCTCGGCTATTCCCTCTACGACACGGTCGTGGTGTTCGACAAGATCAGGGAGAACACGAGGGAGGACGGACCGGAATCACGGCGCACCTTCGCCGAGTCGGTGAACCTCGCCGTCAACCAGACGCTCGTGCGGTCGATCAACACGTCGATCGTCGCCGTGCTGCCGGTCGGCTCGATACTCTTCATCGGCGCCTTCGTGCTCGGGGCCGGAACCCTGAGGGACATCTCCCTCGCCCTCCTGATCGGGATCATCGCCGGGGCCTACTCGACCATCTTCATCGCCTCGCCGCTCTACGCGCAGCTGCGCACCCGCGAACCCGATGTGCGCAAGCGGGACAAGAAGGCGCTGCTCATGCGCGCCAAGGCCGGATCCGCCTCCAGGGTGGAAGTCTCCGTGTGAACCGCGCCCCCGCGCCGGTCATCGGGGCCGCCCGACATCCGGTAACCTGATTCAACTCCGCGAGGGGCGATAATTGGGTGAGGGAGTGAGGTGACGCGATGACCGAGATAACGACTCCACCTGCCTCGGCGTCATCGGCGTCGTCGGCGGCGTTGCCGCCTGCCTCCCTCCGCCGCCTGGTGCCCCGGATATTCTCCCGGGCCCAGCCGGCCGGCGCGGTCGACACCCTGTTGAAGACCGTGCGGATGCACCATCCCAAGGTGGACCTGTCGATCATCGAACGCGCCTATGCTGCCGCCGAGGGTGCCCACGAAGGCCAGTTCCGCCGGAGCGGCGAACCGTACATCACCCACCCGGTCGCGGTCGCCCAGATCCTCGCCGACCTCGGCATCGGGCCCAAGACCGTCGCGGCGGCGCTCCTCCACGACACCGTCGAAGACACCGAGTACACCCTCGACCAGCTTCGCTCCGACTTCGGCGACGAGATCACGATGCTCGTCGACGGTGTGACCAAGCTCGACAAGGTCAAGTACGGCGACAGCACCCAGGCCGAGACCGTGCGCAAGATGATCGTGGCGATGTCCAAGGACATCCGTGTCCTCATCATCAAGCTCGCCGACCGGCTCCACAACGCGCGCACCTGGGGTTTCGTGCCGGCGGAGTCCGCGGTGCGCAAGGCGACCGAGACGCTGGAGATCTACGCCCCGCTCGCGCACCGGTTGGGCATCCAGACGATCAAGTGGGAACTCGAAGACCTCTCCTTCGCTGTGCTCTATCCCAAGCTCTACGCCGAGATCGAGAGCCTGGTCAAGCAGCGCACCCCGCAGCGGGAAGAGTTCGTGCAGCACGTCATCGACGCCATCGTCGACGACCTCAAGGCCGCCCGGATCAGGGGCAAGGTCGCCGGCCGGCCGAAGCAGTACTACTCGATCTACCAGAAGATGGTGGTGCGTGGCCGCGAGTTCGACGAGATCTACGACCTTGTCGGCATCCGTGTGCTCGTCAACTCGGTGCGCGACTGTTACGCCGTGCTCGGGGCCATCCACGCCAGGTGGACGCCGCTGCCCGGCCGGTTCAAGGACTACATCGCCACCCCGAAGTTCAACCTGTACCAGTCGTTGCACACCACGGTGCTCGGGCCGAGTGGCCGCGCGGTCGAGATCCAGATCCGCACCCAGGAGATGCACCAGCGCGCAGAGTTCGGCGTCGCCTCGCACTGGAAGTACAAGGAACAGACCACCGGGAAGAGTTCGGGACCCGGCCCGCAGAGCGACACCGACATGGCCTGGCTCGCGCACATCTCGGACTGGCAGGCTGAGACCGCCGACCCCGGCGAATTCCTCGACTCCCTCCGCTACGAGATCGGCGCCAAGGAGGTCTACGTCTTCACCCCGAAGGGACGGGTGATCGGGTTGCCGACCGGCGCGACCCCGGTGGACTTCGCTTACGCCGTGCACACCGAGGTCGGCCACCGCACCATGGGCGCCAAGGTGAACGGCCGGCTCGTACCCCTGGAGAGCCCGCTGATCACGGGCGACGTGGTCGAGGTGTTCACGTCGAAGAACCCCGACTCCGGTCCGAGCAAGGACTGGCTCAACTTCGTCAAGAGCCCCCGCGCCCGCAACAAGATTCGCCAGTGGTTCACCAAGGAACGCCGCGACGAGGCCATCGAGCAGGGCAGGGACGCCATCGCGCGCGCGATGCGGAAGCAGAACCTTCCGCTGCAGAAGCTGATGAACCAGGACTCGTTCGCCGAGGTCGCCGCGGTGATGAAATACGAAGACGTGTCGGCGCTCTACGCCGCCGTCGGCGAGGGTCACGTCTCCACCCAGTCCGTGCTCGAGAAGGTCGTCGCCACGCTGCAGAGCGTGGAGGAGAGCGACGCGACCGATCTCCCGTTCGCCCCGCACGGCAGAACCCAGACCCTCCGGAACAGCGACTCCGGAATCCTCGTTCGCGGAGCCCCCGACATCCTGGTCAAGCTTGCGCGCTGTTGCACCCCCGTTCCCGGTGACAAGGTCGTCGGCTTCATCACCCGCGGGGCCGGGGTGTCGGTGCACCAGGCCGGCTGCCGCAACGTGCAGTCCCTGCTCAAGGAACCCGAGCGGATGATCGACGTGGACTGGGCTCCGACCTCGAAGAGCCTGTTCCTGGTTCAAATCCAGATCGAGGCGCTCGATCGGTCGGGTCTCCTCTCGGACGTGACCCGGGTGCTCTCCGAACACCACGTGAACATCCTGTCGGCCACCGTTCACACCTCGAGCGACCGCCTCGCGATCAGTCGGTTCGTCTTCGAGATGGGGGATACCACCCACCTCGACCGCGTGCTCAACGCGGTTCGCCGGATCGACGCCGTCTACGACGTCTACCGGGTCAACGACGGCTGACGCCAGCCCTCGGCCGCTGCGAGACGCCCCAGTGCGAGGCTCCGAAAGGGAACGTAGGCCCGGTCGCAGCGCCCCAGCGCCTGCTCGGCTCCGCCCGGCCCGCAGAGCCTGAGCAGCGCGCCGATCAGCGGGACGACGTCGACGTCGGGGTCCGGCCAGCGGGCGAGGTCGACCACCGTGCGGAGGGGCCGGGTGACCCGGAGGCCGGTGATCGAGGCCGTGTCCGTCGGCGGGCAGGTCACCTCGCGCAGGATCAGCCTGGCCGAGGGCTGCAGATGCACCCTGGCGCCCACCTCCACGCAGAACTGATGGCGGCGGGGCTCCGCCGCGAGCCCGAGGATCCAGGCCGCGGTGAGGCGTTCAGCGATCGCCCTCGGCGGCACGAGGAGCGCCGCAGCCTGCGCCCGCGTGTCGGGGGCGTCAAGCTCGTCGACCGGGCACCAGAAATCGCCGAGGGTGAACAGCTCACCGTCCAGCCGGGCGCTGCACAGCTCGGCGACGGGCAGGTCACGGCCGGAGAGAACGGAACGCAACCTGGTTGTCATCCGCCCAGAGTGAGGCCGCCGCGGGCGGCCGGAAAAGCGAAACGGGGATCTGTGGACAGATCCCCGTTTTCACTGCTGTGGACGAACCGGGCGCCCCGGCGCGGCCCTACTGGCCGATGGCCTTCAACCACGCCTTGCGGGTCTCCAGGGCCTCGGTCGCCGCGGCGATGGCTGCGGCATCCTTCCCGGCCTTCGCCTCGTCCAGCTCAGACTCGAACTTGGCGATGGCGTCGTGCAGCTGGCCGGCGAGACCCTCGGCACGGGCCTTCGTCTCCGGGTTGTTGCGCTTCCAGTGGTCGTCGTCGAGCTTGCGCACGGCGGCCTCGACCTTGCGCATGCGGTCTTCGACAACCTTCACCGAGTCGCGCGGAACCTTGCCGAGCGCGTCCCAGCGGCGCTGGATCGAGCTGAGGGCCGTGCGCGCACTGGTGCGGTCGGTCTCGGTGAGCAGCAGCTCGGCCTCGGTCAGCAATTCGAGCTTCTGGGCCAGGTTGCCCGCGAACTCCTCGTTGTCCTGGGCGTCGATCTCGCTCTTGACCGAGTAGAGCACGTCGCCGGCGGCCTTGAACTTGGCCCACATGGCGTCGTCCTGCTTCTTGCCGCTGCGCCCGGCTGACTTCCAGTCGTCGAGCAGGGTGCGGTAGACGGGGATGCCGTCGGCGCCCTTCGGGGCAAGCGCCTCGGCCTGCTCGATCAGCTGCTGCTTGCGGTTGCGCACGTCCTTGTGGGCGCTGTCCAGCTCGGCGAAGAACGCCTTGCGGTTCTGTTCGATCGTGGTGCGCGCGGCACGGAACCGCTTCCACAGGTCGTTGGCCTCGCCCTTGGGGATGCGGGGTGCGTCGTGCTGGTGCGCCTGCCACTTCGCGAAGAGCGCCTCCAGTGCGGCGCTGGTCTGCTTCCACTGCGTCTTGGCCGGGTCCTCGGCGGCAAGCGCCTCGGCCTCGGCCACGATGGCGGCGCGCTCGGCGACGGCCGCGGCGGCCGCTGCCTTCGCCTCCGCGCCCTGCTGCTCGGTGAGTTCGGTGACGGCGCCGCCCAGGGCGCCGAGGCGAGCCGCGAGGGCAGCGAGGTTGCCGACGGCGTTCGCGCCGGCCACAGCCTCGGTCAGGTGCGCGACGGACTTCGCGATGTCTGCCGCGGGAGCGCCGCCCTTGGCGCGCTGTTCGAGGAGCGTGACTTGTCCGTTGAGCTCAACGTACTTGCGCTCGAAGTAGGCCAGGGCCTCTTCCGGGGTAGCGTCCGGGTACTGTCCGACGGCACGTTCGCCGGTCGCCTCGCGCACGTAAACCGTGCCGGATTCGTCTACGCGACCCCATGGTTGCTGATCTGTCGTAGTCAAGAGCCTCACCTTTAAATGTCGTTGTCTGCCCACGAATGAGCCAATACCCGGTCAAGCCTATTGCAAGGCCGACCGCTGTTCGCCTGAAACTACTTAACTGATACCTGAGTGATGGTCGTCGGGACGACGGGCTTGCCGTCCGTGGCACCGCCCTCCACCCCGGCGGCCACGATCTCGGCCTTCACCCGGTCGAGTCCGCTGGTGACCCGGCCGAGCACGGTGTAGCCGCCGACGGCGTCCGCCGGGATGGTCGTGTCGTCATAGACGATGAAGAACTGGCTGCCCATGCTGTAGGCGTTCCCGCCCTGGCGGGCCATGGCGATGGTGCCGGCCGGGTAGACGCTGTCGGCGGGGGCGTTCTCGACCGGTCCGTAGCTGTAGCCGGGACCGCCCGTGCCGTCGCCCTTGGGGTCGCCGCACTGCAGCACGGAGAATCCGCCGGTGGTGAGCCGGTGGCAGGACACCCCCGTGTAGAAACCGGACTTGACCAGGCTGATCATCGACGACACGGCCTGCGGGGCCGCGGCGCCGTCGAGTTCGATCCCGAGGGGGATGCCGTTGAGGTCCATCGTCCCGGTCCAGCTGCGGCCCTCCGCGAGCGTGCTCGGGGGCACGTCGCCCGTGTTCGCCCCGGCGGCAGCGGTCGGTGTGGCACTGGGCGTGGCCGCGGCCGATGCGGACGGCGCGGGGGTGCCCGGTCCGCCGTTGAAGAAGAAGACCTGCGCGAGGATGGCGAGCACGATCACGACGGTGACCCCGGCACCGGCCAGCACGTTGTCGCGCACGCGCCGCTTCTCCTGGTGTTCGTGCACGGCACGCCGCGCCTGGTACGCCCGGACGCGGGACCTGGCCTCGCGGGTCTCGCGGTCTTGCTTCTTGTTCGGTGCCACGTCGAATCCTCCAGGGGCTGCCACAGGGGCCAGGTCAGACAGGGAAAATCGGGGCGCGCGAGCGGGCCCGGACCACGTTGAACTCTACGCCAGCATCGTTCGGCGCCCGTCCAGCCGCGCGGGCGGCCACCGATGCCTGATCGGCCCCGTCACCGGCACAAACTACGCTGGACTCATGGTCGATGTTCAACCGGGACTGCGCAGTGGCGCAACCCCCCTCGCGGTGCGGATGCGCCCGACCACGCTGGCCGAGGTCGCCGGGCAGCGGCACCTGCTCACCCCGGGCTCCCCGCTGGTCAGCCTTGCCAGCGACAAGACGGGGGAGCAGGGCTCCGTCTCCGTCATCCTCTGGGGTCCGCCCGGAACCGGCAAGACCACCCTGGCCCAGGCGATCGCCCACAGTTCCGGCCGCCGGTTCGTCGAACTCTCGGCGGTGAACGCCGGGGTGCGCGACGTGCGCCAGGTGATGGAGGAGGCCCGCACCAGCCGGGATCTGTACGGCCTGTCCACCGTCCTGTTCCTCGACGAGATCCACCGGTTCAGCAAGGCCCAGCAGGACGCGCTGCTGCCCGGGGTCGAGAACGGCGTGATCATCCTCGTCGCTGCGACCACCGAGAACCCGTCGTTCTCGGTGATCTCCCCGCTGCTGTCCCGGTCGCTGCTTCTCACGCTCGAAACCTTGAGCGACGACGACCTCGGCATCGTCGTCGACCGGGCCGTCACCGACCCACGCGGCCTGGCGGGACGGTTCACCCTCGACCCGGATGCCAGGGCCATGATCATCCGCCTCGCCTCCGGCGACGCCCGGCGGGCGCTGACGGCACTGGAGGCGGCATCCGTCTCCGCGGCCACCGCGGTCGAACCCGGCTCCGACGAGCCGGCGCTGATCACCACCGAGATCGTCTCGCTGGCCGTGGACCGGGCGCTGCTGCGCTACGACCGCAACGGTGACGAGCACTACGACATCATCAGCGCCTTCATCAAATCAGTGCGCGGTTCGGACGTCGACGCCTCCCTGCACTACCTCGCCCGCATGATCGAGGCAGGGGAGGACCCCCGCTTCATCGCGCGCCGGATCATCGTGCTCGCGTCGGAGGACATCGGCATGGCCGACCCGCAGGCCCTGGTCATCGCCGTGGCCGCCGCCGACGCGGTGCAGCTGATCGGCATGCCGGAGGGACGCATCCCGCTCGCCCAAGCCGTGGTGCACCTGGCCACCGCCCCGAAATCCAACGCCGCCTATCTGGCGCTGGACAAGGCCATCGCCGACGTGCGGGCCGGCAAGACCGGCCGGGTGCCGAAGCCCCTTCGCGACGCCCACTACGGCGGGGCGAAACGGCTGGGACACGGCAAGGGCTACAGGTACCCCCACGACGACGCCCTCGGCGTGCTCGCCCAGCAGTACCCGCCCGACGAGCTCAGGTCGGTCCGGTACTACGAACCCACCGAACACGGCAACGAGCGAGAGGTGTCCGCCCGGCTCGCGAAACTCCGCCGGATCATCCGCGGCCAGTAGCACACGGGCAGGCAGCAGGCCGCAGGCGGGAGCGCACGGGGAAGTCCCGCTGTGGTAACCTGTTCAGGCCTACAACCGGTTCGGCATGCGGCTGCGTCCGAACCCACGTTGAGGGGATTCCTCTATAGCCGAGGATCCCGTGGCACCACCCCTCTGATCTCCCATGACGCCCGGCGTTCTCCTTCGAGAGCGCCAGCGCCCTGGATTCCCCGTTCTGTTTGCAGTTCCATCGAAAGGACACCGTGTCTACCAAGTCACGTACCCGCAGTAAGACCCGCCTCTCGCGGGCACTGGGCATCGCCCTGACCCCCAAGGCCGCGCGCTACCTCGAGAAGCGTCCTTACGCTCCGGGCGAGCACGGCCGCACCAAGCGCAAGACGGACTCCGACTACGCGGTGCGCCTTCGCGAAAAGCAGCGCTTACGTGCCCAGTACGGCATCCGCGAGGCACAGCTCAAGATCGCCTTCGAAGAGGCACGTCGCGCCCAGGGCCTGACCGGTGAAAACCTGGTCGAGATCCTCGAGACTCGTCTCGACGCCCTCCTCGTGCGTTCGGCCATCGCCCGCACCACCGCGCAGGCCCGCCAGATGGTTGTGCACCGTCACATCCTGATCGACGGCCAGCTCGTCGACCGGCCCTCCTTCCGCGTGAAGCCGGGTCAGCTCATCCACGTCAAGCCCAAGAGCGAAGGCATGGAGCCGTTCCAGGTTGCGGCTGCCGGCGGTCACGTCGACGTGCTCCCGAAGCTGCCGCCGTACCTCGAGGTCGAGATCGACAAGCTGCAGGCGCGCCTCGTGCGCCGCCCGAAGCGCATCGAAATCCCCGTGACCTGTGAAGTCCAGCTCGTCGTGGAGTACTACGCGGCCCGCTAGGTCCCGATTCAGCCGCATCGCCGCCGCGCGGTGCATCTGAACTACGCTGGAGAGCGGATCATCCTTCGGGGTGGTCCGCTCTTTGGTTTTTGTCCCGCCGTGCCCTGCGGCGCCTCGTCGCATGCCGAATCTGGAATGGATGGTTGTCAATGTCAGGTGGGGATATCGCCGGACTGATCGCGGCCGCCGTGTTCGCGGTACTTGTCGGCGTGCTCGCGGTTCCACTCATGAAACTGGGCCGCGTCTTCGACGAGACGACCGCGGCCATCCGTGAGTTGAGCCGGAACGTCACGCCGATCCTCGAGGAAACGACCACCACCATCCAGGAGACGAACAAGCAACTGGCCAGGGTGGACACCATCACCGGCAATGTGGCGGATGTCACCGGCAACGTCTCCGCGCTGGTCGCACTGGTCGCGGCGACCGTCGGCGGTCCGCTGGTCAAGCTGGCCGGGTTCTCGGCCGGTGTGCGCGCCGCCTTCCTGGCCGCCCGGCCGTCCCGCGCCCGTCGTCGGCGCAGGTAGGCCCGGGTCGGCTACGCTGGAAAGGTGCCGGTCGAGTCTGGGATTCGCCGGCCTGTCCGTGTTCGACGGCGTGACCGACCCGCAACTGCCGTCCTACGCATGTCCCACCCCGCATCCGGGTCTCCGCAATCAGGGTCTCCACACACCTCAGGGAGCATTGTCATGAAGAACTTCATCTGGTTCGTCGTCGGCGTCGGCGTCGGACTTGTCATATCCCGCGAAGCCAGCAAGACGCGCCAGGGCAAGCAGTTCTTCAGCGACCTCGACACGAAGGCCCGCGAATTCGGCGAAGCCATCTCCGAGGGCTATCGCAAGCGCGAGGCCGAACTGCGCGACGCGATCGGCGATGTCGGCGCAGGAGCGACCGACGTCGCCGCCGACGCGGGTAACGCCATCGGAAACCTGGCCAAGCCGTAGGCTGCCCACCCGGCAACCCTCTCCATCTCGTCTCAACGAACTACGGAACACATGCAGACTGCTGAAATTCGCGGGCGCTGGCTCGACTTCTTCGCCGATCGCGGGCACACCGTTGTCCCCTCCGCCTCGCTCGTCAGCGACGACCCCACACTGCTCTTCACGGTTGCCGGCATGGTGCCGTTCGTGCCGTACCTGACCGGTCTCGTGCCTGCTCCGTACCCGCGGGCGACCAGCGTGCAGAAGTGCATCCGCACCAACGACATCGAAGAGGTCGGCAAGACGCCGCGGCACGGCACGTTCTTCCAGATGAACGGGAACTTCTCCTTCGGGGATTACTTCAAGGAACAGGCGATCGGCTACGCCTGGGAGCTGCTGACGACGTCGGAAGCCGACGGCGGCTACGGTTTCGCGGAAAAGGACCTCTGGGTCACCGTCTACGAAGACGACGATGAGGCCTTCCGCTACTGGAGGGCTCTCGGCCTGCCGGAGGGGCGCATCCAGCGCCTCGGCATGGACACGAACTACTGGTCCACCGGCCAGCCCGGCCCGGCCGGTCCCTGCTCGGAGATCTTCTTCGACCGCGGCCCGGCCTACGGCATCGACGGCGGCCCGGCCACCGACGACGACCGGTATGTCGAAATCTGGAACCTCGTCTTCATGCAGTACCTCCGCGGCGAGGGCACCGGCAAGAACGACTTCGTCATCCTCGGCGACCTGCCCAAGAAGAACATCGACACCGGCATGGGGCTCGAACGCGTCGCTTTCCTCAAGCAGGGCGTCGAAAACATGTACGAGATCGACCAGGTCCGCCCGGTCCTCGACCGCGCCGCCGAGCTCTCCGGCCGCCGCTACGGCGCCTCCCACGACGACGACGTGCGAATGCGGATCGTCGCCGACCACGTGCGCTCCTCCCTGATGCTGATGAGCGACGGCGTCATGCCGTCCAACGAAGGCCGCGGCTACATCCTGCGCCGGCTGATGCGTCGCAGCGTGCGGGCGATGCGCCTCCTCGGCGTCGACACGGCATCCTTCACCGAGCTGTTCCCGGCGTCCCGCGACGCGATGGCGAGCGCCTACCCGGAGGTCAAGGCCGACTTCTCCCGGATCAGCCAGGCCGCCTACGCCGAGGAGGAGACCTTCCTCCGCACGCTGGCCAGCGGCAGCAGCGTGCTCGACCTGGCCGTCGCGAAGACGAAACAGGCCAACAAGAGCGTCCTCCCCGGCCAGACCGCCTTCCTCCTGCACGACACCTACGGGTTCCCGATCGAGATCACCCTGGAGATGGCCGAGGAGGCCGGGCTGAGCGTCAACCGCGACGCCTTCGACACGCTGATGAGCAAGCAGCGGGCGATGGCCAAGGCCGACGCGAAGGCGAAGAAGACGCACCTCGCAGACCTCTCCGTCTACAGTGCCTTCCGCGCCGAGGGAGAGACCGCCTTCACCGGCTACGAGACGCTGCAGACCGAGTCCACAGTGCTCGGCATCATCGTCGACGGCGTCTCCGTCACCAGCGCCGTGGCCGGCGAAATCGCCGAGGTGATCCTCGCCGAGACCGCGCTCTACGCCGAATCCGGCGGCCAGGAGGCCGACGCCGGGCTCATCGTCGGCACCGGCTACGAGCTCGAGGTCATCGATGTGCAGAAGCCCGTCAAGGGCCTGATCAGCCACAAGGTTCAGGTCACCAGCGGCGAGGTCGGCGTCGGCGACCAGGCCACCAGCGTGGTCGACCCCGACTGGCGCCGCGGCGCCCGCCAGGCGCACTCCGGCACCCACGTGCTGCACGCCGCCCTCCGCCAGGTGCTCGGCCCGAACGCCCACCAGTCCGGTTCGTACAACAAGGCCGGCTTCTTCCGCCTCGACTTCTCCTGGAACCAGGCGCTGTCCCCGGCGACCCGCAGCGAGATCGAGGAGATCTCCAACAACGCGATCCGCGACAACCTGCCCGTCACCACCCGGGAGTTGCCGCTGGCCGAAGCCAAGGCGCTCGGCGCCATGGCACTCTTCAGCGAGAAGTACGGCGACCGCGTGCGCGTCGTCGACATCGGCGGGCCCTGGTCGCGGGAGCTCTGCGCCGGAACCCACGTCTCCACGAGCGCCGAGATCGGCATGATCAGCCTGGTCAGCGAGGCATCCGTCGGCTCCACCAACCGGCGGGTCGAGTCGCTCGTCGGCCTCGAGGCGTTCCGGGACCTCGCCGCCGAGCGTTCCATCGTGTCCCTGCTCACCTCGAGCCTGAAGACGCCGAAGGAACAGCTGCCCGAGCGCATCAACGACCTGGTCCTGAACCTCAAGGCCGCCGAGAAGAAGATCGCCGCGTTCGAGGCGCGCGCGCTCACCGACAAGGTGCCCGCGCTGGTGGCCACCGCCGCCCGTGCCGGCTCCGCCATGGTCGTGGCGGAAAGCCTCGGTACCCTGGGCTCCGCCGACGACCTGCGGATGCTCGTCACGGCCACCAGGGAACGCCTCGGCAGCGATCCGGCGGTCGTCGCCCTCGCCGCCGTGGTCGCCGACAAGCCGGTCGTCATCGTGGCCACCAACCAGGCGGCCAGGGATGCCGGGCACCGTGCGGGAGCCCTCGCCAAGCAGGTCGCCGGGATCCTCGGCGGCGGCGGCGGCGGAAAAGACGACCTCGCCCAGGGTGGCGGCGCGAAGGTCGCGGCCATCCCGGCGGCCCTCGCCGCCGTTCGCACCACCGTCGCGGGCTGACCGGTGCGACACGGCGTGCGGGTCGGGGTTGACGTCGGCACCGCCCGGATCGGCCTGGCCAGGAGCGACCCGCACGGCATGCTTGCGACGCCGGTCGAAACCGTCAGCCGCGACCACTCCGGCGCCACCGACGTGGGGCGGATCGTGGCCGTGGTCGCCGAACTGGACGCCATCGAAGTGGTGGTCGGCTTGCCCCTGGCACTCTCCGGCAACCGGACGGCATCCACCAACGACGCCGTCGGGTTCGCCGAGACGCTCGCGCGCAGCCTGACCGTGCCGGTGCGGCTCGTCGACGAGCGTCTCTCCACAGTCGCCGCGCAGTCCGTGCTCCGGGCGGCCGGGCGGAAGGCGAAGACCCAGCGCCCAGTGGTCGACCAGGTTGCCGCGACTATAATTCTGCAGCATGCCCTGGACACCGAACGTGCCCTCGGAAAGCCACCCGGCTCGCCCGTAGCTCCGACCGAAGGGCCGTAACCGTGTCGAATCTTCCCCCTGAGCCCGTTGATCCGCCGGGCGTCCCAGACTCCGTCGACTGGGACGCGTTCCTCGGCGGGCGGGCACCGGGTGAAGACGCCCCTGAGGCCGCCCCGGTCGCCGCCGCCCCGGTGGCGCCGCTCCCCTCCCGGCGCACCGTCCGCGGTTCGCACATCGGCGGCACGCGATCCGGCCGGCGCACGCAGCTCGCCCCGCCGCGGGAGAAACGCAGCCGAAGGGGAGCCTGGGGCTGCCTGATCGTGCTCCTGGTCCTGGTCGGCCTCGCCGCCGGCGCGGCGGCGTTCCTGCAAGGGCCGATCGCCCAGCTGGTCGCCAGCGTGCAGGGGCCGGCCGACTACACCGGCACCGGCGAGAAGAAGGTCGTCTTCATGATCCACGACGGCGAGACCGGGCAGGACATCGCCCAGGCCCTGACCGACCAGGACGTGGTCAAGAGCTTCGACGCGTTCTACGACCTGCTGCTCAAGGAATCTCCGGCCCCGGTGTTCCAGCCCGGCGCCTACCAGCTCTCCGCGAAGATGAGCGCCCGGGCGGCGCTCGACGCCCTGGTCGACCCGGCCAACAAACTCAAGCAGACCGTGGTGGTGCCGGAGGGTACCGCGGCCGTCGACGTGCTCCAGCTGATCAGCGAGGGCACCAGCCTGCCGCTCGCCGATCTCACGGCCGCCGCGGCCGACCTGGCGTCCTTCGGGCTGCCGGCCGAGGCGACGTCCCTCGAAGGCTTCCTGTTCCCCGCCACCTACACCTTCCCGCCCGGGGTGTCGGCGCACGACGCCGTGAAGACCCTCGTGGACCGGCAGTTCACGGCCCTGGACGACGCCGGGGTCGCCCCGGCCGACCGGTGGCGCACCGTGGTGCTCGCCTCGCTCATCCAGCGGGAAGCCGGCCTCGCCCCCGACTTCTACAAGGTCTCCCGGGTCTTCCTCAACCGGCTCGACCCGGTCCAGTGGGAGAGCGGGCTCCTCCAGTCCGACGCCACCGTGGCCTACGGCACCGGCAAGACCGACCTCGTGACGACGACGGATGCCGAACGCGCCGACGCAGGCAACGGATACAACACCTACGTGCACCCGGGGCTCCCCGTCGGGCCGATCTCCAACCCGGGCGACCTCGCCATCGACGCGGCCCTGCACCCGGCGGACGGCAGCTGGCTGTTCTTCGTCACCTGGAACCTCGACACCGGGGAGACGATCTTCTCCACCACCGCGGACGAGCACGAGGCCGCCGTGGTGAAATGGCAGGCCTGGATGAAGGAGCACCCCGAATATGGTTGATTCCACCGCGTTCACCGGAATTCCCGCAGGCAACCGGCTCGCCGTGCTCGGCTCGCCGATCGCCCACTCGCTCTCACCCGCCCTGCACCGGGCCGCCTACGCGGCGCTCGGCCTCGATTGGCGCTACGACGCCATCGACGTCCCGGCAGGCAGCCTGGGCGAGTTCCTCGCCGGTCTCGACTCCGACTGGCGCGGTCTGTCACTGACCATGCCGTTGAAGCACGAGGTGCTCGGCCACCTGGCCGGCCTGGACCGGGTCGCGACCGTGACCGGCTCGGCGAACACGGTGCTCGTCCAACTGGCCGACGGCCGGCGCACCCTGCACGGCTTCAACACCGACGTCACCGGCATGGTCAGGGCCCTGGCCGAAGGCGGGCTGCGCCGCGCGAGCCACGTGACCGTTCTCGGCGCCGGTGCGACCGCGGCGTCCGCGGTCGTCGCCGCCGCCGAGCTGGGCGCCGAAACGGTCGAGGTGCTCGCGCGCACCCCGGCCAGGGCTGCCCCGCTGGTGGAACTGGGCCGCAGCGTCGGGGTCGTCGTGACCGTCGCCTCCTGGGCCGGCACGTCCGAGCCCGGCCGCGCCGGCGACCTCGTGATCAGCACCCTGCCCGGCGGCGTCACCCCGCGGGACGACTTCCCGGCCGGCCTGCGCAGGCAGGCCCTGCTCTTCGATGTGAGCTACTCGCCGTGGCCGAGCGCCCTGGCGTCCTCCTGGCTCGAGGAGGGCGGCACCGTGATCTCCGGACTGGAGCTGCTGCTGCACCAGGCCCTCGTGCAGGTGCGCATCTTCGTGAGCGGCGATCCGTTCGAACCGTTGCCCGGCGAGGACGCGGTGCTCGCCGCGATGCGCGGCGCGCTGACCCGACAGCCTGTGGAAGAATAAGCGCATGCTTCGTTGGCTCACCGCCGGAGAGTCCCACGGCCCCGAACTCATCGCCATTGTCGAGGGTTTGCCCGCTGGAATCCCGGTCTCTCTTGATGCGATCCGCCTCGATCTTGCGCGCCGCAAACTCGGCTACGGTCGAGGCGCCCGGATGTCTTTCGAACAGGACGAACTGAACGTCTCCGGGGGAGTGCGGCACGGTTTCACCCTCGGCGGGCCGGTCGCCCTGCGGATCGGCAACACCGAATGGCCCAAATGGGTCGACGTGATGAGCCCCGAACCGGTGGACGCCTCGGCAACCACCCGCGGCCGTGGCGCCCCGCTCACCCGCCCCCGCCCCGGCCACGCCGACCTGGCCGGCATGCAGAAATACGGCTTCGACGAGGCCCGCCCGGTGCTCGAGCGCGCCAGCGCCCGGGAGACCGCCGCCCGGGTCGCCCTCGGTGCGATCGCCCGGTCCTTCCTCGCCGAACTCGGCATCACCCTGGTCAGCCACACCCTCGCGATCGGTCCGGTCCGCGTCCCGGAGGGCTCACCGCTGCCGACCGCGGCCGATGTCGACCTGCTCGACGCCGACCCGCTGCGCTGCTTCGACGCCGCCACCTCGGCCCTCATGGTCGCCGAGGTCGACCTCGCGCACAAGGAGGGCGACACCCTGGGCGGTGTCGTCGAGGTGCTCGCCTACAACCTTCCTCCCGGGCTCGGGTCGTTCGTGCACTGGGACCGTCGCCTCGACTCGCAGCTCGCGGCCGCGCTGATGGGAATCCAGGCGATCAAGGGGGTCGAGGTCGGCGACGGCTTCCTCACCACGACCCGCCGCGGCTCCGACGCGCACGACGAACTGGTCCAGGCCGACGGGGCCATCCAGCGCGTCAGCGACAAGGCCGGCGGCACAGAAGGCGGCATGAGCACCGGAACCGTGCTGCGAGTGCGGGCCGGCATGAAGCCGATCGCCACGATCCCGCGCGCGCTCCGCACCGTCGACGTCGCCACCAGCGAGGCGGCACCGGCGCACCACCAGCGCTCGGATGTCTGCGCCGTGCCGGCCGCCGGAGTGGTCGCCGAGGCCATGGTCGCCCTCGTCCTCGCCAACTCGGTGCTCGAGAAGTTCGGCGGCGATGCCCTCGAGGAGACCCGGCGCAACCTGGAGTCCTACCTGGCGAACATTCCCGCGAACCTCAAAACGGGCGCGTCGAGCGACGCCTCGCTGTGAGCCGGCGGCGCTCGACGACCCGGTCAGGGTCGGGGCGGAGAGCGTGACGGAGCATCCGTTGCTGCCCCTGGTGCTGATCGGGCCGATGGCCTCCGGCAAGTCGAAGGTCGGTCGCCGGGTCGCGAAAGCCCTCGACCTGCCGTTCATCGACACCGACACCCGGATCGTCGCCGCTCACGGTCCGATCCGGGAGATCTTCGAGACGCACGGCGAGGAGCGCTTCCGCGCGCTCGAACGCCAGGCCGTCGCCGACGCCGTCGCCGAGGACGCCGTGGTGTCCCTGGGCGGGGGAGCCGTGCTCGACCCTGCCACCCAGGCCGCCCTCGCCCGGTGCACCGTGATCTACCTGAGCGTCTCCGCGAATGCCGTCAGGGCCCGCATCGGCGGCGGGAAACGACCGCTGCTGAAGGACGGCCTCGCCGACTGGAAACGCATCTACGCCGAACGCCGGCCCCTTTACGAAGCGCTGGCGAACGTGCGCTTCGACACCTCACATCGACCGCTTGACGTCATCGCCAGAGACGTCGTGAAATGGGTAAGAAAGAGATCGTGACCGCAACAACTGAGCCGAAATTCACCGTACCGACCGCCGAGACCACGGCGACGACCGTGATCCGGGTGGGCGGCACCGAACCGTACCCGGTCATCGTGGGCCGCGGCCTCGTCGGCGACATCAGCGAACAGCTCGGCGACAAGGTCGCCAAGGTGCTGATCGTGCACACCTCCACCCTCGGTGCGAGGGCAGTGGCCCTCCGCGAGAGCCTGCTGGGCCGCTACGAGGTGCTGATCGCCGAGGTGCCCGACGCCGAGGCCGCGAAACGGGTCGAGGTTGCCGCGTTCTGCTGGCAGGTGATGGGTCAGGCCGATTTCAGCCGCACGGATGCCGTGATCGGCTTCGGCGGCGGCGCCGTCACCGACCTGGCCGGCTTCGTCGCCGCCACCTGGTTGCGCGGGGTGCGCCTCGTGCAGATCCCGACGAGCGTGCTCGGCATGGTCGACGCCGCCGTCGGCGGCAAGAACGGCATCAACACCGCCGAAGGCAAGAACCTGGTCGGCACCTTCTACGCGCCGGCGGCGGTGATCTGCGACCTCGACGTGCTCGACGACCTCCCGCGCAACGAGATCCTCGCCGGTTTCGCCGAGATCGTGAAGGCCGGCTTCATCCAGGTTCCCGAGATCCTCGACATCGTCGAAGCGGATGTGGCCGTGGTGACCGACCCGACCACACCCCAGTTCCGGCGGGTGCTCGAGCTCGCGATCGAGATGAAGGCGCGCGTCGTCGGCGAGGACTTCAAGGAGGCCGGACTCAGGGAGATCCTGAACTATGGGCACACGCTCGGCCACGCCGTCGAGCATGCGGAGCGCTACGGCTGGCGCCACGGCGCCGCCGTCGCCGTCGGGATGATGTTCGCGGCCGAGCTGGCCCGGCTGAGCGGACGGCTCTCGGACGAGGCCGTCGACCGGCACCGCCGCATCCTCGAGTCCCTGACCCTGCCGACGAGCTACCCGGTCGGCCGCTGGAACACCCTCCTGGCCACCATGCAGCGGGACAAGAAGACCCGCAGCGGAATGCTGCGGTTCATCGTGCTCGACGACATCGGCAAGCCGACCGTGCTCGAAGGACCGGACGCTTCGCTCCTGTTCGCCGCCTACCAGGAGATCGGTTCCTGACCGGCGGCTGTTGTGCAGGCTGTGCAAGCATCCGGTCTCGTGTGTCTAGAATGACAAACGACCGGCGGATGGACCTCGGTCGCCCCTGACCCAGCCGATCGGAGGTTCGCGTGACGAGTCCGTGGACCGTTGACCCGACCGGCGAGCTCGGCCCCGAGCTGTTCATGAAGCTGGAACAGGCACACGAGGCCGCGCTCACCGACCGGATCGTGCGCTCCGGAGTGCGCCGGCTGGTGCAGGAATCCTGGGACCGGTCGCTCACCCTCCGCCTCGACCCGTCGAAGCCGGCGCCGGAGCGCGAGCTCAGCGCCGAGGAGCTCCGGGAGCTGCGCGACCGGCATCCGCTCGCCGCCGTTCTGCCCGTGGTGCACAACCTGCTGATCCGGCACGCCTTCGCCTCCGGCCTGATCGTGGCCATCGGCGACGAACTCGGCCGCCTGCTCTGGATCGACGGTGACCGCGTCGTTCGGCGGAAGGCCGAGGGAATGCTGTTCGTGGAGGGGTCCGACTGGTCGGAGCGCCGGGTGGGCACCAGCGCGCCCGGCACGGCGCTGGCCCTGGACCACGGCATCCAGATCCAGCGCGCCGAGCACTTCAGCCAGCTCGCGCATCCGTGGAGCTGCACCGCGGTCCCGATCCACGACCCGGACACGGGGGCGATCCTCGGCGTCATCGACATCACCGGCGGCGCGGAGGCGGTGGCACCGCAGACCCTCCCGCTGGTGGAGGCCGCCGTGGCCGCGATGGAGGCCGAGCTGCGGATCCAGCGGCTCACCCGCCCAGCGGGCCGGCCCCGGATGACCAGGCCCCACGCCGCCGCCGTGTCCGCACCGGCGGGCCGGCCCCGGATGACCAGGCCCCACGCCGCCGCCGTGTCCGCACCGGCGCCCACGCCGCCGACGGTGCCGCTCCGCACGCTGCCCGCGCGCCTGGACGTGCTCGGCCGCGATCACGGACGGCTCGAAAACGGGACGACCTCCGCCGTGATCAGCCCGCGGCACGCGGAGATCCTCACCCTGCTCGCCTGGAACCGCGACGGCCTGTCCGCCGACCGTCTCTCGCTGCTGCTTACCGACCAGTCCAACTCCGTCGACAACCTCCGCGCCGAGATGGTGCGGTTGCGCCGGGTGCTCGAACAGGCGACCCCGCGGATCGGTATCGCCTCTCGGCCCTACCGCCTGGAGTCGGCCATCGACCTCGACGCCCTCCGCGTGCTCGCCCTGCTCGAACGAGGGGCGCACCGGGTGGCGCTCGGGGCGTACCGGGGGCCGGTGCTGCCGAGTTCGACGGCGCCCGGCGTCCAGGAGATCCGGGCCGAGGTCAGCGCACGGCTGCGGGAGGCCATGCTCAGCGACGCCTCGGCCGAGTTGCTGCTCGAGTATGCGCGCACCGACGAGGCCACCTACGACAGCGAGGTGTGGCGCGCGTGCCTCGAACTGCTGCCCGCACGCTCGCCCAAGCGGGCATCCGTCGTGGCCAGGCTGAAGCGGATCGAGGCGGACCTCGACCTCGCAGGCGCCGCGGAGGATGCCCGCAACCTGCCGCAACGGTGAAGCAACCTTCCCTTTCCTAGGCTCGACGCCAGGTCCGCAGCACGCGGCACCCACCGACAACGTCGTCGACGAGGAGAGAACATGACCGTCTATTCCCAGCCCGGAACCCCCGGCTCGCTAGTCACCTTCAAGCCCCGGTATGAGAACTGGATCAACGGCGGCTGGGTCAAGCCCGTGAAGGGCCAGTACTTCGAGGACATCTCCCCGGTCGACGGGAAACCGTTCGCCGAGGTTGCCCGCGGAACGGCCGAAGACATCGAACTGGCCCTCGACGCCGCGCACCGCGCCGCACCCGCCTGGGGCAAGACCACCGCCACCGAGCGCGCGGCGGTGCTCAACAGGATCGCCGACGTCATCGACTCCAACCTCGAACTGCTCGCCGTCGCCGAGACCTGGGACAACGGCAAGCCGATCCGGGAGCCGCTCAACGCCGACCTGCCGCTCGCGAGCGACCACTTCCGCTACTTCGCCGCCGCGATCCGGTCCCAGGACGGCGACCACGCCGAGCTCGACAACGACACCGTCTCCTACCAGTTCCACGAACCGCTCGGCGTCGTCGGCCAGATCATCCCCTGGAACTTCCCCATCCTGATGGCCGTCTGGAAGCTCGCCCCGGCCCTCGCCGCGGGCAACGCGATCGTGATGAAGCCCGCCGAACAGACGCCCGTGTCGATCATGGTGCTGATCGAGCTGATCGGCGACATCCTGCCGCCCGGCGTTCTCAACATCGTCAACGGATTCGGCCTGGAGGCCGGCAAGCCGCTCGCCTCGTCGCCGCGCATCCGCAAGATCGCGTTCACCGGGGAGACCACCACCGGCCGCCTGATCCTCCAGTACGCCAGCGCCAACATCATCCCCGCCACCGTCGAGCTCGGCGGCAAGAGCGCCAACATCTTCTTCAGCGACGTCGCCCAGGAGCAGGACAGCTTCTACGACAAGGCGCAGGAGGGCTTCGTGCTCTTCGCCTTCAACCAGGGCGAGGTGTGCACCGCACCGAGCCGGGCCCTGCTGCAGAAGCCGATCTACGAGAGCTTCCTCGCGACCGCCGTTGAGCGCACCCGCAAGGCGATCCAGGGCAACCCGCTCGACACCGCCACCCAGGTCGGCGCGCAGGCCAGCAATGACCAGCTCGAGAAGATCCTCTCTTACATCGACATCGGCAAGCAGGAGGGCGCCCGGCTGGCCCTCGGCGGCGAGCGGGTCGACCTCGGCGGCGACCTCAGCGGCGGCTACTACGTGCAGCCGACCATCTTCGAAGGCAACAACAAGATGCGCATCTTCCAGGAGGAGATCTTCGGCCCGGTGCTCGCCGTGACGAGCTTCAGCGACTACGAGGATGCCATCTCGATCGCCAACGACAACCTCTACGGGCTCGGCGCCGGCGTCTGGTCGCGCAACGGCAACGTGGCCTACCGGGCCGGACGGGACATCCATGCCGGCCGCGTCTGGATCAACAACTATCACCACTACCCGGCCGGCGCCGCGTTCGGCGGGTACAAGAGCTCCGGGATCGGCCGGGAGAACAACAAGCTCGCGCTCGGGCACTACCAGCAGACCAAGAACCTGCTCGTGTCCTACTCCGAGAAGCCGCTCGGCTTCTTCTAACCAGGGCGGATCGCCGGGGGAGCGGCCGCCGCCGAATCAGCGGCGGCCCTCTCCCGGTTCGAACCCAGCCACGCGTCACCCGGAGGAGAACCAGACCATGTCCGAACCCGCATCCACGGCCACCGTCGTCGGCACCCTCACGGTGCCGGGGGAGCACCTGCCCCGGGTCGAACTCAGCGGTACGGCCGTCTCCACCCTGAGGGAGCTGTGGGACGAATTCGGGCCCCTGATGTTCCACCAGTCCGGCGGCTGCTGCGACGGCAGCTCGCCGATGTGCTTCCCGGCCGGGGAGTTCATCACCTCCGACCGCGACGTGCTCCTCGGCCGCCTCGACATCGCCCCGGCCGGGGCCGAACCCCGGTCGATCGAATTCTGGATCTCCGCCGAGCAGTTCGAATACTGGAGCCACACCTTCCTCACCGTCGACGTCGTCCCCGGTCGGGGGAGCGGGTTCTCGGTCGAGGCGCCGCGCGGGGTGCGGTTCCTGATCCGGTCACGCCTGATGGACTCCTTCGCCTGACTCGCCGGCCCGACTCGCTTGCCTGACTCGCCGGCCTGATTTGCCCGCCTGACCGGTGTGCCCGGTTCTCCTCCACAGGACCCGCGGCGGGGCCGACCCTGTGCACAGCCGCACCGCCGGCGCACGCCGGGGGCATCCTGATCGGCATGACACTCTCCCTCCGCATCGAAGACTCCGCCCCCGTGACGACCAGCGACGAGGCCAGGGAACGCGTGCGCGACCTGGTCGGGCACGCGATCCGGCCCCAGCTCTGGTTCATGCTGCTCGACCGTCACGGCCGCCAGCTGCCACTGCTGATCCCGGTGGACGGCATCCCGCTGCGCCCGGAGCCCGGCAGCGCGACCGTGCTGGCGGCCGGGCTGAACGACCTCCTCGGCGAACTCGCCCCCGGCGGCAGCGTCATCCTGACCCTGGAACGGCCCGGTTCAGCGGCCCTGACCGCTCCCGATCAGGCCTGGGCCGGTGAACTCGCCGCAGCATTCGGCACGGTCGTCCCGATCACGGGCATGTTCGTGGCGCACGACGACGGCGTCTGCGACCTGACGGCCTGAGCGGGTCGCCGCACCCCTCGACTACTCTGGGGAGGTGAATGAGACCCTGCCCCCGTGCCCTGAATGCTCCAGCGAACTCAGCTATGAGATGGGTGCCCTGCTGGTCTGCCCTCTCTGCGCGCGCGAATGGGCCGCCGAGCCCGGCAACGAGGCCGAGCCGGCCGGAGAGGCCGTGATCACGGATGCGTTCGGCACCGTCCTGACCGACGGCGACACCGTCACGGTGATCAAGGACCTCAAGGTCAAGGGCAGCTCCAGCGTGATCAAGGTCGGCACCAAGGTTCGCGGCATCCGCCTGGTCGACGGCGTCGGCGACCACGACATCGACTGCAAGGTGGATGGCGTCGGCCCGATGCAGCTCAAGTCCAGCCTGGTGAAGAAGGTCTGACCGGCCAGGCTGCTTCAGCGAATCCTGACCGCCCGCAGGGTGGCTTGTCTGTCCTGCTGTCGACTGACCATCTCGGTGATCCAAATGGGCGCGAACGGTGAGGTGCAACCCGGGGGAGTGGGGTAGTCCTTGAGCACCTCGAGGCGCTCACCGATGTCGATGGCACGAGCGCGGTACTCGGCGTGCTCGATCCCGATCTGGGCCAGGCACTGGTTCATCGCCCATTGCAGGCGATCAGGGGCATCCCGCAGCTCAGCCTCGATGGTGTCGAGCAGGCCGGAGAGATCGAGGTCGTCGGCTGCTTTCACGATACGTTCGGAGGTCAGCGCCCAGCCGGCACTCGCGACCACCGGGTCGGGGTCGGCGAACCAGACCCGGCGAAGCTCGTCGGCGTGCGAGTTCTTCTTCACGACGTAGTTCACGAACCAGTCCTGCACCTTGGGCGTTCTCGCCTGCCGCAACATGGCGTCCAGTTCGTCGCGCTCGAACGTTCCCGGACGACAGACCAGCAGAGAGAGAAGTCGCGCCGCGGTGTCCTCCGTCGCCCACAGTTCGCCGGCAAGCTTCGGTTGGGTCTTCAACCGTCTAGCGAGCACGCGAAGCCTACTGAGGTTCACGCCGTGGTCGTCGCCATGTCTGGCGTTCACCTCGCGGGATCTGGGGTCCTCGAGAGCAGCCAATTCGGCCAACACCTCGGTCAACGTCGTTCCGGTTGCCGTCGTCTGGGCCATCCCAGCCTCCTGCCATTACGTGTGGGATTCAGCCTACGATGAAGATCCGGCTGCTGGCAGGTCGATCCAGGCCGACGCCGCCGTGCTGTCAACACGTGGTCTCGGTCGCCGGACTTATTCCTCCCCGTTGTTGCGGGATCCGTGCTCGTCTACTATCGTACAATCAAATGGTTGTATCAGAGCTTTCCGGTCAGGATGTGAACCGTATCTTCCGCGCCCTCGCGGACTCGACGCGGCGCGACATCCTGCGCCGCACACTCGTCATGGACGTATCGGTGTCTCAATTGGCCGACTCCTACGTGATGTCCTTCGCGGCCGTCCAGAAACACGTCGCCGTTCTGGAGGACGCAAGGCTCGTGACCAAGGAAGCACGCGGCCGCGAGCGGATGGTGCGGGGAAACCTTGATCGCATCCGCCAGGCGCAGCGCCTGCTCGATCGCTTCGAGGAGGTCTGGCGTGCGCGCATCGACCGTCTCGACATCCTTCTGGCTGAAGGCGATCCCGCTCCACCTGAGACCTGAGACCTGACACCTGAGACCTGAGACCAGAGACCAGACACCTGACACCTGACCGAAAGGAAGATCATGCCCGTCACCTCCGTCGAGAAGGACCTCGACCAGCTCACCATCACGATCGTCGCCGACTTCACGGCCCCGCTCCGTCGGCTCTGGGATGCGTACACCGATCCGCGCCAGCTGGAGAGGTTCTGGGGACCACCGACCTATCCGGCGACGTTTCTTCGGCACGACGCCGTGGCAGGCGGACGCAGCGTGTACGTGATGACCGGCCCCGAGGGAGACGCGCACTACGGCTGCTGGGAGTGGACGTCGGCCGACGCTCCCCGCGCGTTCGAAGTGCTCGACAGTTTCGCCGACGAAGCCGGCCAGCCCGACCTCGGCCTCCCGACCACGCGGATGGACTTCGCTTTCGAAGAGACGAACGGCGGGAGTCGTCTGAAGACGACGTCGCACTTCGACTCTCTCGAACACATGCAGCAACTCCTGGAGATGGGCATGCTGGAGGGCACCCGCCAGGCAATGGCCCAGATCGACACGGTGCTGGCCGATCTGGCCTCTTTCGCCACCGAGCGTAAGGCGGAGGCGCAGGTCCTCAGCGACACCCAGGTGCGGGTGGCACGTGTCATCCGCG
This sequence comes from Cryobacterium mannosilyticum, assembly GCF_004402705.1. Taxonomy (NCBI): domain Bacteria; kingdom Bacillati; phylum Actinomycetota; class Actinomycetes; order Micrococcales; family Microbacteriaceae; genus Cryobacterium; species Cryobacterium mannosilyticum. Next base: position 6,307 of record NZ_SOFM01000028.1, on the reverse strand, counting down.
GCACCGTCGACCAGGTCTGGCGTGCGCATACCGATGCCGCACTCATGAAGAAATGGCTGCTCGGGCCCGACGGATGGTCGATGCCCGTCTGTGAGGTCGCGACCGCGGTCGGCGACACGTACCGCTACGAGTGGCAGCGGGATGGCGGCGACGAACGATTCGGTTTCACCGGCGAACTGCTCGAGTCTGAAGAGCCGTACCGGGCGGTCACAACCGAGGCGATGATCGGAATGGACTTCCCGGCAACGCTCAACGAGCTGACCCTCACCGCTGTCGAGGGTGGAACCCTGCTCTCACTCGTGATCACGTATGCGAACGCCGAGCAGCGCGACGCGGTCCTGGCGACCGGCATGACCGACGGCATGGAGACAAGTTACCAGCGTCTGGAGGGGATGTTGCAGCCGACTCTGGCCTAGTCAGGAAGGCGGTCGCCGCCGAACGACGGCGGCGACCGCACCGATTTCGACGAGCGCTCAGGGCACGCCGAGTCCGCGCCATCCGTGACGTGCGCGCTGGCCCGCGGGTCTCGAGCCGCCCCCTAGGCTGGGTGGATGAGCAGAGTCCTCGTCCTGAACGGTCCGAACCTGGGGCGCCTCGGCAGTCGCGAACCCGACGTCTACGGTTCGGCGAACCTCGAGCAACTGCGCACCATGCTCACGGGGGCGGCCCCGGAGGGGGTCACGGTCGACGTGCGCCAGACCGACGACGAGGCCGAGCTGATCCACTGGCTCTACGAGGCCGTCGACGAGCGCATCCCCGTCATCCTGAACCCGGCCGCGTTCACCCACTACAGCTACGCCCTGCGGGATGCCGCGGCTCTCGTCACCAAGGCGGGCGTCACCCTGGTCGAGGTGCACCTCTCCAACCCGCACGCGCGGGAAACCTTCCGTCACACCAGCGTGGTCAGCGCCGTGGCGACCGGCGTGATCGCCGGTTTCGGCTTCGACTCCTATCGGCTCGCCCTGGACTTCATCACCCGCTCGCTCTGACGCCGGCCGTCGGCCACTGACCGGGCCGGACGCTCCCTTTGGCGCGCGACCCCGGGGCCAACTACACTCGTCTGAGGCCTTTCGGCCGCGCACCTTCCTAATTGAACCAATTGAACGGAACACCCTTCCATGGCATCAACCGCCGATATCCGCAATGGCGTCGTCCTCAACATCGATGGCCAGCTGTGGGCAGTCACCGATTTCCAGCACGTCAAGCCGGGCAAGGGCGGTGCGTTCGTTCGCACCAAACTGAAGAACGTCGTCACCGGCAAGACCGTCGACCGCACCTTCAACGCCGGCGCCAAGATCGAGACCGAGAACGTCGACCGCCAGGACTTCCAGTACCTGTACGCCGACGGCGATTCGTATGTCTTCATGGACGTCTCCGACTTCGACCAGCTGCACGTACCGGCCGTCGTCGTCGGCGACGCCGTGAACTTCATGCTCGAGAACCAGAACGTGACCATCGCCCTGCACAACGGCAACCCGCTCTATGTCGAGCTGCCGGCATCCGTTGTGCTCGAGATCACCTACACCGAGCCTGGCCTCCAGGGCGACCGTTCCACCGGCGGCACCAAGCCGGCCACCGTGGAAACCGGCTTCCAGATCCAGGTGCCGTTGTTCCTCGAGCAGGGCACCCGCGTCAAGGTCGACACTCGCACCGGTGACTACCTGGGCCGCGTCAACTAGTGAGCGCACGGACCAAGGCGCGCAAGCGCGCCCTCGACATCCTCTACGCCGCAGATGTGCGCCAGACGACCATCCCGGAGTCGCTCGCGGTCGAAGCCGAGCGGGCCGCCAACGAGCCCGCCCGGATGGCCTCCTGGCTGTACGCGCGCGACATCGTCGACGGGGTCGTCGAGCACCGCGAGGAGATCGACGAACTGATCGAGACCTACTCGCAGGGCTGGTCCCTGGCCCGGATGCCCACCGTCGACCGCGCGATCCTGCGCATCGGCATCTGGGAGATCCTCTTCAACGATGCCGTGCCGCACGCGGTAGCCATCGACGAAGCGGTCGAGTCGGCGAAGATCCTCTCAACGGATGACTCAGCCGGCTTCGTCAACGGACTGCTCGGCCGGATCGCCCAGACCGCGCCATCCGCGTAGTATTCCAGCAAGGGTATGCGAGCAGGGGGACCACGATGACCATCGAGCCGACGGAACCGCAGCCGGGTAACCAGTTCCCGCAGGGCTACGGCCAGCCGCCGTACATCCCGTTTCCGCCGGCGCCGAAGACCAACACCCTGGCGATCGTGTCGCTCGTGTCGTCGTTCTTCGTCTCCCTCGTCGCGGTCATCACCGGCCACATCGCCCTCGGGCAGATCAAGCAGCGGGGCGAAGCCGGGCGAGGGCTGGCCGTCGCCGGCCTGATCATCGGCTACGTCGGCATCGCCGCCACGGCGTTGTTCGTTGTGCTCGCAATCGCCTTCGCTGCCACCTTCGGCGCCATCATCGCTGCCGTCGCCGGTGGAGCGGCAGCGCCCTACCCGTTCGGCTCCGATACCTCCACCGAAGCCCCGTCCGAGCCGGGCTCCCTCACCGGCCGGCTGGGGGCCGCGGACTTCGACGCAGGCTACCTCGCTGTCGGCACCGGCCCGATGACCGTCGACGTCTACTTCGACCCGATGTGCCCGTACTGCAAGCAGTTCGAGGACGCCAACGGGGCTCAGCTGCGGGCCGCTGTCGACAGCGATGCCATCACCCTGCGGTTGCACGCGTTGACCTTCCTCGACCCGGCATCGAACGGGACCGACTACTCCTCACGGGCCTCCGCCGCCCTCACCTGCCAGGCCACCCTGCGCCCGGAGGCCACCCTCGCCTACCTGGCCGCCCTGTACTCGAACCAGCCGGCCGAGAACACGCCCGGCCTCACCGACGACGAGCTGGTGTCGTTGCAGGGTGCCGACCCGGGCTTCGCGGACTGTGTGGCGAGCGGACGCTACCTGACCTGGTCGCAGGACAACACGAAGACGGCCCTGAACGGGCCGATTCCCGGTGCGGAGATCGACTCGATCCAAGGCACCCCGACCGTGCTCGTGGACGGTGCGCAGTACCAGGGACCGATCGACGATCCCCAGGCCTTCGCCGACTTCCTCGCCGGCCGGATGTGATCCGGCTCATGGTGGTTGTCGTCGTCGCAGCTGACCCCCGGGACTAGCCATGGACATCCGTGACGCGGTCCCCACGGACTGGCCGTCGATCTACCCGATCTTCGCCGCGGTCGTCGCCACCGGGCAGAGCTACGCCTACCCGCCCGGCCTGTCCTCCGACGCCGCCAGGCTGCTCTGGCTGGGCCAGGAACGCACCGTCGTCGCCGAGATCGACGGCAGCATCGTCGGCACGGCGATCATGGGACCGAACCGGCCGGGACGCGGGTCCCACATCGCCACCGCGAGCTTCATGGTGGCCCCGGACGCCCAGGGGCAGGGTGTCGGCCGCGCCCTGGGAATCCACATGGTCGACTGGGCGATGACCCGCGGCTATCGAGGCATCCAGTTCAACGCCGTGGTCGAAACGAACGAACCCGCGGTGCGGTTGTGGCGCTCGCTCGGCTTCGACGTCATCGGCACTGTCCCCGGCGCATTCGAGCACCCGGAGCAGGGATTCGTCGGGCTCCACATCATGTTCAGGAGCCTGACTGATGGGGAACCGGCGGTGCCGGACGGCGTGTCCGCCGAGTTGCAGTAACCCGACCCGGCGGACCACCGTTCTGGTTCCGCTTCGCGTGTTAGTCGTCGCGGTGGTCGTCGTGCCGGCTGGACACGCCGGAGGCGATGTATACCGTGCGGTTCGCCGCCGGCTGGATGAGCACCGTCGGGTCCGCACATTCCTCCGGTACCGCGATGGTGTCGCGGGTTCGCCCGTCGCCCGCCGGGCTCAGGCCGAAGGGATCGGTGGAGTCACCGACGGCGCCGCCGCAGACGAGGGTGGCGATGACGGATGCGACGGGGTTGACTCCGGTGCCGCGCGGCGGCGGAATCACGAGACCACGAATGTCGACGGTGATCCGCCCATCCGCACGCACGCGTGCCGTGCTCCGGTCGTTCACCCAGGGCGCAGTCCCAGGGTTGATGCCGGCGATGACCGGGCTCGCCGGAGCCGGCTGGCTTCCCAGAAGGTGGACACGCACGACGGAATGGCCGTCGTGGCTGTGGCCGCCGCCGTCGGCGAAGGCCGGTGCGACCGAGAAAGCGGTGAAGGCAAGAGCGGTGGCGGTGGCCGCGGTGAGTAGCCGGCCGGTTCGAGTGAGGTGCACAATCGTCTCCTTTGTCGCTTGCACTGAGCAGGCCCGGATCCGAAGCCCGCTACTGTTACCAACGACGTAGAGGTGCTGTCGGTTCATCCCGTCCGGTGTCAGGGCGTGACGACCACCTTGCCGAGGACGCGACCCTCGCCGACGCAGGCGAGCGCCGCAGCTACCCCATCGAGTGAGAAGACGCGATCGATGTGGATGCGCAGATCGCCATCGACACAGCGCTCTGCAACGGGTTCGAAGTATGCCGGCCCCTGCCTCGCGATGAGGAATCCCAGGCTGCGCCCGCTGAACAGGCCGAGCAGAGCGCCGACCGTCACAACGCGCAGCAACGTGCGCACGTTGCCGCCGACGAAGAGGTAGCGGCCGCCTCTGGCCACTGCGCGCCGGTAGGCGAACACCGAACGGTGTGCCACGAGATCGAGCACGAGGTCGAACGGCTCGAGCCGGCTGAAGTCCGTGCTGTGGAAGTCCACTGTGGCGTCGGCGCCGAGCCCGCGCAGGTAGTCGAGCTTGCCCGCGTTGTCGACGCCGGTCACATGTGCTCCGGCACGCGCGGCGAGCTGGACTGCGAACGAGCCTGCCCCACCACCTGCCCCGTTGACCAGCACGCGTTGGCCCTGCCGAACGCCGGCCGTTCCCTGAAGCGCGATCGAGCCTGCCTGCGGAAGTGTCGACGCCTCGGCGAACGTCAGCCCCGCCGGCTTCTGCGCGAGCGCCGATTCGGGCGCCACCGCGAATTCGGCGAATCCCCCTTTGAGGCCCAGATTGTCGCCGTACACCTCGTCGCCCACGCGCAGCCGCGTGACGCCTGGCCCGACGGCAGCGACAACGCCGGCGATATCGGAGCCGAGCACCCGCCGGGCCGGGGAACGCAGCCCGCCGATTCGTGCGTACATCGGCGTGCCCCGTAGCCCCTCCCAGTCCGTGAGATTGACGGATGTCGCGGCCACCTTGACCAGCACCTGGTTCGCACCCGGCGCCGGAACCGGAATGTCCTCGACCCTCAGCACCTCGGGCGGACCGTACCGGTCGAAGACGACGGCCCGCATGCGACCAGGAACGGCTGAACCAGAGGATGCGGACATGCGGGTCAGTGTACGCGGGGTCAGGCGCCGCCGATCCGGTCGACATCCGTGTCGGTGACGGCGCGCAACCGGGCGCGGTCAGGTGGCAGCGGGCGACTCCCGCCGGAGGCATCCGCCCAGGCGCTGAATGGGAGGTCGGCCACTGTTCGCGAAGGGGATATGGCTCTACAATCACCGAGCGGGTTCGGTGCCTGGTGGGTGGCTGCTTCGCGAAAGGTGGAAACGAGATGGAGATCCCCAGCAGTGCTCCGGGAGCGAGCGAGCGAGCACCGCGGTTGCCCCCGCGATGGTTCGTCGTGCTGGCCTGGAGGGTGCACAGGACCCTCTATCGGGTCACCGGTGGGCGTCTGGGGCTGTGGCCGGCTCGGGCCCAGCGGTGGGGCACGCTGCGATTGACCACCGTCGGACGCCGCAGTGGTCAGGAGCGGTCGGTGATCCTCGGCTACTACGTGGATGGTGCGAGTTTAGTGACCTTGGCGATGAACGGCTGGGGCGAAGCAGAGCCCGCATGGTGGCTGAACCTCCAGACGCACCCGACGGCTCGGGTGCAGCTCGCCGACGGGACGCGCGAGGTCGTCGCCCACGCCGCGACAGGAGCGGAACGGACGCGGCTGTGGGAGCGGTGGCGGGTCCTGGACAAGGACCTCGACGGGTACGCCAGCCGCCGCCCGTCTGAGACGGCCGTGGTGGTCTTCGAACCGGTGAGGTGACCGGTTCCGTCTCCGCCGGTGCCCGAGCCGGGACCGTCCCGGTGGTCGAGCCGCCCGGCGGTCGAGCTAGTCCAGACCTGGTCCCGGGACTCGGCGGTCGAACGAACCGTGTGGTCGAGCGTGTCGAGACCACGGAGACCGGGAGCCGGGTCAGGGGTGGGCGGCTGTGGCGGTGCGGGCGCGGTTCTGGTTGGCGGGGTGCCAGTTCTGTTTCGGGTCGTACCAGGGTGGGGCTTTGATCTGGGGTGAGCCGCGGACCATACGG